>JBCCFK010000129.1:0-11617 GCA_039029775.1 Actinomycetota bacterium | reverse complement strand
CGCCGTCGATCTTGATGACGTCGAAGGGCAGGTGCTTCAGGTACTGGAAGCTGCCGAACCCCTTCCCGAAGTCGTCGAGGGCGGCCAGACACCCCAGCGCCCGGAGCTCCCGGAGGAACTTCTGGGCCTCGGCCAGGTTGGTGATCGCCGACGTCTCGGTGACCTCGAACGTGAGCGTTGCCGGGTCGGCGTCGTGTCGCGAGATCGTCTCCTCGATCAACCGCAGCAGCGATGTGCCCCTGATCGATCGTCCGGACAGGTTGATGTTGACCGGGTGACGGTGCGCTGCGGAGAGCTCGATGGCGTTGTCGACGACCCAGCGGTCCAGCTTGGTGAACAGGCCCGCTCGTTCGGCGGCGGCGATCCAGGCGCCGGGCGCGATGCGCGCGCCGTCGTCGGCGACCATGCGGATCAGCAGCTCGTGGGAGGACGTGGTGCCTCGGTCGAGCTCGATGATCGGCTGCGCGTACAGCTCGAACCGGTCGTCGCTCAGCGCCGACTCGACCCGCTCGATCCAGGACAACGGAGAGCGGAACAGTTCGCGTGCGGTCTCGTTCAAGACCACCGATGTGTCTCTGCCCGCGTCCTTGGCCTCGTAGAGGGCCTTGTCCGCGTCGGCCACGAGCGTGTCGGCTGTGCGGTGGTGGCCGGCGCAGATCGTCGCGCCGACGCTCGCCGTGACCGGTCGGCCCTTGCCGCCCGATGCGCCTGCGAGCACCTCCTGGCGGATCGCCGTCACGATGTCGTCGGCGAGGCGTCGCGCCCCTGCGTAGTCACAGTTCTCAGCCAGGACGGCGAACTCGTCGCCGCCGAGCCGAGCGATGTGGTCCGTCGCCCGCAGCCGGGTCGTCAGGATCTCGGCGACCGCGGTGATCACCCGATCGCCCTCGGTGTGCCCGAGCGTGTCGTTGATCGCCTTGAAGTTGTCGAGGTCGATCAGGACGAGCGCGCCGAGGCCCGACCGGCGGTGCGGACGGGCGAGGAACGCGTCGAGGGCCTCGGTGAAGCTCCGGCGGTTGAGGAGCCCGGTCAAGGGGTCGTGGTCCGCGAGATGGCGGAGTTGCTGCTCCAGCCGGGCGCCTTCGCTGACGTCGGCGACCTGGACGAGCCATGACGTCTCGTCGTCGGTGGTGAGTTCCGCGGCACGGAGCAGGAGGTAGAGGGGGTGACCCGCGCCGTCGAGGACTTCGTGCGACGAGAAGCCCTGGGAGCCCGGTCGGTCCTGACACGTGGCCAGGAGATCGTCGACTCCGAGGAAGCCGAACAAGGGGGCGGCAGCGGCGCCGACGAGCTGAGAGGTCGGGATGCCGAGGATCAAGGCGATCGCCGCGTTGGCCTCTCGGACGACCCCGTCCGCGCTGATCTCGAGCATGCCGACAGGGGCGCTGTCGAACAGCACGCGGTAGCGCTCGGTCGCGCGCGTGGCCTCGGCGGTGGCATCGTCGCGATCGCTGGCTGTCCGTCGCTGTTCGGTCACGTCGGTCATCGAGGTGATGATCAGCTCGCGTCCCTCGGCCTCGATCACACGGGTGTCGCCGTGGAGCCAGTGGATCGACCCGTCGACGTGGCGCACGCCGAACACGCCGACGAGCGGTTTGACGATCTCGTTCACCGGGCGGTGGTCGAACGACGAGCCGCCCGGGCGCAGGAGCTCCCAGTCATCGCCCACACGTTCGCGGCCCTCGAGCTGCGGGCCCGTCAGTCCGAGGAGCTCGAGCGCCCGTCGGTTCCAGGCGACGGCCTCGCCGGTGCGCTTGCGGACGACGACGCCCTCGTCGAGGACGTCGAAGATTGCCTGATGCAGTGGGGTCGGCTCGTTGGCCATCCGGCGCTCCAGAAGACGGCTGGGTTGCGAGCTGTCCCACGGCTCACGTCGACCTTCGGCAGGTCAGCGGGTGATTTGAGGCCGTTGTGTCCGGACTTCCGAACCCGCCGGGGCGTGTCGGACGCGTCGGATCCGGCCCGCGGTCTGTAGTGTCCCCGCCCATGGCCAAGTTCACCTGTGAAGTCGTCGCGGTCGGGACCGAGTTGCTCCTCGGACAGATCGTCGACACCAACTCATCATGGATCGGCGAGCAGCTCGCCATCGCCGGCATCGACAGCCACTTCCAGACCAAGGTGGGCGACAACCCGGACCGCATCACGTCGGTCCTGAAGCAGGCGGTCGAACGTTCCGACGCCGTCATCGTGTGCGGTGGACTGGGTCCGACCCAGGACGATCTCACCCGCGACATGATCGCTCGCGTCATGGGGGTCGAACTCGACCTCGACGAGGAGCTGGTCGCACGGATCGAGGAGCGATTCGGCGGTCGGAAGATGCCGATGAACAACCTGCGCCAGGCCGAGGTACCCGTGGGCGCCGAGCCCCTCCCGGTCATGCCGGGCACCGCGCCCGGGCTCAAGGCTCCGGTCGGCGACAAGGTGATCTACGCGGTCCCGGGTGTGCCCTGGGAGATGAAGCAGATGGTCTCGGAGTGCATCCTGCCCGACATGAAGGAGCGGGCGGGGATCACGTCGGTCATCCGGTCGAAGACGCTGCGCACGTGGGGCGAGTCCGAGTCGGGCCTCGCCGAGCGACTCGCCGACGAGATCTCGCGTCTCGACCGGGAGGGTGGTTGCACGATCGCGTTCCTCGCATCGGGCATCGAGGGACTCAAGGTCCGCATCACCGCGAAGGCCGAGACCGAATCCGAGGTGGACGAGTTGCTCGCCGACGAGGCCGAACGCGTGCGGGCGATCCTGGGAGGGCAGCTGATCTTCTCCGATGACGACCAGTCGATGGAGGAGGTCGTCCTGCAGACGTGTCGAGATCGGGGTCTCAGTCTGGCGACCGCCGAGAGCCTGACCGGCGGGCTGATCGGCAGCCGGCTGACGAACGTCCCGGGGGCAAGCGACGTGTTCCGGGGGTCGGTCGTGTCCTACGCCTCCGAGGTCAAGTTCGACGTGCTCGGCGTCCCCGAGGGACCGGTCGTGTCCGAGGAGGCCGTGATCGCCATGGCCGAAGGGGCCTGTCGCGTGCTGGGCGCCGACGTCTCCGTCGCCGTGACCGGCGTCGCCGGCCCGGACCCACAAGAGGGCGTCGAAGTCGGCCGGGTGTGGATGGCGACGTCGGTCGACGGCGTGGTCGAGACCACGACCGTCAAGTGGCCCTTCGACCGGGAACGCATCCGGCAGTTCACCACGATCACCGTGCTCAACGCCCTCCGGCAGCGCCTCGGCTGACCCCGAGCCGGGTCGCAGGGGCTGTGGCCCCGCTTGAAAACCCGCTCCAGCTGTCGATGGGGTCGGCGTGAGGAGCCGACATGGAGGTCGCTTCGCACCCGGAGTTCGAGCAACCCTCGTGTTGCTCGCCCTCTTGCCATTCGCGGGACTCGTCTGGTTCTCGGTGCAGGCGTTGGAACAGGCAGCGGACCGCGCGGACGCTGCGGCTGAGATCGAGTCGACCGCGCCAGAGGTGATCGCGCTGGCATCGCTCGACGCGCACCTCTCCGCCGAGAACTACTGGGCCAGTGCGGTGGCCTCGACTCGATCGCTCGGCATCCCGCCGGACCTCATCACGTCGATGATCGGCATCGACATGGAACAGGAGTTCGCCGAGGCGCGTGAGCTGGTCGACGAGTCCCTGCGCGTTCTCGGTCTCGACGGGGTCGCGTTCTCGGTCGACCGGGCACGCGACGAGGTGGCCCACGAGGACTCGACGACCACCTCGATCGGCCGCGCCTACAACGCCGTCACCGAGGCGTTGGGGTACCCGATCCGGGCCAAGATCGACACCTTGACGAGGCTCGCGAGCGACGTGCCGGACGGCTACGACCTGGCGCGGTCGAACCTGGCCTTGGCGGTCGCGATCGACGTCCGGACCGCCTCGTCGGGTGTGGCGTCGACCTACTTCGCCACCAGGTATCCCGGCGCAGCCGCCGAGGACCAGCCGGCGCTGGACCTGCTCCAGTTCAGCGCCGTGTACGAGGACTCGACACGCCGTCTGGAGTTGCTCCTGGAGCCGGACAGCGACGCAGCCGAGGTGTGGGAGCAGGTCAGGACCGACCGGCGGGTCGTCGAACTGTTCGAGCGCCTCGACGACCTCAACGACGTGATCTTCGACCCGGACCAGGCGTTCTCCTCGGTGTTCGACCTGGCGACCCTCGACATCGATGCCGAGGCCGCTGCGTTCTCGGACTCGCTCGACGCGGTCGACCTGCACCTCGACGTCGTCGACGCCGTGGCTGCAGAGGTCTCGGCGACCGCGGCCGCACTCGGGGCCGATGCCGAGGAGTACCAGCGGACGGTCGTGGCCACGACTGCACTCGTCGGGGTGTTGTCGCTGCTGGCCATCGCCATCGCGAGCTGGTGGATCGTCAGACCGCTGCGCCGGATGGCCGACGTCGTGACCGCGATGCGCGAGGGCGAGCTGGGTGGTCACGTCGCCGTCGCCGGCCCGGCCGAGGTCCGAAGCGCGGGCAGAGCGCTGAACGAGGCGGCCGACAACCTCAAGCTCGCCGAGATGCAGGCCGCCGCCCTCGCTGACGCCGACCTGGACCACGAGGTTCTGGAGCGGCGGCCCCCGGGTCGCCTGGGCGCCTCGCTCCAGGCTGCGGTCCGGCGGCTGGCGGCGTCGCTCGCCGAGCGGGCAGAGCTCTCCGCCCGACTCGAGCACGAGGCCACCCACGACGGCCTGACCGGGCTGACGAACCGATCGGCGGCGATGGCGACCTTGCAGCAGGCGCTCGCCCGTACGCGTCGCGCACCCGAACGTGACCTCGCGGTGATGTACGTCGACGTGGACGACTTCAAGCAGATCAATGACCGCTTCGGCCACAACGCGGGCGACATCGTCCTGCAGACGATCGCTCGGCGCATGGTGGACACGATCCGGGAGGGTGACCTCGCCTGCCGGCTGGGAGGCGACGAGTTCCTCGTCATCGCCGAGCCGGTCCGTGAGGCCCACGAGGCCATCGTCGTCGCCAACCGGCTGGTGGAAGCGGTCGGCGAGCCGGTGACGGTCGACGGCAGCGAGATCCGGCCCGGGATCAGCATCGGCGTGGCGCTCGCGGGCGACACGGACCTGTCGGCCGATGAACTGCTGCGGGACGCGGACCTCGCCGTGTACCGGGCCAAGCACGAGGGTCGCTCCAGAGTCGAGCTGTGCGACGTCGAGCTGCGCGGGGAGATCGCCGAGCGCATGAGCGTCGAGCACGCACTGCGGCTCGCAATCGAACGCGACGAACTGGTCGTCCACTACCAGCCCGTCGTCGATGCCGAGGACGACCGGCTCGTCTCGCTCGAGGCGCTGGTGCGTTGGAATCGCCCCGGCGTCGGTCTCGTCCCGCCGGACGACTTCGTGCCGGTCGCCGAGCGGTCGCATCTGATCGTGGCCATGGACGACTGGGTTCTGCGCGCCGTCGTGCGACAGCTGGCCGACTGGAGCGACCACCCCGTCCTCGGCGACGTCCCGGCCGCCATCAATGTCTCCGCCCGACATCTCGCAGCCGGCGATCTCGACCAGGAAGTCCTGGTGCTGCTCGACCAGTTCGGAGTCGACCCCCGTCGTCTCACCATCGAGCTCACCGAGAGCGCGCTGTTGGAGGATCTCGAGACGGCCCGCGGGCAGCTGGACGCCCTCCGCAGCCGCGGGGTCAAGATCGCGCTCGACGACTTCGGGACCGGCTACACCTCCTTCGCGCACCTCCGGCAGCTCCCGGTGGACACGATCAAGGTGGACAAGAGCTTCGTCCACAGTCTCGACGTCGCCGAGGACCGCTCGCTGGTGGAGCTGATCGTCAAGACCGGCCACGTGCTCGGGGTCTCCGTCACCGCAGAGGGCGTCGAAACCCTCGAGCAGGCGACCGATCTCAGTGACATGGGCTCGGATCACCTGCAGGGGTTCCGCTACAGCTCGCCGCTCGATCCCGCGTCGCTCGAGGCGTCGCTCCACAGCTCGTCGCCGAAGGGCGAGAGCTGATCAGGTCCGCAGTTCCTTGCGCCACATCAGCTTGAGACCGCTCCAGGTCTCGTCGATGGCGCAGACCTTGACATCGACGAGCCCCGTCGGGAGCGCAACCGCACGCACGACGTCCTCGGTCATGTCGGTCTCGACGCCCGAGGACCTCTTCGGCCAGGCGATCCACGCGGCGGCGGCCGGGAACACCGCCCGGCCCAGGGCGTCGATCCGCCGTTCGAACGCCGACCTCCGAGTGAAGAAGGCGACGGCCACGTCGGGCTTGGCGCGGAGATCGGTCCGGAACCTCACACCGTCGGGGAGTGGGGTGAGGATCTCGCGCAGGCCATCCGGCGCATCGAGCAGGGTCACCACGTGCAGATCCTTGATCCCGAGCTTCTTCGGCAGGGGTGTCCCCGAGTAGCCGGCGGGCGCCATGAGTCGACCGTACCGGGTGAACGGATTCTGAACAGCGGTCCGGTCGCAGGATCGGAGAATGTGGCAGCATCCGCGACGGAACCGGCGGGGTTCCGGCGATGTGGTGGGTGTGGAGTTCTCGTTGCCTGGATCGATGACGCGGAGGTGGGCGGCTGCAACTGTCGCGTTCGTCGCGCTCGCAGCCGGCTGCACGGATTCCGGGCCGAACGCCGACGAGGGCACGGTCGTCATCCGTGAAGAGGTCGTCGATCGACCGGTGGTGCCGAGTGAACCGTCGGCCCAGATCCTGCGCGAGCAGCGCATCTACGCCGACCCGGCGCCGTTGGGGACGTACCAGGAGGCCAACGGCGTCGCCCCCTTGATTCTGGACCCCGGGGTCCACGTGTTCGACAACCTCGGGATCGAGTTCACCCTGGAGCTCGACGAGTTCTGGCGCCTCGACTGGGCGCACCCCGGCTCGATGCTGCTCACCGCCCCGGACGCCGGGCTCGACCCGCTGTTGCCCGCGCTGACGATCCACCGACCGATCGGATTCGCACCGCCCTTCGACGTCGCGTCTGATCGTCTCGGCGCCGGGCCGGCGGGATGGCAGCCGGACTGGCGCCTCGCGGACTGGATCGATGCCATCCCACAGGTCGTGTTGCTCCAGGAGGGCACGATTCCGATGGGGGACCGGGTGGCGCAGTGGTTCGACGTCGAGGTCGACCCCGAGCTCGGACCCACCAAGGACAGTTGCCAACCGGGGTCCTGCGTGACGTTCCTGTGGTCGGGGAAGCACACCCACTCCGTCGCTCGGTCGCGCGAACGGATCCGGTGGTACGAGATCGACGACCCGCAGGGGCCGATCATCGGATTCGTGTCCGCCTCCGACGAGCAGTGGCCCACGTTCGTCGAAGCGGCCGACCGCCTCTTCGCCGGAGCGACGCTCGGCCCATCGGCGCCGCCGCCATTCGCCGAGCGCACGACCCATGCGACCTTCGTCGAGTTGCCGTCCAACGAGGCCTGGACCCCGGCCGGCATCCCTGGGATCCGGTTGGAGTCCGGCAACTTCTTCCTCGTGCTCCAGCGGCCGGGGCAGGTGACCGCGCGGTTGTCCAGCGCCGGCGGAGGCGCTCGCGACGTCGGGATCGCGACCCCCGTGACCGACTGGGATGGCACACCTCTCCTGACCGCCGCCGAGGTCGTGGACGCGATCACAGCCGACGCGGACCAGGTCTTCGCTGTGACCGATGGTGAGATCTTCGGCGCATCGGCGACGATCGTGGACTTCGACCATCGGGGCGATCCGTTGATGATGCTCACCCCGGAGCGGATCGGCTTCGACCCGACGCTCGGGGGGTGGCCCCGCGAGTACGGCCGCGTGCGAGCCTGGGTGGCCGACACGACTCTCGGGCCGACGGTCCTGTACGCGGCGGGCGAGGACGAACGCCGACTCGAGAACGCGTTGGGCGAGCTCGACTGGTTCACCGGCATCGTGACCATCTGCGACGGAGCGACGGATTCCTGCGAGCCACCCCGATGACACTGGTGTGAGCGCACAGATGGTGTCCTCGGCGCAGTCGCGCGCGGAGCTCGAAGAGCTCTACGAGCGTGAGGTGGCGACCGTCCACGGCTTCCTGCTCGCACGCTGCGGCAACGCCACCCTGGCCGAGGACCTCACCACCGAGGTCTTCATCAACGCGGCCACGCGGTTTGCGCAGGGGCGCAGTGCCGAGGTGAGCACGGGCTGGCTCATCACCGTCGCCCGGCGCCGGCTCGTCGATCACTGGCGCCGTTCCGACACCCAACGCCGCGGCATCGAGGTGCTCAAACGTGAGCGTGCACCCCTCGGGGAGACCGACGAGGATGGGCGCGTGCTCGCGGCGCTCGACTCCCTCGCACCCCGCCAGCGGGCAGCCCTCGTCCTCAGGTATCTCGACGATCACTCCGTCAGCGAGGTGGCCGACGCGCTCGGGGTGGACTACCGGGCGGCGGAGTCGCTGCTCGCCCGCGGTCGGCGGGCGTTCGAGCGGGCCTACGAGGAGCAGTCATGAGCGATCACGACGACCTCGACTTCGACGCCGAGAAGCTTCGCTCGGTGGATCGCCCGATCCCACCGGCACCCGACGGCGACGCCCGCATCCGCGCGGACATGCTGGCGGCCTTCGACCAGGTGGTCGAACACGGCGTCGCAGGACGCGACGACGCCTCCGACATCGATGACATGGGCACACTCCGGCTGTTCGAGGACGAGGCGCCCCGAGCGCTGCGTACCCGCCGGTGGTCACGGGGCGGCTTCTACGCCGCCGCGGCGGCCCTCGTGCTGCTCGTGGCCGTCGCCGGCCTGCTCACGAGAGGCGACGGCGGTGGCCGGACCGACGTGGCGGAGCGCAACTCGCTCGTGGTCGAGGAGTTCTGCTCGGCCATCGGACCCGACGTCGAGAACGTGGTGGCGTTCCTGGCCGACGCCACGGGCGAACGACCCAATCGAGCACTCGTCAGCCTCGAGCTGCTGTCACAGGAGTACCTCGACACCGCCGGCGCGTTGACCGGAGACGAATTCGTGGAGCTCCGCTCCGAGGGTGAACGACTCGTCGCGTCCGCCGGCGACGCTCGGTCGGCGACCGTCCGCTCCGGCACACCTGACACCGCACAGCTGCAGGCCCTGAGCGAAGCGCTCGCAGATGCGATCGACGACCTACCCGGCAGCGCCGACTGTCGAGCCGACCGACTGAGAGGATCCCGATGACGAAGACCAGCCGATGGGTGCTGATCGTGGCCGCGATGGTGGCGGCCGCGTGTGGGAGCAGCGCGGATGGCGGTGCCACCGGGTCCGAGCCGGCCGACGAGCCGGCGGTCGAGGAGGTGGTCGCCGCCGAGGACGCGCCGACCAGCACCCCGACCCACGCCACCGACGCACCCACCGAGGAGCCCGCGGAGGAGCCGGAGCCGGCGGCCGCGGGCACCTCGAGCGACGAGATGCCCGAGATCCAGTTCCAGGAAGGCCTGCGCAGCGACTTCGAGTACGGCTTCATCTCTCCACGAGGTGCGATCCAGGACGCGTTCGACGCGTACGCGCCGCTCCTGCTCGAACCGGGGACCTACACCACCGACTCGATGCGGACGCCGATGACGTTCTCGCTCGACCAGCGGTGGCGGCTGATCGTCGAACTGCCCAGCTACATGCTCCTCGTCGATCACGACCGCGCCACGGGACTCTGGGATCTGCCACTGATCCAGTTCAACCGGCCGGAGGCGATGATCGACCCCACCGACACCACCGATGGTCCACCGCGCCTGCCCCGAACGGTGGACGGCTTCGACTACGACGCCTGGTTCGAGGCCCATCCCCAGCTCGAGGTGGAACGGTCCGAGGTCGCGGTGGGTGGCATTCCGTCGGTCCGGTACCTGATCGCCCACCCCGACGGGGCCGAGATCGGGTGGCCGTGTCGACCAGGGGTGCAGTGCACCCCGTTGTCGATGCTCTGGGACGCCGGTCCCCAGGACCTGCAGTCCGACGAGCTCTTCGCGTTCTACGTCATCCCCCAGGGGGAGGGCAGCCCGCTCACCGCGCTGTCGGTCGTCAGGGCGGACGAGGGCTGGGGCGAGTTCCTGGCCATCACCGAGGACTTGATGGCCAGCATCGAGTTCGGGCCGGTGGTCGAGCCGGTGTTCTCCGAGCGCCCATGGGAGGACGGGGTCGGCAGCTCGGTCCCGGCGGGTCCGCTCTGGTTCCCGGTGGGCCCCGGCTTCGCGTTCGAGGTGCCCCAGGACCTGCGCGCCGACATGCGGCGGAACTGGTCGTGGCTCCTGTTGGAGGACCTGGACTTCCAACTGTTCCCACCGAACGTCGAGATCGCCATGGCCGTCGAGTCGCCCGAGGGGGTCCCGTTCGAGACGGCCGATCAGCTCGCCGATCATCTGGTGGAGCGGGTCGCCGGCGCCGTCCGGCTGGCCGATGCCGAGCTGCTCGGGCAGCGCGCGGCTCGCGTGCAGATGTTCGGCGTCCGGCCGAACGAGCTGGTGTTCCGACACGTCGACACACCCGACGACGTCGATCGGAACCTCGCGGGCTGGTTCACGCAGGACTATGTCGAGCTGTGGGCCACCGAGACCGACGAGGGCGTGTTCATCCTGACGGCTGAGGCGGAGTCAGAGGAGCTCCTGGCGCCGGCGCTCGAGCTGCACGAGTTCGTGCGCGACACCCTGGTGATCGAGCGGCGCTAGCGCTGTCGGCCGGCCGCGGGGTCTCCGGCGGAGGCGACCAGGAAGAAGATGGCGGACGCGCCGACGATGACTCCACTGACGTTGAGCGCCGTCGACAGGGAGGTCGCCTCGCTGAGGAGGCCGAGCAACGGGGGCGCGGCGAGGAACCCGACGTCGCCGGCGGACCGGTACATCGCCACGGCCAGGCCGCGCATGTGAGCGGGGGCGATGTCGGCCACGTAGGCCGCCGGAGCCGGCCCAGCCGTGCCGGTGCCCAGGCTGAGCACGACGTTGCCGATGACGAAGCCCATGACGCTCGACGTCTGCGCGACCACGAGCGCACCGATGCCGGCGACCACGCCCGAGAACAGGATCACGTTGCGCCGACCGACGGCGTCGGTCGCCCACGCCGCCGGCATCAGGGTGAACAGGGTCATGACGCCTGTCGCCGTGAACACCACGCCGATCTCGGCGGGGCCCCATCCCAGCGCATCCTCGGCGTGCAACGGCATGAGGGTCGCTCTCGTCCCTGCTCTGGTCATGAAGATCGTGGCGCTGACGAGCGCGATCAGCAGGAACTGCCGGCCGAGGAGGAACGACATGGGGCTGATTGGCGCGGCGTCCGAGTCGGCGGTCTCGTCCTCGCTCGCGAGCCCCCGTGTCTCGGGGAGCCGGAACGCCGCGTAGACGGCGGTGAAGATCGCCGCGACTCCCACGACGTGGAAGGGCACGTCGAGTCCGTACGAATCCGCGATGAGACCACCGACGCCGGGCCCGATCGCCACCCCGGCGCTCAACGCCCACTGGTTGGTGGCGACGTAGCGGGCACGCTGCTCCGGGGGAGCGATGTCGATCAGGTAGATCATCGCCCCGGACATGTAGAACGCGGACCCGGCGCCCGCGATGAATCGCCAGATCAGGAGTTCCCAGATACCCCCGGCGAGGCCCGAGCCGATCATGCCGACCGACGTGACGAGTGGCCCGCCGACGAGTAGCACCCGACGCCCGAACCGGTCCGCGATCATGCCCGCCGGAACGTTGACGATCAGCCGGGCGAGG
>JBCCFK010000128.1:0-11640 GCA_039029775.1 Actinomycetota bacterium | reverse complement strand
CAGTGAGTCAGGACCACCGAGCCCTGTTGACAACCGCAAGGTGCCAGAAATATCTGAGCCTTCGGCAGAGGAAAAGGCTGACTTCTTCTCAGAAATTCACGCAGCAGGAAAGAACGTGCCGTCGCCGAGGTTCTGTATGAAGTGTTCGCGCTCGACGAACTGCGACATGCCCACCCACGGCATGCCCTCCCCGCCCATGGCGGTCACCGAGGCGATGTCGCCGACGCGCTCCTCGTCCATCAGCAGCGCCATGGTGTGGCATCCGATCCCGGCGCCGATGAGTGCGCCCTGGGGCGCCTGCGTGCTGCGGTTGTGGGGGCAGCCCGAGCAGTAGAACGGCGTGCGCTCCACCGTGAGGGGCAGGAGCTTCTTCTCACGGGCGTGCGGGGCCGGGACCAGCCGGGAGGGATCGATCCGACGCTCGAGGCGCGCGCGCAGGTGGGGAATGATCTTGTCGGCGTCGAGGGACCCCCAACCCGGCAACAGCTCTTCACCGTGGTGGTCGCGCTTGCCCACGACGAGCGGTCGATCGGCGAGCGCGTAGAGCGCGTCCTTGATCAGCGACTCCATGTTGGCGTGCTTCTCTTCGATGACGAAGACCTCTTTGAGGCCGCGGGCGAAGTCGACGATCGTCGCCGGATTGAACGGCAGCGGCATGCCCATCTTGAGGAGGCGGATGCCGACGCCGGCGATCTGGTCCTCGGTCCGGAGTCCGAGTCGGCCGAGCGCCTCCCGCACTTCGCGGTAGGTGATTCCCGACGCCACCAGCCCGATCCACGCATCCGATGGATCCACGGTGACGTGGTTCAGCCGGTTCGACGCGGCGTAGTCGCGCGCCAGCTCGTACCGGGTCTGGACGATCTCCTGCTCGAGCTCGAGGGTGTGGGGGGTGAGGAGGCGACCGTCGGGCATGTGCCGATAGCGCTCGCCGTCGATGGTCGGGATGACCGGCTGGACACGGTCGATGTCGAGGTCGACAGTGGCGGTGGCGTCAGCCACGTCGGCCACGATCTTGATCGCGACCCAGAGCCCGGTCGTCCGCGACAGTGCAATGGCGTGGCGACCCAGGTCGAGCGCTTCCCCCGGGTCTCCCGGATAGAGCAAGGGCATGTGCATGTCCGAGAGGATCCCGGCCGACGACGACGGCACCGTCGAGCTCTTCGCCGCCGGATCGTCGCCGACGATGGCCAGGGCGCCGCCACGCGTCGAGGTTCCGGCGAACACGGCGTGACGCAGCGCGTCGGCGGCTCGCTCGACCCCCGGCGCCTTCCCGTACCAGATACCGACGACGCCCTCGAAACGACAGTCGGGTTGCAGGACGGCGAGCTGTGAGCCCATCACCGCACTGGCGGCGAGCTCCTCGTTGAGCCCGGGCTGGCTGATGACCGGCATCTCCGGAGCGAGCTTCGCGGCGGCGCTCACCGCGTCGCCGTAGCCGCCCAGCGGCGACCCCGGATAGCCGGAGACGAACGCCGCCGTGTTCCAACCTTCCCGCCGGTCGGCGCGGAGCTGTTCGAGGGGCAGCCGTGCGAGGGCCTGGATTCCGGTCAGGAAGACCGTTCCGCCGTCCTCGAGGAAACGGTCCGTGAGCTGATACGAGTCCGTTGCGGTCATCGGGTCTCCGATCCGTGAGATCCGCGCTGGAATCGAGTATCTCAAGTGTGCGACGCTTGATCCACAAGACCGAACAACATTCGGAAGAAGTGCTGTTTCGACAACTGATCTTCGACACGGGAATGAAAAAGCGATGATCGAGCGAATCAATGACACCGATGCCGCGCTGATCAGAGGGCTGCAGGCCGACGGTCGGCGCACCAATCGGTCATTGGCCGACTCCGTCGGGCTGGCCCCGTCGACCACCCTCCAGCGCGTCCGCGACCTCGAGGATCGCGGGGCCATCACCGGCTATCACGCCGAGGTCGACCTCCGGCACCTGGGTCGCGCGGTCGAGGCGATGGTCTTCGTGCGCCTCCGCCCCAAGACCGACGACGTGGTGCAGTCCTTCATCGACCATGTGTGGGCCATGCCGGAGGTGCTGGCGGTGCACCTGATCAGTGGCGCCGAGGATGCACTCGTCCACGTCGCCGTCCCCGACACCGACTCGCTCCGCCGTGCTGTCCTCCGCGAGATCTCGGATCATCACGCCGTGGTCGACGAGCGCACCGCATTGGTCTTCGAGCATCGCCGCAAGCACGTCATCGACCCGGCATAGCGCTCAGGATCCCGGCGGAGCCACCGTGCATCTCAGGCTGCAGGAACCGTCGTGGCCGATCTCCGTCGGCCAGTACGTCTTCGCCGAAGACCAGACACCCCTCTGAACGCGGGGGTCAGCGGGCGAACGTCTCGATCACCGGCGCGAAGTCGAGGACCGAGCCAGGCTCGCCGACGTCGGCGAGGCTGACGACGGCCTCCTGCACGCCGGCGTCGGCCAGGTCGCGATAGCGGCCGATCTGGTCCTCGGTGGATCCGGCGTTGGTCGCACGAGCCACGTCCTCGGGCGACGCGCGGCCCGCGCCGAGGCGCTCCACCTTGACGTCGAGTTCAGCGCGCGTCGGTGCCGTCAACGCAGTCGACAGATGCGTCACGGTCACCGCTTCCGGGTCTCGGTCCTCCGCGTCGCAATGCGCGTGCAGGATCTCGACCTTCCGGCGGACCGTCGCGGGATCGCCGAAGAGGTTGCACGCATCGGCATGACGGGCGACGAGACGGAGCGTGCGCGCTTCGCCCGAACCGCCGACGAGGATCGGGATGCGCTCCTGGAGCGGCCGCGGGTAGCAGATCGCCTCCGGCGTGGAGATGCGACGGCCATCGTATGACGGCGTCCCGCTCCCCCACATCAACGGCAACAGCTCGAGCGCGTCCTCGAGGAGCTCGTAGCGTTCGTCGAGGCCAGGGAACGCGTAGCAGTACGCGATGTGTTCGCGTTCGAACCATGCGGCCCCGATCCCGCACGCCGCGCGTCCCTCGGAGAGAACGTCGAGTGTGGCCACGATCTTGGCGAGGTGGGCGACGTTCCGGTAGGTGATGCCCGTGACCAGGGTCCCCAGTCGCAGCGTGGACGTCCGCGCCGCGAGATAGCCGAGCGTGGTGTGACTCTCCAGCATCGGCTCCCACTCGCGCCCGACCTGCGGGATCTGGATGAAGTGGTCCATCACCCACAGACTGGAGAAGCCGGCCTCCTCGGCCTCAGCGGCGATGTCGCCCAGCCGGGCCGCAATGTCGGCATTGTCGCCCCAGTCGAAGGCCGAGACCTGGAGGCCGAATCGCAGCGCGACCGGGTCATCGGCCTGCGACGCCGCGGACTCCCCCGCGCGGGCAAACAGCTCCGGCACGACGGCCACGTCGTCGACGGTGTGCACGGCATCGAATCCGTCACCGAGTTGGTCGCGCACGTCGGCCCACTTGGCCAGCTGCGCCGTCAGGACCTTCGACGGCACCGGTTGGGCACGCGCGCGGTTCCGACTGCGGCAGGTCTTGTCGTCGGTGTCCCAGAGGATGAGATGCGCGGGCCGCTTGGCCTGCTCGGCCAGCGCCAGCCATCGCTCGAGGCGGTCGGTGTCCATACCGAGCGTGTCGACGACCGTCAGGAGGCCCCGCTTCAGGCGCCGCTCGACGATCAGGTCGAGGACGTCGAAGGCGTCGCCGCCGGCCCTGAGATCGGCCTCGTGTTCTCCGACGACCGCGCGGAGGTCGTCGCTGGCGACCACCTGGTTCGGTCGAAACCATCGACCCGCCCAGGTGGACTTCCCCGACCCCGACGGGCCCGCCAGCACCACCAGCGCACGCGAAGGGATCCGGATCGTCATGCCCGGATCATCCCACAGCGGTCGTTCGCCGCTACAGGGCGGCGCTGAGCGCAGACACCGACCCGCCGCGCGCCAGGGACCGGACGGCCGTGGTCAACGCGTCGACGTCTGCAACCCGGCCGGTGACGAGCTTGGCGAACTTCTCGCCGAGCTCGTCGGCGGTCAGCGGTGAGTGCATCGAGCCCTTCTGGCCGCGCACCGTGCGTTCCAGGACGCGGCCGTCGGTCAGCTCGATACGGACCCGGCCACCCATCTTCCACGCATAGGTCTCGTCGAACTCGGGGGCGGAGTCGACGCTGACCACCCTGGCCTGGAGTGCCGCCAACTCGGGGTCCGCGATCCGGCTCGGCGTGTAGGTCTCGGGGTCGCGGGGGTCGGCGAGGATGGCGGCCGCGATGTTGAACTCGGCGGAGTACTGCGCAGCCATGACCGACACGGTGCCGTCCAGGCTGTTCTGCGTCGCCGCCTTGGTCGGACCCTCGGCGCGGATCCGGACCACGTCCTCGGCGACGAACCCGTGCTCCGCGCGCAGCTCCGCTGCGGCCTGGATCATCGGATGGATGTCGCTGCATGCCGCGTAGGGCTTGATGGTCAGCTCGTCGCTCATCCACCGCTCCCCGAGACCCTCGGTGAGCAGATGCACCTGCGGCGCGTCGGTGAACACGCTGGCGAACCCGTAGGTGCCCGCGAGTCCGTCGCCGGCGCCATGGAAGCCATTGGCGACCAGCGCCGCCGCCAGCAGACCGCCCTCGGCCGCCCGCCCCGCGTGCATGCGCTTGGCCATGCCGCCGGAAGCGGCGAACTCCATCGTGCCCGACGCCAGTGAAACGGCGACGCCGAACGCGTGGGTCAACCGGTCCTCGTCGAACCCGAGCAGCCGACCTGCGGCGGCGGCGCTGCCGAAGACGCCCGACATCGACGTGGGGTGAAAGCCGCCGAGCATGTGCGACGCGGGCCCGACGGCGATGCCGGCGCGCCCCATCGCCTCGTACCCGATCAGCACGGCCTCGAGGAACTCGCGTCCCGACGCCTCGTGCCGCTCGGCCAGCGCCAGAGCTGCGGGGACCACGACGGCACCGGGGTGGGAGATCGCCTCCTCGTGCACGTCGTCGAGTTCGAAGGCGTGACCCGCACATCCGTTGGCGAACGCGGCCATCGCCGGGCTGGTCGATCGACCAGCGCCGATCACCGTCGACGGGCCCTCACCGCCGGTCGTCAGCGCATGGGAGTGAGCCGCCTTCGTCCAGGGCTGGTCGGCGCCGTAGACCATGGCCCCGACGGTGTCGAGGACGGCGTCGGTCGCCACCTCGAGGAGGCGGTCCTCGACGCGGCCGGACAGGCCGGCGAGGAACCCCGCCAGCTCCCGGGTCCGGCTCACGCTTCCCCGAGCGCCGACCGCAGCAGCGAATGCAGGTGCGGGACCGTGTCCTCGGTGTGCACGGTGGCCACGCCGTCGGCACTCTCGATGAGCGGCCCCGGCCGGTACCCACGGCTCGACACGCCGCGTTGGACCGAGTCCATCAGGTCGAAGTCCTCGGCGACGGTGGTGGTCCAGTCGAGCTCGATGACCTCCTGCTGCTCCTTGGTGGGATCCTCTCTGTCGAACCACCACTCGCGGATCAACAGGGTGCGGTCGACCGACAGCGGCACCCAGCGGAACGTGTTGAGGACCCGGCCCGGGTAGCACTGGATCGACGAGACCGGCCACGTGAAGAACGAGCCGTAGTCGTTGCCGTCGCCGTGGCGCGTGTAGCCCGACTTGGCCTCGTCGGGACCCTCGGCGGTGTGGTGGATGCAGTTGCCCTTGGGGGTGATGCGGTACGAACCCGGTGAGACGACCCCGGCGGTGAAGGCCTTGTGGACGTTGGGGCAGTGGTAGCACTCGTTGTAGTTCTCGACGGCGATCTTCCAGTTCGCGTCGATGAGGTGCGTGCGGCGCGACGACAAGACCCGTTCGCCGGCATCGGGAGCGATCGCGAGCAGCTCGGCCTCGATTCCAGGGACGGTGTCCTCGAGGGAGGGCGCGTCGGGATCGAGGTTCGCGAACAGGAAGCCGCCCATGTCGTCGACCCGGATCCGCGGGACGCACAGCTCCCCCACCTGTTCACCGCGAGCGTGGACGAGGCGGCCGCCGAGGTCGTAGCTCCAGGCGTGGTACGGACAGGTGATCGATTTGGCGCCGCGCACCTCGGCGTGCGGAACGAGCTCGTGGCCCCGGTGCTGACACACGTTGTAGAAGCCGCCGATCTCGCCCCCGTCGTTGGCGATCACGACGTTCTCGTCACCGACCTGGGCGGTGATCAGATCGCCGGGAGCGGCGACCTGGGAGACGTGGCCGACCATCACCCAGGTGTGCCCGAAGATCAGATCGAGCTCGCGCCGGAACACCTCGGGGTCGGTGTAGTAGCGGGCCTCCAGGCCGCGGCGATGCTCGCGCGCGCTCATGGCAGATCTGCGAGCGCTTCCACGAGTCGGTTCATGTGAGGCTCGAGGTTGGCGTCGGCGCGCATGAACCGTCTCTCCAAGCCCCGGAACGAGACAGATCCGTCCTTGACGATCACGCCGCGCTCCAGCAGACCGTCGAAGACCTTCGTGGAGTCGGTGTCGGGATCGAGGATCTCGATCAGGAAGAAGTTCGACCGACTGCCGGGGACCATGCGGAACCGCTCGAGCTCCTCGAACCGCTGCTGGGCGTGTGCTCGGCCGGCGACGACGTTCGTGACCGTGTGCTCGATGTGGTCGTCGTCGTCAAGCGCGGCGACGGCGCCGATGATCTGCAGTTGCCCCATGTTCCACGTGGTCTTGATGGCCAGGAGGGCGTCGATGATCGGGCGGTGGGCCACGCCGAAACCGATCCGCAGCCCGGCGAGGCCGAAGGCCTTCGAGAACGTGCGCAGGACGGCGAGGTGCGGATAGTCGGCGGCGAGGTGGATGTAACCCGGGGTCTCGGAGTAGTGGACGTAGGCCTCGTCGAGGACGACGAGGGCGTGGGGTGCCGCCTCCACGATGCGTCGCACGTCGGCCTCCGACATCCACGTGCCCGACGGGCTGTGCGGGTTGGTGATGAACACGATCTCGTGCTCGGGCCGGATGTGGTCGATGTAGGCATCGATGTCCATGGCCATCGACGTGCGGTCGGTGGCCTCGAACGCCAGCTCGGGGATGCGGCCCTCGGCTTCGGCGAAGAGGTGGTAGATCGGAAAGCACGGCCCCGGCATCAGGATCCTGCCGCCAGGCGAGCAGAAGGCCCGGATGATCAGGCTGATGATCTCGGTCTCGCCTGCGCCACAGACGACCTGGTCCGGCTGGTAGCCGTAGGTCTCCGCGATCTTCTCCCGGAGAGGCTCGGCGGTCCAGGACGGATACAGGTGCAGCCGGTCCAAGGCCTCGGCGACCGCGGCCTTCGCCTTCGGCGACGCGCCGAAGGGGTTCTCGGCGCTGCCCAGCTTCGAGATCTGGTCGGGCGAGATGCCGTATCGCTCCGCCACGTAGTCGGTGGGCAGACCGGGCACGTAGTACTCCGGGCTCACGAGACCGGGGTGGGCATGTCGATAGGGAACGTCGCGGAGGTTGATGGTGTCCATGGTCGGGACCTCAGTCTGTGTAGATCCCGGCGTCTCGCCGGGTCTGGTGGAAGGTGTCGATGGCGCCCACGACGTCGGTCGCGGCGTCGGCCACCACGAACGCGAGCAGGGATTCGAGCAGGGCGACGGCGGCGACGTTGGAAGAGAACGGCAGCGGTGAGTCGTTGGGCACCACGAACGCGTGTGTCGACGGGGCGACGATCGGCGCGGCCCAGCTGTCGGTGACGGCGATGATCGGGATGCCGCCCGCCGCGGCGACCGTGACCGCATCGACGATCTCGGATCGGTACGGGCTGAAGGTCATCGCCACCAGCACGTCGTCGCGGCCCATGCGGGCCACGTCGTCGATGGCGAGACCGATGGTGGGGATGGCGATCACCGAGTCGATCGCCATCGATGCCACATAGGCGAAGTTCTCGGCCAGCGGTCGGGCGGTGCCCACACCCAACACGTTGGTGCGACGGGCCCCGGCGACCAGGTCGGCGGCCTGGCGGAGCTCGTCGACGTCGAGCTCGGCGAACAACGCCTCGACGTTGCCGAGTGACGACGCAGCCATGTCGGCCATGAGGGCGCCGTGCCGACCGCCCTCGTTGATGGACTGGAGGAAGCGAGCACGGTCCGGGAACGAGGGGCTCCCGTCGGCGGCCTGCTGGCGGAACGGCTCGCGAAAGTCCTCGTAGCCGTCGAATCCGACCGCCCGGGCCATACGCACGAGGGTGTTGGGTTTGACATCGGCGGCCTCGGCGATGCCGCGCATGGATGTGACGGCGATCTCGCCGGGGTTGTCCAGGACGTAGACCGCGGCCTGACGAACCTGCGGCGACATGTCCTGCAGGCCGGCGGTGAGCGTCTGCAGGATCGGCGTGGGGTCGGGCGCCGGCTGGTCCACCTCGGCGGCGGTCATCGGAGCAGCACCTCCTCGATCGGATTCGTGGACAGGCGCTCCGGACCGGCTTCGGTCTCCAGGTACATGTCTTCGAGCTTGACCCCGGGGCCGCCGCGCTCGGAGCCGACGAAGCTCTCGACGGTGAGCACGGTGTCGGCCACCAGCTCGCCGTCGTATCCCCAGTCGGCCCAGTCGTGGGGGTAGGCGATCTTGGGGTACTCGTCGGTCATGCCGAGCCCGTGCGCCAGGCAGGTGTAGCGGTGGGCGACGAACTCGTCGGGCTGGCGGAAGGACTTGTCCGCGATCTCACGGAAGCTCCGCCCCGGCTCGAGCAGCTGAGCGTTGTGGGTGATCTCGTCGTGGGCCCGCCGATAGACGTCTCGCTGGTCCTCGGTCGGATCGTCGCCGAGCAGCCAGGTCCGCGAGATGTCGGCCGAGTAGCCGAACGGGCCGACCATGTCGGTGTCGAAGGCCAGCAGGTCCCCGGGCTCGACCGCCCGATCGCTGGCCGGCTGGTACCACGGATTGGTGCGAGGGCCACTGCACAGCATGCGGCCGTCGATCCAGTCGCCGTCGTTGGCGATGTTGACCTGGTGGAGGATCGCGTAGAGCTCGTTCTCGGTGACCCCCGGGACGAGGGCCTGGCGCATGAGGTCCATGCCGGCCTGTGCGACCGCCACCGAGTGGCGCAGGCAGACGATCTCGTCGGCCGACTTCACCCAGCGGGCCTCGTCGAGCAGTGGCTCTGCGTCGACCACGGTCAGTCCGGCATCGACCATGGCCTGGGTGGCGCTGGGATTGATCTGCTCGGAGGCCACGCGCCCACCGGTGTCGATGGCGGCGAGGACATCGGCGGCGAACGACCGGGCTCGGTCCACAAGGTCGAGGCCGCCGTCGAAGACGTTCAGCGCGTGGCCGGGCCGGAACTCGTCGATGACGGGGTGCGCCTCGCTATAGCCCCCGAACAGGGTCGTCGTGCCGTCGCGCCGGACGAAGAGGTCATAGACCTGGATCCGGGACTGGTACAGCGGGTACTCCCGCCAGTCGACCGTGTACCGCAGACTCGCCGGGCTGGTCAGGATCACCAGATCGACATCGGCCGCTTCCATCTGGGCCAGCACACGCCCGAGCCGATGGCTGCGCAACGCCTGCACGTCGATGGCAGGCGGCGTCAGGATCGGGACCCCGGTCACGGGGCTCGGCGGCACGACCGTCACAGATACACTTGTACCACATCCAGGCATCAGTGGTACATTCGTCCCAATGCCTGCAGAGCTTCCTGAACGCGCCAGGGTCGTCGTCGTCGGTGGCGGCATCTGTGGCGCCAGCCTCCTCTATCACCTCGCCCACGAAGGCTGGACCGACACCCTCCTCGTCGAGAAGGCCGAGCTGACGTCCGGGTCGACGTGGCACGCCGCCGGCCAGGTCACGCACTCGGTGTCGAGCTACACGCTCGGCTCGTTCCGCAAGTACGCGTGCGAGCTGTACCCCGCGCTCGAGGCCGAGAGCGGCGTGTACACCTCCTGGCACCGCAGCGGCAGCTTCCGGGTGGCCTACCAGCCGGTCGAGGTCGACTGGCTGCGAGGCCAGCTGGGTGTCGCCGAGTACGTCGGCAACGAGATGGAGTGGGTCGACAAGGGCTTCATCGCCGAGAAACACCCGTTCTACGAGGTCGACCAGATCGTCGGCGCCGTGTGGACACCGAACGACGGCCACGTCGACCCCACGGGCGCGACCAACGCCATGATCACCGTGGCCCGCCAGAAGGGCGCGCAGGTCTCCCGCCGCAACCGGGTGGTCGAGATCAACCGCCGGTCCGACGGCAGCTTCGAGGTGGTGACCGAGAAGGGCACGGTCCACGCCGAACACGTCGTCAACGCCGCCGGCTGCTACGCCCACCAGGTCGCACAGATGGTCGGGCTTTCGGTGCCGATGGCCAACGCGCTCCACAGCTACCTCGTGACCGAGCCGGTCCCCGAGTTCGCGGACCTCGACCACGAGCTCCCGGTGGTCCGTGACGACTACCTCTCCGGCTACGTCCGCCAGGAGCAGGAGTCCGGCCTGATCGGCATCTACGAGCAGTCCGACGCGGAGGCCGCGTGGCACGAGGGCCCGGACTGGTCGCTCGAGAACCCGCTGTTCCCCGCCGACTACGACCGCATCGGCTTCTGGCTCGAGCGGGCCTTCGAGCGGGTCCCGATTCTCGAACCGCTCGGCATCAAGCAGGTCATCCGCGGCGCGATCGGCCACACACCCGACGGCGAGCCGCTGCTGGGCCCGTCGGGCATCCCCAACTTCTGGCAGATGGTCGGCGTCCAGGTCGGCATCGCCGACGGCCCCGGTCTCGGCCGTGAGCTCGCCCGCTGGATGGTGCACGGCGAGACCGACGTCAGCCTCCGCGGCTACGACGCCCGTCGGTTCGGGTTCGTCCCCGACGACGACGCCATGCGCTACGGCCGCATCAAGGGCACCGAGGACTACGAGTACCGCCACCAGACGCCCGTGCCCGGCCTCGAACATCCCGAGTTGCGGCCGTACCGCACCAACCCACTGCACGAGCGCTTCGCGCGGCAGGGTGCGGTCTTCACCCAGGTGTACGGGTGGGAGCGACCCAAGTGGTACCCCACCGTCGGCGGCTTGCCGCAGGAGGACGTGGTGGCGTTCCGCCACACCGACTGGTTCCCGGTCGTGGCCGAGGAGTGCAAGGCCGTCCGTGAGCGGGTCGGCATCCTCGACTCGACGGCATTCGCCAAGTTCGACATCGTGGGCCCGGATGCGGCAGCGGTCATCGACCACCTGACGACGAACACGGTCCCCCGCGTCGGCCGGATCGGGCTGAGCTACTTCCTCACCCCCACCGGCCGGATCGAAGGCGAGACCACCATCACCCGACTGGCCGAGGATCGCTTCTACCTGGTCTCCGCGGCGGTCGGCGAGGAGAAGGACCGGGAGTACATGGAGCTCCATTGGCCCGAGGGCGCCGATGCCGAGCTGCGTGTGCGGTCGCTCGACTTCGGCGTGCTCGCCATCGCGGGGCCGAGTTCCCGAGACCTGCTCAGCCGATGCACCGACGCCGATCTGTCCAACGAGTCGTTCCGCTGGCTGCGCGCTCAGGAGATCGCCGTCGCCGGCGTCGACGTCCGAGCGCTGCGAGTCGGCTTCGTCGGCGAGCTGGGGTGGGAGCTCCACGTGCCCACCGCCCACCTCGGCACGGTCTACGACGCCCTCTGGGAGGCCGGCCAGGATCTCGGCGTCGCCAACGTCGGCAACCATGCGCTGGATTCGTTGCGCATGGAGAAGCAGTACATGATCAGCCGCGATCTCACCCACGACGTCGGACCCGACGAGGCCGGGCTGCATCGGT
>JBCCFK010000127.1:0-11755 GCA_039029775.1 Actinomycetota bacterium | reverse complement strand
GGGCGCGGGACCGCTGACGCGCCGTACGGGCTGATCGAATGTCGCGATACTCGCACCCAATCCTGCTCGCAGCTCTAGTCGCGGGCTGCATCGAGCCGCCGCCGGAAGGCACGGTGGGCGACGCCGCATCGGACGCGTGGGTCGTGCAACGCCTCGTCGAGGGACCCGACGGACGAACCGCCGTCATCTACACCAGTCCACCGTTCGGCGGGTTCGAGCAGCTCGACGACACCCGAGCGCGGGAAATCTCGGGCAACGGCCGACTCTACGTCCTCGATGGCGTGGCGTACCTCGGCGACTTCGAGGCGATGACGGTTGTGCGGACTCGGCTCGAGGACGGCTTGCTCGTCGACGATTCGCCGGTGCTGTCGTTCGCGCTCACGGAGCTCACCTTCCTGCCCAACTGGACTGCGCCGCTCGCCGACGACCGCGCGCTGTTCATCGACGCGTTCGCCGGCGTCGGGGTGATCTGGAACCGGCGAACGATGGAGATAGAGGGCAGCACCGATCTATCCGACCTCAAGCAGGAACCGTTCGAAGCGTGGATCGAGAGCGGCACGGTGCGGGGTGACGAGCTCTTCATTCCGGTCCAGCAGATCGATCCGACGTCGTTCTCGATGTTCCTCGGGCTTCAGGTGGGCGTGCTCTCGCGAGAAACCGGCGAGCTGCTTCGGATCATCGAAGACGACCGGTGCGTCGGAGGCGTGGTGGCGGGCCTTCCAGTCGCTGCCGCTGCGAGCCGGCGATCGGGTCCTGTCGTGTCGAGCCGAGTACAACGCCAACGCCTTCGCGCTGATCCAGGCACGCGCCGCGGGCGTGGAGGTCGATCTCGTGCCCGACGACGACACCGGTCAGGTCGATCTGGACGCGCTCGAGGCCATGATGGACGACCGGGTGCGGCTGGTGACCCTCACCCACATCCCGACCAGCGGAGGCCTCGTCAACCCGGCGGCGGCGGTGGGCGCCATCGCCAAGGCACAGGGCGCGTGGTACCTGCTCGATGCGTGTCAGTCCGCCGGCCAGCGTCCGTTGAACGTGGACGAACTCCAGTGCGACTTCCTCGCGCTCACCGGCCGGAAGTTCCTCCGTGGCCCTCGCGGCACGGGAGCGCTCTACGTGCGTGGAGCGCTGCTCGACGACCTCGATGACCCGACGTTCATCGACAGCCACTCCGCGGACTGGATCGCCGACGGCGAGTACGAGCTGCATCCGGGCGCCGAGCGCTACGAGCTCTTCGAGTCGCCCGTGGCGGCTCGCGTCGGCTTGGGTGTGGCGGTCCGCTACGCCCTCGACCTGGGGCTCGATGCGATCGCCGAACGCAGTACGACGCTGGGCGAGACCCTGCGGAGGCGGCTCGAGGAGATCGGGGCCGACGTGCACGACCAGGGCCGGGATCGGTGCGGCATCGTCGTGTTCTCCGTCCCCGGCACCGACGCCCGGACGCTCGTGACCGAACTCCGGCGCCGGCGGATCCACACCTCGGTGGCGCAGGCCCGCTCCGCGATGCCAGACCTGGGCGCTCGAGGCATCACCACCGCGGTCCGGGCATCGGTGCACTACTACAACACCGAGGACGAGATCGACGCCTTCATCGCCGCGCTGACCGACCTGCGTTGATCACAACGGCAGCTCGACCGTCTCCGTTCGGCGGGCGGGGATCCGATCGCCGGCGAGGATCACGCCGGTCAGATTGAGCGGGTCGGTCCCGCACACCGTGACGGTGCGTTCCGACGGGGGTTGCTTGCGGATCTTCTTCAACCCCTCGACCGCCTCGGGCAACGCGAACTGCTCGCCGCTGAACCCGCTGACGAACCTGCCACCCTTCACCAGGCCCCGGTCCTCGAGCCGTCGCAGCGCCCACTGCAGGTCTCGCCACGGGATGGCCGTTCCCTCGTGCGCGACGAGGTCGTAGAAGACCACACCCCAGCGCTGCAGCAGCTGATCGGCCAGCGCCTCGACCAGTTCGTCGGGCTCCTCGACCTCGGGCGCCGGTGGGACGACCGACCAGCGGCCGGCGGCGTGCGCAGCCCTGACACCACCACGCCGCAGCTTCGAAAGCGCTCGTTCGCGACGGTCAGGGCGTTTCGACCCGCTCGTGGTGAGCGCTCGGATGGCCTCGAACCCGTCAGCGGTCAGGAGACCGCGTGCCACCCCGTCCCAGAGCGCGGACTCGATGTCGGATGCGAGCCGACCGGTGTCGGTGGCGAGCTCGGACAGGAACCGGGCGCCAGTGGAGCCGAGCACCTCGACGATCTCGGCGACGGCTCCAGCCGATGGGCGGGGCGCCTCGGTGTCGCCCCGGAACGCGGCCAGCAGCCAGCCGAGATCCTGCCGGAAGACGAGACTCACCGGGGTGGCCTTCGACGGACCACCACCCTTGGCGTCGGGGTCCTCCATCGCCCGCGGCGACAGACGGAGCCATTGGAGCTCGCCGTCGTGACACATCCGGTCGAGCCAGCCCGGCTGGTAGTCCCGGAGGCGGGCGCCCAGCAGGTCCGGCTCCCACGACGCCACGGCGGCTTCCCAGCCCTGCAGCTGCTCGAGCACACGGCCCAGGCCGGCCGGACCCGTGACCCTCGTGCCCGGTGCCACGTGTTGCCACCTGGTCAGGAACCGGACGAAGTCGGCAGGCGACACCGCCTCCACAGACTTCCGTCGTTGTGACCGCGACAGCGCGTGCATGCGCGTCAGCAGACGCCGGCTGCACCACTCGATCTGCGTCGTGTCCGCAGCCCCGGGGTTGGCCGCCGTACCCGAGGAACTGTTGACGGGGTCGCCGACGGGAAGCCCGCGCCGGGCGGCCTCGGTGAAGCGGCCCTGCAGCACCGAGCCCTCGGACTCGAGCGTGAGCAGACCGACCGTGATCTGGGTCGCCGGGATGCCGAGTTCTGCGCCGAGGCGATCGGCGGTGGCCGGCGACATCAGCTCCAGGTGGCCGCGCAACGCGGTGGCCGCGACCTTCTCGGGGAACGTGTCCTCTGACGGCACACCGGTGAGGAGCACGTCCACGTCGTCGGAGGACTCGGTGGCATACCAGCGTTCCGGCAGTGACTCGGTGGCCTCGACCCGCTGGGCGCGACCCCGCCCGGCGAGGTCGGAGAAGAGGTGCCGCCACTCGTCGCGCGCCCGAAGCACCACCACGTCACGCAGGAGGTCGTGGAGTTCGTCGGGCGTCGAGGGCTTCGGGGTGAGCTCGGCCTGCACCTGCGCGATGGCTTCAGGGCGCAGCTTGCCCAACTCCGAAGGCTCGACCGGCAGGCCCCGACGCAGTCGCACGTTGTGCGTGCGTCGGTCGGGCAACTCGTCGTCATCGAGGAACGCGTACGGCCGTGCGGTCAGGATCTCGTGCGCCAACGCCGAAGGCTCGGTCGTGTCGACGTGATGGAACCGCACCGCGCCTTCACCGAGGCGCTCCCACAACTCGATCAGACCGTCGACGTCCATGCCCTCGGTGAGGGTGTCGTGGATGGTCTGGCGGACGAGCGGATGGTCGGGGATCTCGGCGGGCCCGCTGACGTTCTCCTGGCAGGCCGCGGCATCGGGGAACAGCGCCGCCATCAGGTCGTCGCTCTCCATGCGCTGGATCGGCGGTGGGTTGCGCTTGCCGTTGCGCATCCGAAGCACCACCAGCGCCCGGTTGAGATTCCATCGCCAGCGGGACTGGAATGCGGGCTGGTCGAGCACGGCCTGAGTCAGGGTCTCGCGGATGTTCTGCGGGGTCAGCCAGCGCTGGACGTCGGTGAGGGGAAACGAGTGATGCGGGCCGAGGGAGATGACCACGGCGTCGTCGGATGCCGCGGCCTGGAGCTCGAAGTTGAAGCCGACGCAGAACTTCTTGCGCAACGAGTACCCCATCGCCCGGTTGATCCGACCGCCGAGCGGGGAGTGGATCACCAGTTGCATCCCGTCCGCATCGTCGAAGAAGCGCTCCATCACCAGAGTGCTCGACGTGGGCATGGCACCGAGCACCGCCCGCCCGGTTGCCAGGTACGTGACGATCAGGGCCGCGGCGTCCCGGGGGATCCCCGCGTCCTCGATCAGCCAGGCGGTGGCCGCGGCGGGGTCGTCGCGCTCGAGATACGTCTCGATCTCGGCTCGGATGCGCGACACCTCCTCGGACAGCTCGGCGGTGCGGGCCGGTGCCTCACCCGTCCAGACGGGGATCGTCGGTGTCGACTCGCCGGCGTCGGTCACCCGGACCTCGCCGTTGGTCACCCGCCTGATCCGCCACGCATTGGTGCCGAGCAGGAAGACGTCGCCGGCTGCCGACTCCATCGCCCAGTCCTCGGTGACCGTGCCGATGAAGGTCTCCTCCGGCTCGGCCACGACCCGCATGTCGTAGATCTCCGGGATGGCGCCGCCGGAGGTGAGGGCCACGTAGCGGGCACCCTTGCGGCCCCGGAGCTCCTCGTTGATCGAGTCGTGGTGCACCCAGGCGGCCCGCCGGCCCCGGCCGGTCATGATGCCGTAACAGACCTGCTCGAGGACGACGTCGTAGTCCTCCCGGCTGAGGCCCCGATAGGGCGAGGCGGTTCGCATCAGCTCGTAGAGGTCGTCGCTGCACCACTCCTCGGCCCCGGTCTCCGCGACGATCTGCTGGGCCAGGATGTCCAGCGGGGCCACCGGCGGGAGCAGCGCGTCGAGCCGGCCCGCACGGACCGCCGCCATCAACGCCGTGCACTCGACGAGCTCGTCCCGGGTGAGCGGGTACAAGCGCCCCCGGGGCGTGCCGTGACGGGTGTGGTTGGACCGGCCGACCCGCTGCAGGAACGTGGCGATGCTGCGGGGTGAGCCGATCTGGCACACGAGCTCGACCGGGCCAACGTCGATGCCGAGCTCCAACGACGCCGTGGCCACCAGCGCCTGGAGCTCCCCGGCGCGGAGTCGGCGTTCGACGCGGTGGCGCCGATCCTTGCTGAGCGATCCGTGATGGGCCGCCACCACGTCCTCGCCGAGCCGTTCGCCGAGCTGGTGGGCCAGGCGCTCAGCCATGCGGCGGGTGTTGACGAAGACCAGTGTCGTCTTGTGGTCGCCGACCAGCGCGGCGATGCGGTCGATGACCTGGTCCATCTGGCTGTGGCTCGCGACCGCCTCCAGCTCCATCTCGGGGAGCTCGATCTCCAGGTCCAGGGCGCGTTGGTGCCCGCCGTCGACGATCTCGCAGAGGATGGTGTCGTCGCCTCGGCTGGTCCGGCCGGTTCTGGTGCCGACGAGGAGTCGGGCGACCGTCTCGACCGGACGCTGGGTCGCAGAGAGGCCGACCCGCGTGGGGGGTCGCCGGCACACGTGGTGGAGCCGCTCCATCGTGATCGCCAGGTGCGACCCGCGCTTGTCGCGGGCCATGGCGTGGATCTCGTCGACGATCAGCGTCTCGACCGACCGCAGGACGTCCCGGCTCTTGGCGGCCGTCACGAGAAGGTAGAGCGACTCCGGCGTCGTGACCATGAAGGTCCGGGGCTTGCGGATCTGGGCTTGTCGCTCCGACGACGGCGTGTCTCCGGTGCGCACACCGATCGTCAGCTCCGGCGCCCCGAGGCCCATCCGGCGCGCCGTGTCGGCGATCTCGACCAGCGGCCGCTCCAGGTTCTCGGCGATGTCGACCGCCAACGCCTTCAACGGAGACACGTAGACCACCCGCGTGCCGCTCGTGGGCTCGCCGGCCGCGTGCTGCAGGTAGAGCCGATTGATGCACATGAGGAATCCGGCGAGCGTCTTGCCGGACCCGGTGGGAGCCGCGATCAGGGTGTGGCGGTCGGCGGCGATGTGGGGCCAGCCGTCGACCTGCGGCGGGGTCGGCCCCTGGGGGAACCGGTCGACGAACCACCGAGCGACGGCCGGATGGAACGACACGCCGGGAACGAGGTCCGTGACGACCTCGACCCCGTTCAGGACGAGGGGGTCGAACAGCTCCGGGTCGAGTGTCGGTTGGGCGAGCTCGCTCCGGGGAAGCAGCGGGTCGTCGATGAGCGCCACGAGGGCACCTCCGTTGGGCGTGGGCCGATGTGCGGGCGGTTCGCCCGCACATTACGGAGGGGGTGTGACAGTGTTCTTCCGCACTCGCAAGGGCTTGTGGCGCGGCTGTGCCGGAGGCGCCGAGTCGGTCCTCCGAGAAAGTGCCCGCGTGGGGTCAGACCCAAACCGGGCGCTTTCTGAAACGAGAAAGTGCCCGCGTGGGGTCAGACCCAAACCGGGCACTTTCTCCCGCCGGCTGATTCGGGCTGCGCCTGGCCGAGGACGGCGGCTGACTCAGTCGAGCGTGACCCGACGTTCGAAGGTGAACCCGGAGGTCAGCTCGCCGGGGACCTCGGGAACCGCCGTCGGGCCGGGGACGGCGATCAGGAACCAGCCGTCGCGGAGTGCGTCGAGCCCGGTCCGGTACGGCGGAGACCCCTCCGGCAGCCCGGGCCCCCGGCCGTCGGTCCCGTCGTGGAACGCCCATGCGGCGACGCCCGTGTCGAGCGCGGCGCTCTGCAGCCACAGCTGCAGGACCTGCTGGCGGGCCACCGGCTCGCTCACGTCGCCAGGTCCGATCGCTGCTCGTGACGGGTCAGGTAGTAGTCGGCGTCGAAGGTGTCGTCTCCGCTGACATAGCGCCACAGCCGGGCCCGTTCCATCAAGTCGTACCGAGAATCGTCGGTGCCCTCCCAGCGGGCCGGCCGGCGAAGGATCGCGGCCACCGAGTCGCTGCGCGACCTGGCGAACACGTGGTCGGCGGGGTCGTTGTGGACGGCGTCGAAGTCATCCAGGTTCCAGCGCTTCACCTGGGGCTGCGTCGGGTTGAGTCGGATCTTGTACATCCAGCGGTCCGCGTCGCCGGGATTGGGCTGGCCGGCATGCCAGAGCGCATGGTGGAAGACCATGACCGTGCCGGCCGGGCCCGCGAAGAACTCGTCGCCTCGCACGTGGTGGTAGGCGGCGATCGTTGAGCTCGGCGCCCGACGGACGTGGGTCCCCGGCACGAACCGCGTCCCGCCGCCGTCAGGGCCGACCTCATGGGGGAAGTAGAAGAGCTGGATGTCGAAGGTGGGGTCGGTCGTGTCGGCGACGGCGTCTGCGTGGAGGTGCTGGGCGTCGCCGTGGCCGGCGGCGAGGTGATGGACGAAGTCGTGATCGAAGACCGGGTCCGGCCCCACCAGCGACTCGATGATCCCTTGCACCGCCGGCAAGCGCAGGAAACGCCCGAGTGGCGCCGGGTCCGGATAACACGCGGCGAGTGGCGTGAGCGAGGCGGCCTGGTCGGGGTGCGGGAGCGCGTCGGCCCCGCTGAACATCGCCAAGGCCGCGCCGATCTTGGCCTGCTCGAGGTCGGGCAGCGCAGCGAGGACCGCCTCGTTGACATCCGCTGGCACCAGGGCGGCGAAGCGGAGATGGCCCTCTGCCACGAACTGCGCCATCTCGGCGGTGGTCAACCGGTGGTCGGCGGCGGGCATGGGCGTCATTCTCCCGCACGGCGACGCTCGGTGCGGTGTGGACCGCCCGAGCCCGCGTCCGGCAGGGCAGACTGGCTCGATGTCAGAGGCCGCTGAGAAGCCCAAACGCCGATACGGGACGATCGTCAAGCATCTGTCGGGTGACCCCGACACCGCTGTCGAGCTGGTGCAGAAGCTCGACGACGGCGTCCTCATCCATCTCGGAGCCGCGGTCGCGGACGAGATGCGCCGGCGAGCCGTGGACTCCGGCGACGAGGACGCCGTGATCGCCGACGCGTTCGAGACGGGGTTCGGGCGCGACGGGACCGCGGTCTTGCCGTGGATCTCGGGTCACTACGTCGTCTGCCCGGGCAGCCTGGTCGCCAAGAACCGCAGCTCGCACCGCTGCCGGTTCGCCAGTGTCAACGACACCTGGGTCTGGGACTCGGAGATGCTGATCACCGAGACCAAACGATCCAACCCGGGCACCGTCGACGGGTTTCGCGCGGTCGCGCTGCTCCCGATCGTCGAGGGCACCGAGATCGACATCGTCAGCGGACGCCAGCGTGCGGGCCAGCACAACGTCGACCACGTCGTGTCCTACGAGGTCAGGAAGGGCAAGCTCGTCGAGGTCTCCCAGCGCACCGTCAAGACCGCCGGCATGGCCTGAGCCGGGTCAGTCCCTCCAGCGGGAGAAGGGCGCGACGAAGAAGAAGGTCGGGGGCAGGTGGAGCCAGGTCTGGCGCTCGGCGTCGCGTCCGCGTCGCGTCGAGCCGTCGCGCTCGGTGAGGACCACCGCCGATCCGTCGTCGGGCTGAAGGTCGAAACGTCCGAACCAGTCCAGGCGAGGGACCCAGCGGGCGAGCCGATGCCCGCGGGGAACGACGAGGGTTCGTCGGTGCGCCCGCGGCGAGACCCAGATCACCAGCGCCGCGATCGCCGCCCAGGAGAACACCTGGACCCTCGCGCCGATCTGGATCGCGAGGTGGAAGGGGATCGCCGCCCAGATCGCGAACAGTCGGGTCCGTCGATGCAGGAATCCGAGAGCGATCACGAACTCGTTCAACACGGCGCCCTTCGAGAACCACCACTGGACGTCGCCGTCGGCCAGCAGGTCCATGATCCATGCCGGTGCACCCTCGTCGATCGCCAGTTCGCGGTTGTCGATCGCCCGGAGTTGGAGCACCCGACCGCTCCACCAGTCCTGGTCGATGATCTTCGAGACGCCCGAAGCGCAGTAGACGCAGACGATCTCGAACCGCACCAGCCAGAGCGGCCACAGCGGCGTGGACCCCGGTCGGGGGCGCTTGAGCACGCGGCGCCGGAAGAGGTTGTCGAGCGAGTAGTGCCGGTCGTTCGGAACGAGCGCCACCGTCGTCAACAGGATCAGCAGGAACGCACGGTTGTGCGCGAAGTGCGTCTTCGACAGGAACAGGTGGTAGCCGACGAAGAACGCCGTGTAGGCGGTGGTGACCCGGCTCAGGATGCCGAGTGACATGGCCACGGCCGTGCCGAGGCAGAGCCAGAGCATCGCCTCGTAGAGCCCCGGCCCGGCCTCGGGGTACCACGAGAAGTACGGCAGCCAGTACCGGTCGGAGTAGATGATCCCGTCGGCCGCGTCCCGGAACGTGTCCCCGAAGTGGAGCAGCACGATCGGGCCGAGAAGGATCCGCAGGACCGACAGGGCGCGCAGGTCGCCCTCGGCGTCGATGAACCGGTTGAGGCGCTCCCACCGGTTCATCGGGCGTCCTCGACGTCTCGGTCGACGGAGCGGAACACGCGCTCGAACGGCCCATCGCCGTTGTCGGTGTAGGTGACCTCGGCCTCGATGTACTGCGTGGTCTCGTCGTCGGGGGTGTTGCGGGCCACCCAGTCCAGCGCGCCCTGGAAGTACCCGAACTGGTTGCGCAGGCCCGAATCCGCGTGGTGGTCGACGAAGGGATTGGTCAGCCCCCGACGACGCACGAGATCGGACCAGCGGTACTCCCAGTCGCGGTTGATCGGGATCCGCTCGCCATCGGGCTGCACCCGGTAGATGTCGGCCTGCCACCGGCTGGACTCGGGGAACATGTGGAAGCCGAAGGTCTTGTGGTCCGAGTCGTAGGCGACGACGAGCATCGTCAGCTGCGCGACCACGACGGCCACGACGACCACGCGTCTGGCGATGCGGCGGAGCCGTGTCGATCGGGGCACCGGCACAGTCAAGCCAACCTCGGCGGATTCGGCCAGCCAGCGCGGCCTCGGCGCACTCACTACGCTCGCCGCGGTGGCAGCCGAGGTCCAGATCACGTTCGTGTCGGCGATCGACCATGCCCCGAGCCGGCAGCTGGCCGTCGTCATGCGTGGCGTGCTGGCCGCCAACCGCAAGGCCGGTCTGCGACTCGACCACGTCGACGTCGACAGCGAGCCCGATCGGGTCCGCCAGCTGGGTCTCCAGTCGTACCCGGCGCTCGTCGTGACGAAGGACGGATTCGAACGCGGCCGCCTGCTGGGCGCTCATTCCCACCGGGCCGTGCTCCAGCTCGTGCTGCCCGAGCTCTACGCCGACAACGACGCGATCGTCCAGCTGCGACGACAGCTGGACTCACCCGGCGAGGACTTTCCCCGGCGCGTCCTGAAGCGGCGGGAGCGGGTCGGCAAAGCCGCCCGCGTCGAGATGCTCGGCCACGTCTCGCTGTTCGAGTCGCTCACCCGTCGCCAGTTGCAGGCCGTCGCGGCGTTGGCCGACGAACTCGTCGTGGACGAGGGAGCCGTGATCGCGGAGCAGGACACCGACGGCGATCAGTTCTTCGTCGTCGTCAGCGGCGGTCTCACCGTCAGGCGCCACGGTCGCAAGGTGGCGACATGCGCGCCCGGCGACTGCGTCGGCGAGATGAGCCTGCTCGACGGCGGCCCTCGCACGGCGACCGTCACGGCCAAGGAGCGAACCGTCTTGCTGACCCTGGATCGGATGACGTTCCGCGGTCTGCTGCTCGACGCCCCCGACGTCGCGGTGGCCCTCCTGCAGACGCTCTCCGAGCGACTCCGGGGCTAGAGCAGCGCCAGCGCGTCGCCGGCGTCGAGGTCGACGGCCGCCTGCCAGCCCTGCGTGAGCATGGCGTCGAGCAGCCGCTGGCCTCGCTCGTTGCCCCCGTCGAGGGTCTGGATCTGGGTGGCCGACACCACGTGCATCAGCATCGAGTGTCGGTAGTCGTCCCAACACCGATCGAACGAGTAGCCCTCCACGCCGAGACCGGTCAGCGCATCGTGATAGCGACGCAAGAGGGCGTCCTGGTGGTCCCGCCGGAACTCGGTCGGCACGTTCTGGCCGAGGAAGTAGGCGATGTCGAACGTGCCCCGGTGCCTGACCGGCAGCTGCCAGTCCAGCACGCAGATGCCGGTGGGCTCAACGAGGATGTTGTCGGGCCGGAGGTCGTAGTGGCAGAACGTCAGCGGCCCGGACTCGATGAACCAGTCGAGGTAGTCGGTGTAGCGCTCGCACAGTGCGTCCAGCCACGGCATCGCGGCCGGATCCAGTCGGTCGCCCCACCCGCCCTTCAACATCGCGGCGAGGTCGGGCAGGACCTGGCCGTAGCCCTTGTAGAGGTCGTTGTTCATCGGCGGCAGCCAGTCGAGACCGTCCAGGTTCTCCCACCACCGTGCGTGGAGTTTGGCGATCTCGTCGATCACCGCCTGGGCGTCGTCCAACGAGATGCCGTCGAGTTGGTCCAGCTGGCGTGCGTCCGACACGTCCTCGAGCAGCAGCACGAAGGGCACCCCGCTGGGATCGGCGTCGACGAAGTGGCACGTCGGGACCCGCAGTTTCATCCGGTGTGCGACCTCGCGGTAGAACGCCACCTCTCGGGTGTAGAAGCCGAACGTGGTGGCGGTCTCGCGATTCGCTTCGGCGGGAGATGCGGTCTTCGCTATCAGTGTCCCCGGGCCGGCACCGTCGTCCGCATACGAGAGGCTGAGGCGCGTGACCTCGGCCATCACGCCGACGCCCTCACCGAGGTTCGCAGCCGCCACCTCCGTGACGGTGGCGCCGAGCGCCTCGCTCAGCCACGCGGTCGAGATCTCGCTCGGGTTGTCGGGGATCACGGTCGCCCTCCAGCGAGGGCGCGGCCCACCTTCACGAGCTGCGGCGCGAGATGCCGTGGTAGGGCGCCCCGAGGTCGATCCACTCCTGCATCATGTTCAGGAACTTCTCGCCGAACGGGTCCTCGCCACGCAACGGCATCGCCGCGCGAGAGATCGTGAAGTCGTACGGGGCGAGCTCGATGGCGCGGTCGAAGTGTCGATTGGCGGCTTCCTCGTCGCCGGCGTTGCGGGCATCGACCGCGAGCTTGAAGTGCAGCCGCGCCTCG
>JBCCFK010000126.1:0-11828 GCA_039029775.1 Actinomycetota bacterium | reverse complement strand
GGACCAAATCTAGTCGACTGTTTTGAATTTCGAAACACCTCGGCGATAACCGTCTCGGGGATGGAAGATAATTTGACTTGTTGCAAGAGAGATAGTGGGATAAGGAGATGAACCCACTTAGAATAATGGCTGCTTGCGAGCTTGAGAAACACCCGCCCGAAAGGGGTGGTGGGCAACAAAAACAGGGGGCCACAAAAATAAGAGCCAACCCTCTCTAGCTCTCCAAAACGACAAATGGGATGAGACGCTAATTTAGGGGCTTTGTCTGGCGGCCGAAAAAGTGGGTTTTAAAGGGGTTGAAGAATAGACTCGAGTGCCATTCTTTATTCGCTTTGGTTTTGGAATTTTCATATAAACGTGGGGATGTTTTTGGAAGTTTCTTTTCACAACAAAATCCGGAAGTAAGTCTCTATAGCCTCCTTAGAAGAACTTTTTTCCGCAAACTGACGGCCTCGAAGAACCGATCGGCCAGGGCGTGCTCGCGCTCGGACTTGCGTTCGTCTGCGATCACCTTGCCGTCACGCATGGAGACGACCCGGTCCATGTGCTCGGCGATCTCGAGGTCGTGGGTGACGATCACGACCGCTCGGCTGTCGGCCTGCAGGTCGTCGAAGATCTCCATGACCATCTGCGCGTTGCGGGTGTCGAGGGCGCCGGTCGGCTCGTCGGCGAGAACCATCATCGGGTCGGTGACGATCGCCCGGGCGATCGCAACGCGCTGCTGTTCTCCTCCCGACATCTGCACAGGTCGGTGATCGTGGCGCTCGGCGAGTCCGACCTTGGTCAACGCGCTCATCGCCAGCTCGTGGCGATCCTTCTTGGACAGGTTCCGGTACAGCAGCGCCGTCGACACGTTGCCCAGCGCCGACAGGTGCGGGATCAGGTGGAACTGCTGGAACACGAAGCCGATCGCGTCGCCGCGAAGGCGGGACCGCTCGGCGTCCTCGAGTTCGGTGACCTCTCTGCCGCCGACCCGGATCGACCCCTTCGACGGCAGGTCGAGACAGCCGAGGAGCCCGAGCAGGGTGGACTTGCCCGAGCCCGAGGGGCCGATGATCGCCATGTAGTCGCCGGCGTTGATCGACAGCGAGACGCCGTCGAGCGCGCGGACCTCGACCGGTTCCTCGCCGTAGATGCGGGAGACGTCGGTCAGTTCGAACAGTTCGGGCCCTGCGGACTCCACGATGGAACCTAGGTCTCGACCAGGACGATCTCGTCGCCGGTCAGGCCTTCGGTGATCTCGACGAACGCGCCCTCGCTGAGCCCGACCTCGACCTTGACCTGGCGGGTGGTGCCGTCGGTGAGCACGACGCGGACCACATCGTCGCCCTCGCCGTCCTGGAGCACCGCCGCGACGGGAACGGTGATGACGTCGAGTCGCTCTTCGCGGATCACGTCGACGTTGACGCCCGCACCGTCCACCGCGCCCAACGGCTCCTGGGTCTCGACCACCCCCTCGTAGGTCTCGCCGCCGCTCGCATCGATCGTGGCGTTGTCGTCGAGTTCCACGATGAAGCCGGGGACGGCCTCCTGGTCGCTGGCCTGCAGCTCGACGCGGACGGCCATCCCCGGGTCGAGGTTGCCGCGATCGGTGGGGGAGAGCAACAGCGTGATCGTGAAGTCGGGCTCGGTCAGGGTGAGCACCTCCTGGCCCTGGAGGATGAACTCGCCGTCGTCGACCGACACCGTCCCGATCCGCGCCGGCCAGTCGGCGACGATCATGTCGCCCGGTCGGAAGATCACGTCGTCGTCGATGGTGCGGATCCCGATGTGGACGTGGTTCTGTCCGGCCTTCATGAGCGCTGTCCCCGACAGTTCCTGGTAGTCCCGACCGGGAGTCGCCGATCCGCTGACGTTGTAGTTGATCGAGGTGTCCTTCACGACCGCCTGGTCGGCGTAGATGGTGAAGGCTGCGACCTCGCCCTCGCCGATCAGGCCGCCACCCTCGATCCGGAGCTCGGGCAGGTCGTTGTCGTCCGCCTCGATCACGGCCGAAGCGCTCTGTTGCCCGACCCCCTCGTAACGAGCCCGCCGGCGTGTGGTGTTGAGCTCCACGACGACCGTCTCGTCGTTCTCGACGATGTCGTCGTCGATGGTGGCCACGTTCAGCGTGACGCTGTCAGCGCCGGCCGGCAGCTCGATCTCGAGTTCGTCGATCTCGGTGTAGTCCGAGCCGTTCCTCGCCGATCCACCCAGGCGGAAGAAGATCGTGACCGGGTCGTTGGAGATGGTGTCGGTCTCGAACGTGAACCCGAGGGTGCCGCCCTCGTCGACCGACGGCTGATCGGCGGACACGGAGATGCCGGGGACCTCGTCGTCGGGGCTGGTGATGACCAGCGTCGCCTCCTTGAGCGGTCCAGGGCGGTAGTTCTCGGTGTCGTTCTGCACGAGCGCGGTGCCGACGGTCACCGTGAGCGCCTCGTTCCCCTCGATCACGTCGTCCTCGAACGTGGTGACGACCAGATCGAACGATGTCGCTCCGGCCGGGAAGACGAAGGTCCCGTCGAGGCCGGTGTTGTCGTAGTCGCCGTCGTCGGCGTTGTCCGCGCCGGTCGCCGCACCGCCGAGCTGGTAGTCGATGACCGTTGCTGCCGGCATCGGGATGTCGCTGGTGAACGTGAACGTCGCCGTGCCGCCCTCCTCGACAGTGGTCGGGGAGACGGTCACGTCGATCAGGGGTACCGCGGGTTGGAAGGCTGCGAAGAAGCGCGGTCCGTCGTCCTCGGACGGCCACAGGCCGAGGCTCTCCTCGTCGTCGCCATCGCCGTCGTCTGCGTCGGTGTCGGGCTCGAGGCCGGACGTCTCGACCGGCACGGTCTGACCGGGGACCGACGGGCCGAGCTGGATGCTGATCGTGTTCTGCGGCCCGATGCGGTAGCCCGCCTGGTTGTTCTGGATGCTGATGACGATGTTCTCGTCGGGCTCGGGTGTCGCCCCGCCGTAGCCGTTGGCGATCTGCCACTCCCGCAGCCCGGCGCGGGTCTCCTCGGTGTAGAGCTGGTCGACGATGCCGACCTGATGGCCCTGGTCGGCCAGGATCCGTTCGAGTTGGAGCACGTCGGGGCCGTCGCTGCCCACGTCCAGCTCGCGGAAGAACGAGAAGTCGCCTTCGACCGCGACCGCGGCTCGCCCGTCGAGGGCGAAGATCACGTCACCGGCGTTGATCGTGTCGCCATCGTCGACCAGGACGGAACTAACCCGGCCGTCGATCCCCGAGGTGAGGCGCTGCAGCTCGTCTCGCCGGATCTCACCGCGGACCGTGATCTCGTCGCTGAGATCCCGACGTTCGACGGGTGCGATCACGAACGTCGGCCCATCGTCGGCCGAGCCCCCACCATCGTCCCCGTCGTCGACGACCTGCCAGACGAGCACGCCCGCGACGACCGCGACGACGAGCGCGACACCGATCCCGATGATCTGCCCTCGAGACATCAGCCCTCCGTCGCCTCTTCGGCGACGTAGTTCTCCGCGACGTAGTTCTCGGCTTCCAGGCGGCACGTGTTGACGTCGTCGAGGTCCAGCGCCTCCTGCCCATCGGGCGGCGTGAGCCCGGCGCCGCCGTCGCCACCGAAGGTCAGCGCACCCCGCTCGTCGGGAATGAGTTCGCCGACCGTCCAGCCGAGATCCTCCATGCACTCCTTGAAGACGGGGAGACCGAAGTTGTTCTCCGCGATCTCCTCGGGCGTCAGGTTGGCCTGGGCCTCGCCGAAGGCCTGCAAGGACTCCACGATGTTCGACTCCGCCGCACATGCCCCGAGCGCCTGCAGGTAGCCCTGCTCGAAGTCGTCGGGGTTCACGCCGTCCTGCCCCGGTGCACCGACGAACTCGTAGCCTTCGTCGTCGAGGCACTGGTTGAAGATCGTGACGGCGTTCAGCAGCCCGTCCAGCTCGTCCTCTTCGGCTTCGGCCACCGCGATCTCGTCCTCACCGTCGCCCTCGTCGCCGCTGCCGCCGTCGTCGCTCAGCTCCTCGAGGTCGGTCTCCGCCGCGCTCGCGATCTCGGGTTCGTCGCCCTCCTGCTCGGCCTCCAGCTCGGCACGGGCTGCGGCAAGCTGGTCCTCGTCGACCACCACCGTGTCGCCCTGGATCGTCCCCTGGCTGGAGCCGCCGTCGCTGTCGCCTCCGCCTCCGCACGCCGTCGCGACGATCGCGAGCGCCGCCGCGATCGAGATCCATCGGCGCGCCGTCGCGCCTCCAGACATGGCATGGCCCCGGCCCATGGGCAGCCCCTCCCTGCTCGGTGTGGCGATGACCTTAGTGTGCGTCCCGACGGCCACAGGGACCGATCTGACGCATCGTCACATTCTCTTCAGGATTGGCCGCTGCTCCCGAAATGCGCGGGGCCGGACAGCGGGACTTCTGCGACGACGGCGCGCTCAGGAATGGCGGCGTGCGTGCGCGTCCAGGACGTGGGCCATGCACGCCGTGATCCGTCGAGCGGTGGGCACGTGCAGGAACTCGTTGGGGCCGTGTGCGTTGGATTCCGGACCGAGGACGCCGGTGATGACGAACTGCGCCGCGGGGTAGCGGTCGCCGAGCATGGCCATGAAGGGGATCGAGCCCCCGATCCCCCAGGCTCCGGTGGGGCGGCCGAAGTGGGTGATCGACGCGTCGTCGAGCGCCGTCTGCAGCCAGGGTTCTGTCGGCGCAGCGTTCCAGCCCGGAGCGTGCTCGTGCACCGTGAGCGTGACCGTCGCCCCCGACGGCGGGTCGGCCTCGACGACCTCGCGCAACGCGGCGACCGCCGCCTCGGGGTCGCACGTGGGCGGCAGACGGAACGACAGGCCGAGGGTGGTGTGGGGCCGGAGCACGTTGCCGGCGTCGGCGAGCGCGGGCACACCGTCGATGCCGATGCTGGCCATCGCCGGTCGCCAGTTGACGTTGAGTTGCGCCTCGACGGCGTCGACGGCGTCGCTGCGGGTCTCCCCGGCGAACGCGATGTCGTCGCGGGGGTCGACGCCCGCCGCGGCCGCGGCCTCGGCCTCGCGGCGCCTGTCGGGTGGAATCTCGACGTGGAACGCGTCGAGCAGGATCTCGCCGGTCTCGGCGTCCTCGATCCGGTCGAGGAGTCGGCGCAGGATGCGAACGCTCGACGGCGCGGCACCCCCGACGATGCCCGAGTGCATGCCCCGCTCCAGCACGTCGACCCGTAGATCGGCCTGCACCAGCCCACGCAGGGACGTGGTCATCCACATGGCGTCGTAGTCCGCCGCTCCCGAGTCCAGGCAGATCACGAGCGACACGTCGCCGAGGCGACCGTCGAGCGCCTCGAGATGGGCGGGCAGATCCGGCGAACCCGATTCCTCGCTCGCCTCGATCAGCGCCACGCAGCGCTGGTGGGAGCCGCCGCCGCTGACCACGGCGTCGAGCGCCGCCATGATGGCGAAGGCGGCGTAGCCGTCATCGGCGCCACCGCGGCCGTAGAGTCGGTCGCCGTCCATGACCGGTGTCCACGGACCGAGATCGGCCCGCCACCCGGTCATCTCCGGCTGCTTGTCCAGGTGCCCGTACAACAGCACCGTGTCGGTCGCATCGACGCCGGGCGTCGCCGGGACGTCGACGACGACCACCGGGGTCAGTCCGTCGAGTTCGTGGACGAAGACCTCGGCCTCGGACGGCGCGTGATCGCGACACCACGACTCGATGAGATCGACCGCTGCCTGCAGGTGGCCGTTGGCGTGCCAGTCGGGATCGAAGGCCGGCGACTTGGCCGGGATGCGGATGTAGTCCTCGAGGACGGGCAGCGCCGCGGACCAGTGGCGGTCCACGACATCGTTGACGGCGGCGACGTCGACCATCGGACGCCGTTCAGCGGACCATCGCCATCGCGCAGTACAGCGCGACGCCGTTCGCCAGTGCGTCCTCGTTCAGTCGCATGTAGTTCGAGTGGTTGCTCGCGGCCTCTCGGGGACTGGTGTCCTCCGGGCAGACGCCGAGGAACGCCATGGCTCCCGGTACCTGCTGGAGCACGTAGCTCCAGTCCTCGGCGCCCATGATGGCGGTCGGCATGTCCACGTAGAGGTTGTCGCCCAACGTGTGACGACCCACCGCGGCGACGAGGTCCGCCTGCTCCGCGTCGTTGACCGTCACCGGGTATCCCTGCTCGACTTCGACGCTGCACGAACACCCGTGGGCCGCCGCCACGCCGTGCGCCACCCGTTCGACGCCCTGCTGGAGCGCGGCGCGGCTGTGTTCGTTGAGCGATCGGATCGTGCCCTCGAGGAACGCGGTCTCGGGAATGACGTTCGACGTGGTGCCGGCCTCGATGTGGGCGACGGTGATGAGCCCCGGCTGGTTCACGTCGATCGATCGTCCGACCATCGTGTGCAGGCCGGTGACGATCTCGGCCGCCGCCGGGATCGGGTCGGTGCTGAAATGGGGGGTCGAGGCGTGGCCGCCCTTGCCGTGCACCGTGATCTCGAACGTGTCGGCGCTGGCCATGAACGGCCCCCGGCGCGTGGCCGCCATGCCGGCCGGGACGTTCGGGGTGACGTGGATCGCGAACGCGCGATCGACGCCGTCGAGAACACCTTCCTCGATCATGAATCTGGCGCCGTGGTGGCCTTCCTCGCCCGGCTGGAACATGAACCGGATGCGGCCCGTGAGCTCGCCCTTCTGCTCGCTCAGCAGCCGGGCCGCGCTGGCGAGCATCGCGACGTGCCCGTCGTGGCCGCAGGCGTGCATCCGGCCCTCGTGGCGAGACTGGAATGGCACGTCGAGGTCCTCGGTCATCGGCAGCGCGTCCATGTCGGCCCGCAGCAGCACCGTGGGTCCCTCGACACCGGTGTCGAGATCTGCGACCACCGACGTGGTCGACTCGCCGGTGGTCACGTCGAGACCGAGCCCGGTCAGGGCCTCGAGGATCTTGGCCTGGGTCTCGGGGAGCTGGAGGCCGAGTTCGGGGTCCTCGTGGATCGCCCGGCGCAGCTCGACCGTCTGCGCCTGGACGCCTCCGGCCGCATCTCGGAGCTCGTCGCCGGACGGGAGTGTGGACGTGGTGGATTCGCTCATCGACGCCAGGCTAGGTCGCCGCCGGTGTCAGAATCACGGGATGGCCAGCCTGGAACGCAGCGACGACGTCTACCTCCTCACCCTCGGCGACGACGAGAACCGCTTCAACGCCGAGTCGGTCGCCTCGATCAACGCCTGTCTGGACGAGGTCGAGCGCGCCGATGGCCCGCGTGCACTGGTCACGACGGGCCTGGGCAAGTTCTATTCGAACGGGCTGGATCTCGACTGGATGGGGAGCGGGGCCATCGAGGACCCGACGGCATTCGTGGGCGATGTCCTGCGTCTCCTCGGCCGCGTCCTGGTGTCGCCGGTCCCGACGGTCGCGGCTGTCAACGGCCATGCCTTCGCCGGCGGCGCCATGCTCGCCGTGGCCCACGACCGCCTCGTGATGCGCCGGGACCGGGGGTTCTGGTGTGTCAACGAGGTCCTGCTCGGTATGCAGTTCGCACCCGGGATGCTCGAGCTGCTGAAGGCCCGCTTGCCCCAGCCCACACGACACCGCGCGCTGGTTAGCGCCGAGCGGTTCGGAGGCGAGGCGGCAGTCGCGGCCGGGATCGCCACCGATGCCGTCGACGAGAGCCAGGTCGTCCCGACCGCGATGGAGATGGCCGCGCAACTGGCGGCGACCGCCGGCGACACTGCAGCGGGCATCAAACGAGCGCTCTATCCCGAGGCTTTCTCGACCCTTTCGTCCGGGCTCGTGTCGGGCTGATCGGCCTCATCGGTCGAGCGTGGGCGCCGATGGGATGGGGTGGGTTCGGTCACACCATCGGAGCGACACACAGCACCCGGATCGCTGACAGCCGCCTGGGCGGTCAGCATCGCCCTGCCCGCGGCCCTCCAGATCGTCCTGAGTGCCTGGTTCGGTAGCAGCGGGGTGGCCGTGTCGGCCCTCGGCCTCTTCTGGCTCGTGGTGATCGCCGCGTCCTTGTGCGCCGTGGTCTCGGTGGCCGTCATGGTCCGGGGTTGGCGAACCGGTCAGGCCGATCTGGCCCTGACGGGTGGGTTCTTCTATGCGCTCTCGGTGCTGCCCCTCGCGCACGGGATCACCACACCCGGCGTCCTCTACGGCCAGAACGCCGCAACTGCGGTTGCGGTGTTGCTCGCCATTCCGTTCGGCCTGCTCACGGCGGGCCCGATGCTCTCGCGCACCTGGCGCCACGGTGTCGTCGGTGGCGCTCGATGGCGTCGGTGGCTCGTCGGGACCGCCGGTCTCTCGACCCTGGCGGCCGTCGCGCTGTTGGTCGCGCCCGACCTCCTCCCCGCCCCGAGTCCCCGCTCCGCACCCGTGCTCGTGATCGCAGCCGTCTCCTTCACCGGCTGCGTGCTCCTGTCGGCGAATCACCTGCGCCTCGCGCTGATCGCCCGGCGACCCGGACCCCTTCTCGTCGGCGCCGGCTACGGGCTCGTCGCGGCGACCGCGTTCATCTGGCTCGGCTCCGCGCCGTATTCCACCGGCTTCTGGGTCGCGCACGGGCTCGACATCACCGGCGTCTTCCTCGGGACCATCGCGGGTCTCGTCGTGTACCGCCGGACCGAGAAGGTCGGCGAGGTCCTGGCGTCCGTTCTCGCGGTGGAGCCACTCGGTGCACTCGAGGTCGGCCTCGATCCGGTCGTCCACCGCTTCGTGGCAGAGCTCGAGGAGAAGGACCAGATCACCCGGGATCACGTGATCAGGACGGCCGAGTTGGCCGTGCACGTCGCATGGGAGATGGGGTTGGCACCCGATGTCGTCCGCAAGGTCGGCCTCGCCGCCATCCTCCACGACGTCGGCAAGCTCGAGATCCCGGACGCCGTGCTGAACAAGCCGGGCCGGCTCGACGACGACGAGTACGCGGTGATCAAGACCCACGCCGAGATCGGAGCCCGACTGGTGTCGGCGTCACCGGTGCTGGCCGAGATCGTCGAGGGCGTCCGCGGCCACCACGAGCGCATCGACGGCGGCGGCTATCCCGATGGTCTGGCGGGCGAGGCGATCCCGATCGTCGCCCGCATCGTGTCGGTGTGTGACGCGTACGACGCCATGGCCCACACGCGCCAGTACCGCGCGGGCATGGGCAGTGATCGGGCGATCGCGATCCTGCGCGAGCACGCCGGCTCGCAGTGGGACGAGGCGGCCGTCGAGGCGGTCGCGGTCACGGTCGCCAGAAACCCGGTTCCGTCGCGCGGGCTCGCCGACGTCGGTCGGGTGGGCTGTGACTGTCTGCCGCAGGCGGCCGACGACGACGGCGTGTTGGTGGGTTGAGCCGTCAGCGGCCGATCGACGGATCGGTCTGGGTGACGCGGGTCCGCACGGTGTAGACGCTGTCCCCGGACAGCACGCCACCCCGCCCGAACAGCCGCCCGAACTGCCAGTTGGACAACCCGAGCTCGGGGCGGTCCAGCGCATACTGACCGTCGACCCATCGGGTGAACCCGTTGCCGACGAATGGTGCGTTGACCGTCTCGAAGAAGTGCCGGTGCTCGTCGTCGTCGGTGGACACCAGACTGGCGACGAACTGGGGACTGGTGGCGTTGAACCGGGCGACAGCCTCGTCGACGTCGCCGACGATGGCGAGGGTGACCTCGGGCGAGTCCTCCCACTCCCATTCGTGCCCCAGGTCGTCCCACCCGAGCACCGATGTCCGCGGTTCGGTCACGACTCCTTCGGCACGCCCGATGGGGGCGTCGGCGAACCACTCCTCGGGTACGACGGGCCGGCTGGCCTCGACGACGTGAAGCTTGCTGGTCGCGTCTCGGCGTTCACCGGCGCGATGCAGCGCATCGAGGAACACGGGGACGAGGTCGTCGACGCGGTCGGCGACGATGCAGCACGTGTTGAGCGTGTTGCACACCTTGCGGTCGAGCGAGTGGAACACGGCGTCGGCGAAGTCGGCCGCCGGAGCCGACGAGCCCGCCACGATCCAGGCGCCGCCGGTGCCGTGAAGGCTGACGGGCACGCCGGCCTGACGAGCGACGGCGCCGAGTTGCGCGACCGCGGCACCGGAGCCGCGGGCGACGGCGAGCGCCAGGCGCTCGTCGGAGAACATCGCATGCCCGGCCGCCCGCGACGAGCTGTTCACCAGCGAGGCGGCACCGGTGGGCAGTCCTGCGGTGGCCAGCGCCGGGTCGAGTGCGTGCTGGACGATCGCATTGGCGGTGCCGAGTGCGTCCGAGCCGATCCGGAACACCACCGTGTTGCCGGAGCGCAGGACACCGGTCGCGTCGGCGAAGACGTTGGGCCGTCCCTCGAAGACGAAGCCGACCGGGCCGAGACCCGCGCGCACCTGGTCGACCCGCCACCCCTGGTGGTCGATCGTCTCGATCGGGGCACCCCTGGGTGAGGGGGTGTCGCGCCAGAGGTGCAGTCCGGCGATCATGTCCGCCCGCATCGCGTCGGACAGGACAAGGCGCGTGACCGAACGGCCTCTGGCTCGAGCCGCATCGACATCGGCCTCGTTGGCCTCGGCGATCGGGCCGAACGAGGCCTCGTCACCGAGTCGGGCTGCGAAGGCGTCGTAGAACGCAGACACCTGGTCATCGGTGACGGTGCCCATGCTCGCGAACGCGTCGGTCGCGCGCCGGACGGCGCCGGTGGCGATGCCCCACACGTCGGCCGGGACATGCAGCAGGTCACCGGTGGTCTGCACGACGATCAGGCGGTCACCGGGGGAGAAGGCGCCGGCCAGCTCTTCGGACACGTGGGTCACCCGGTTGCCGCCGTAGACGATCGGCATCCCGGCGGTGAGCTGTTCGAGGGTCGACATGCCCGCCAATCTACGAGTTCGGGCCTGCCCTTCCCATTTTGTTGCGATTGCGTTACGTTTGTGACGTTGAGCGCCGGGCGGGCCTCGAAACAGCGGAGTTGCAATGTTTCAGGTTCGGCGACACGGGCCCCGGGACGCGGCCCGGCCCCGACGTCCGAGAAATGCGAACTCGCCCACGACGGCGTCGCTGGGAGTCGAGGCTCCGCCGGCACCGGCCGAGCCGGCGCAACCCGCCCCGGGCGCGTTCACGACGGCCGATCTCGTCGGCCGACCGCTGGACGTGCCGTACCAGCCACCGCCGGCCGAAGACGAGGCGACGTCCGTTCCCGCGGGCCCGGCCCGAGCCCACGGCGTCACCGGCGGCCTGCTCGGCCTGATCGGTCGATGGGACCCCGGCGACCTCGACGACGGCGACCGGGCGCGGATCACGGCGGCGCTCTTCCACGAGGGCCACCGGTTCGGACCGTTCGCCCGTCGCTTCGCGGCCCTCATGACGATGTCGGTGCTCATCGCCGTCATGGGGTTGCTCGCCGACTCCACGGCAGTGGTGATCGGCGCGATGCTCGTCGCACCGCTCATGAGCCCTGTGCTCGGCATCGCGGCCGCCCTCGTGATGGGCTGGCCGCAACGCGTCCTGCGCCAGGTCGTCATCTCGGCCGTCGGTGCGGCCGGCGCCGTCGGCCTCGCCGCGCTGACCGCGTTGGCCTTTCCGGGTTCCGTCGATCCGCTGCCGGGCGAGCTGGTCGCCCGAACCAGCCCGAACCTGCTCGATCTGGGAATCGCCCTGGCCGCCGGTGCGGCCGGAGCGTACGCCCAGATCCGGCGAGCGGCGTCGGACGCTCTCACAGGCGTGGCTGTGGCGGTCGCGCTCGTCCCGCCGCTCGCCGTTGTCGGCATCACCCTGGCCCTGGGGGAGCTCTCCCTCGCCACGGGCGCACTGTTGCTCTTCCTCGCCAACGTCGCGGGAATCGTGATGGCGGCGGCCATCACGTTCTTGATCTGCGGGCTCGTTCCCGGCGGCCGACTGCTGGCCGGCAGCGGGGTCATCGCCGGCGGCATGCGGTGGGCCGC
>JBCCFK010000125.1:0-11884 GCA_039029775.1 Actinomycetota bacterium | reverse complement strand
GGCCAGCGACACGTCGGCGCCGAAGGACCAACCCGTGAGCAACAACGGAGCCTCGGTGAGGCTCGCCACGTGCGCCACGGCGGCCTCGACATCGCGACGTTCGGCGCGCCCCTCGTCGTGGGTGCCGCTCGACGCGCCCACGCCGCGGAAGTTGAAGCGAAGGGCGGTGAGACCGAGCTCCTGCGCCCGTTGGAACAGCGCGGCGGGCACCGGCGTGTGCATCGAGCCGCCGTAGGTGGGGTGGGGGTGGGTGATGACCACACCCAGGCGGGCGGCGGGGCCGACCACCTGTTCGGCTTCGAGCGTTTCGCCGTCCGAGGTGTCCAGGGTGATGCGCGCTACGAAATCGTCGGCCATGGCGAACGACGGTAGCCTCCTACCTCGTGCCCAGTGCCAAGAAGTCCGACGCCGACGACGCCGAGAAGCCCAAGCGGGGGAGCCACAGCCCGGGCCCCAAAGAGGCGCTGCCCATCAAGATGATGAACGACCGGATCCTGGTCGAGATCCCGGGCGAGGAAGGGGAGCGTCGCTCGACCGGCGGCATCCTGATCCCGGCCACGGCGCAGCCAGCGCGACGCCTCTCCTGGGCGGAGATCAAGGCGATCGGCCCCAACGTGCGGAACATGGAGATCGGTGACCAGGTCCTGTTCAACCCCGAGGACCGCTACGAGGTCGAGGTCAGGGGCCACGACTACATCATCCTCCGCGAGCGCGACATCCACGCCGTGGCTGCCGAACGGCTCGAGCAGGGCTCGACCGGCCTCTACCTCTAGGGGATCGTTGAGGTCGGCATGACCACCTCGCTCGACACGTTCCGATCCCTCGCGGTCGACCACACGGTCGTGCCGGTGTGGCGCGAGCTCGTCGCCGACCTCACCACGCCGGTCGCCGCTTACGCCCGCCTGTGCGGCGATGGCCCCGGGTTCCTGCTCGAGTCGGTCGAGCACGGCGAGCGCTGGAGCCGGTACTCCTTCATCGGCCGCAACCCGCTGCTGAACATCGTGAAGCGCGACGGTGTCGTCACCGTCGATGGGCCGCTCCCGGACGGTGTCAGCGCCGATGGCGGGATCCTCGCGTTGCTCGAGGGTCTGCTGGCGCAGTGGCGGGCGCCCGAGATCGACGACTTCCCGCCCCTCTACAGCGGCGTCATGGGGTACCTCGGCTACGACGTGGTCCGAGAGGTCGAGTCGCTGCCCGACGTGCCCCACGACGACGGGGGGTTGCCCGATGCCATGCTGTCGGTGATCGGCGAGGTGGCCGTCTACGACCACTGGACGCAGCGGGTGACCCTGGTGGCCAACACGATCCTGCCTCCCGACGCGGACGACGTGCAGCTCGAGGCCGCCCACCGGGATGCCGTCGCCCGCCTCGACGGGCTCGCCGCTGACGGAGCTCGACCGGTCAACGAGCCGATGCTCCTGCCGCCCGAGGCCGAACCCGAGCTCCCCGAGGTGCGCTCGTCGATGTCGTCGGCCGACTTCGAGTTGGCGGTCGAGACCGCCAAGGAGCACATCCTCGCCGGTGACATCTTCCAGGTCGTGCTGTCGCAGCGGTTCGACTTCGACCTCGACGCCGAACCGTTCGACGTCTACCGAGTGCTGCGCCAGATCAATCCCAGCCCGTACATGTACTTCGTCCGCCAGCCCGAGGTCACCCTCGTCGGCTGTTCTCCCGAGCCGATGGTGCAACTGCTCGACGGTCGGGTCATCTCCCGCCCGATCGCGGGCACCAGGCGGCGCGGGCGAACCGAGGAGGAGGATCGCCGCCTCGGCGCCGAGCTGAAGGAGCACCCGAAGGAGATCGCCGAGCATGTCATGCTCGTCGACCTGGCGCGCAACGACGTCGGTCGTGTCGTCGAGTTCGGCAGCCTCGAACTCGACGAGATGATGACGCTCGAGCTGTACAGCCACGTCATGCACATGACGTCGCAGGTCTCCGGCTCGCTCGCCGACGGCAGGACGCCGATCGACGTCCTGCGAGCGACCCTGCCCGCCGGCACCGTGTCCGGTGCACCCAAAGTGCGGGCGATGGAGATCATCGATGCACTCGAACCGGTCAAGCGAGGGCCCTACGCCGGGATCGTCGGATATCTCGACTTCTCCGGCAACATCGACACCGCCATCGCCATTCGCACGATGATCATCACGCCCGAGCGAGCCTCGGTGCAGGCGGGCGCCGGGATCGTCGCGGACAGCGTCCCCGAGCACGAGGACCTGGAATGCCGCAACAAGGCACGGGCGTTGCTCTCGGCTGTACGCCCGGCCGAGCGCATGACGGCCAGCCGACGATCGGAGTCGTGAACATGAGTGAGTCGAGCGAGCTCGTACCGGAGATCTACCGTCGCCGTGCGGCGGCGACCCTGATCCGACGCGACGTCATCACCGCCGGCGGCCCTGAGACCGAGACCTTCCTCCAGGGCCAGCTGAGCCAGGACGTCGCCGCGCTGGCGGTCGGCGAGTCCGCTCCGTCGTTCCTCCTGCAGCCGATGGGCAAGGTGGACGCCTGGCTCCGGGTCACCCGGACGGCCGATGACGAGTACCTGCTCGACCTCGATGCCGGCCACGGTGAGGCCACGCTCAACCGGCTCAACCGCTTCAAGCTGCGAACCAAGAGCGATCTGACGCTTGCGACCCTGTCGGTCAAGGCGGTCCGATCCGCCGGGGGTCCGGTCGACGCGCCGGACCGCGCGATCACCATCTCATGGGGCCCTGTCTCGGGGTACGACCTGTTCGGGGTCGACTCTCTCGACGCCGACGATGTCGAGGCCTCATCCGCCGACTTCGAGACGTTGCGGTTGCTGGTCGGGGTGCCCGCCATGGGCAGCGAGCTCACCGAGGACACGATCCCTGCCGAGGCGGGTGTCGTCGAGGCGAGCGTGAGTTTCACCAAGGGCTGCTACACGGGGCAGGAACTCGTCGCCCGCATCGACAGCCGCGGCGGCAACGTGCCGAAGCACCTGCGCGGCGTCGTCGGAGTCGGGGCCGTGGTCGGTGACGCCGTGATCGTGGACGGCGACGAGGTCGGCACCGTCACGTCGGTGTCCGGTGGTGTCGCACTCGCCTACGTCAAGCGAGCCGTCGAGTCGTTCCCCGCATCGGCCGAGGTCGGAGGCGGGAGCGTGGAGATCCGCGAGCTCCCGCTGATCTGAGCCAGGGGCAACGTCACCACGAAGCGGGTCCCTCCGGTCGGGCGGGGGAGCGCCGAGACCGTGCCCCCCTGTGCCTCGACCAGCTCTTTGACGATGGCCAGACCGAGGCCCGAGCCCGACTCCTTCCGCTTGGGCGTCTGGGAGGCCACGTAGAGCCGTTCGAAGACGTGAGGCAGATCCTCCGAGGCGATGCCGGGGCCGTCGTCGGCCACCTCGACCTCCGCACGACCGGCGGTCGTCCCGTATCTCACGACGATCTGTCCGTGCGCGAACTTGATCGCGTTCTGCACGAGATTCGCGAGGACCTGGGCCAGGCGATCCGGATCGGCCTCGACGACCGGGCCGTGGTCCGGCCCGTCGACGAGGACGGTCAGCTCGTGTGCCTCGGCGTCGCGCTCGAACCCGGCGGCCACATCCGGCACGAGCTCGGCCAGGTCGGTCGCTCGCGGCTCGAGGCGGAACTGACGGGCGTCGAGCTTCGCCAGGTCGAGGAGGTCGGTGACCAACCGCTCGAGACGCTGCGCCTCGGACCGGATGACTTCCGCGGCGCGGCCGTTGTCCGGCGCGGTGCCGTCGCCGATCGCCTCGGCGTAGCCGCGGATCGACGTGAGCGGCGTCCGCAGGTCGTGGGAGACCGACAGCAGGAACTGACGCTCCAGGCCGCGCGATCGTTCGAGTGATGCCGCCATCGCATTGATCGCGACCGCCAGATCGGTCAGCTCGTCCTCGCGGTCGGCCTCCACGGCGATCCTGGTGGAGAGGTCCCCGTCGGAGATCCGCCGCGCCGCGACGCTGGCGGCCCTGATCGGTCGCGTCATCCGCCTGCCCACCATCCACGCGATCAGCGCACCCGCAGCGATCGCCGCGAGGGCGGACAGCACGACCCATCGGAAGATCGGTGCGGTGAGCCGGCTGCTGTCCTCGGTCAACAGGACGACATAGTTGAACTGTCGACGCTCCGCGAAGGTCGCCGACCACACGATGGAGCCGGTCGTGCCGCTGACCTGGCCCTGCTCTCGCAGCTGGTCCACGTCGATCTCCGATTGCGGCAGTCCCTCGGGGAACTGACCGAAGATCTCGCCCTGAGCGGTGATCACGAGCAGCTCGGCGTCGGCGAGCCGTAGCTCGCTCTGCAGCCGCGCCAGGCGATTCCGGATCACGTCGGCGTCGTTGACGGTCGTGAGGGGCAGCTCGGAGAAGATGAACGAGAGGGCCTCGCCGGTCTGTTCCAGGTCCTCCAGCGTCGCCTGCCGATCCTCGACCCTGGTGAGAAGCACCGTGCCCAGTCCTGCCAACAGCACGCTGATCAGCACCGTGGCCAGGATTGCAAGGGTGAGGCGGCGGGTCACTCGTCAGTCCAGTCGGTAGCCGACGCCCCACACCGTGGTGAGGGGGAATGCGTCGCCGAGCTTGCGTCGGAGCTGGCGGACGTGAACGTCGACCGTACGCTCGTCGCCGACCCAGTCGACGCCCCACACACCGTCGATCAGCTGCCTGCGGGTGAGCGCGACCCCCGCGTTCGCCGCCAGGTGGGCCAGGAGGTCGAATTCGCGGGTGGCCAGCGCGACGGGCTGATCGGCGACGGTGGCCTCGCGACGGATCGTGTCCACGGTGACGCCGCCCGCGGTCAGCGTCGCCGGGGTGGTGTCACGAGCCGGCCCGTCGGCTCGGCGCAGGATCGCCTTGACTCGAGCGACCAGCTCGCGAGGCGAGAACGGCTTGGTCACGTAGTCGTCGGCGCCGAGCTCGAGTCCGAGCACGCGGTCGATCTCGGTGTCCCGGGCGGTGAGCATGATGATGGGCACGTCCGAGGTCGCCCGAAGCTCTCGACAGACGTCCATGCCGTCCATGTCGCCCGCCAGGCCGATGTCGAGAATGACCAGGCGGGGATCGCGGTCGCGCACCTGCTCGAGGCCGCGTTCGCCGGTCGTGGCCTGGTAGACCCGGAACCCGTCCTGCCGCAGATACATGTCGACGAGGTCGCTGATGTTCGGGTCGTCCTCGACCAGGACGACGCTTGCTTCGGTGCTCATCGGGAACTCGATCCGTTGGACATGGGGCTCTGGTCTCGGCGAACTCATACTTCCGCAGATTCGGCCGATGGTTTGGGCATCGGTGGAGTGACACGTCACGCCGTCCGATGCCCCGGGAGCGCCGGAGCGCACCCGATTAGGCATCACGGCCGCTGTAATGTCCTTCGACAAGTACATGAGGTCTGTGAGCAAACTGTGATGGCTGGGGACACGCACTACGAAGTGCTGGGCATTGCGCCAGGCGCCGACGCCTCCACGATCCGTCGCGCGTATGTCGACATGGCGCGCATGTACCACCCCGACTTCCACGTCGGCGCCTCCGCGGAGGTCAAGGCTCACGCCGAGGCACAGATGCGTGCCATCAACGATGCGTGGGCCATCCTCGGCTCGACCGGCTCGCGCTCCAAGTACGACCGCGAGCTGCGCAACACCGGCCGCATGCAGGACAGCGGACCGGCGGCCCCGTCGGCGCCCCGGCCCGGCCCGGTCACGCCCGAGCGCACGAGCGGATCAGCGCCGCCGCGCTGGCTCACGATGCTGCCGATGTTCTGCCTCTTCCTCGCGGCGGCGTGCTTCGCCGTCGGCATGGTGACCGGCATCCCTGCGCTCCTGGCCGGAGCGGTCGGCTCGGCGCTGCTCGGTGGTGTCATGTTCATCGTGGTGCCGATGGTGGCGTTGAAGCGATCGAAGCAGGGCAGCGCTCCGGCCGGCCGGACCGCCAGAGCCTGACGCGCGGAAAAACCGACGCATCGAGGCCCGGACGGGCGATGATGTGGCTGTGGCCACGTACCTCGACGCGATTCTCGAGCATCACCGCGAGCGCGCCGCCGGCGATCCCCGCGACCTGGCCGATCTGATCACCGAAGCACAGTCCGCTCCACCGACCCGTGGTTTCCGCGACGCGCTTCGGGGCGGCGACCGACTCGCCGTCATCGCAGAGATCAAGCGTCGCTCGCCCTCCAAGGGCGACCTCAACGCCGGGATGGAGGCCGACGTGATGGCCCGGCGCTACGAGGCCGGCGGTGCGTCGTGTCTGTCGGTGCTGACCGATGAGCCCCACTTCGGCGGCTCCGCACTCGATCTGCAGACCGCGCGCTCGGCGACCTCGCTGCCGGTGATCCGCAAGGACTTCACCGTGGACCTGCGGGACATCTGCGACGCTCGGCTGATGGGTGCCGACTGCGTGCTGCTGATCGCGGCCGCGCTCGACGACGCCGAGTTGTCCGACTTCCACGCCCTGGCCTCCGAGCTCGGCATCGACGCGCTGGTCGAGACACACGACGAGGCCGAGGTCGAGCGTGCGCTGGCCGTGGGCGCCAACCTCGTCGGCGTCAACCAGCGGGATCTCGTCACCTTCGAGGTCGATCAGGCCCGGGCGGTCCGAGTCGCCGCCGCATTGCCCGACGGGGTGATCAGGGTCGCCGAGAGCGGCGTTCGGGGCGTGGCCGACGCCACGGAACTCCGAGCGGCGGGGTATCACGCGGTGCTCGTCGGGGAGACGCTGGTGACCTCCGGCGACCCCGAGGGAACCACGCGCAGCCTCCTGGTCTGATCGCTCGCAGCCACCCCAGCGGCACGAGTGCCGCGCGCGGCGGCACTACCCTTGCCGGCGTGTTCGTGAAGATCTGCGGTATCACCTCGGAGGAGGATGCGCTCCTTGCCGTCGCCGTGGGCGCCGACGCCGTCGGGTTCATCTTCGCCCCGTCGAAGCGCCAGGTGAATGCCATGCGCGTCGCCGACATCGTCAAGCGTCTGCCGCGCGAGGTCTTGACCGTCGCGGTCTTCCGCAACGAGAGCACCGACCGCATTCGGACGATCGTGAACCAGACCGGCGTCCAGGCCGTCCAACTGCACGGCAACGAGACGCCGGCGGTCGTGCAGGAGGTCAAACAGGACGTTCGGACGGTCTTCAAGGCCGTGGCGGCGGGGACCGAGGCCTTCGAGCGGTCCGACGAGTTCGGTGCCGACGCCATCCTCGTCGACAACCCGAACCCGGGGTCGGGGCAGGTGTTCGACTGGCGTCTCGCCGAGGACGCCCCGGCCGGCGTGCCGCTGATCATGGCCGGTGGGCTGGATCCCACCAATGTGGCCCAGGCGATCGCCAAGGTGCAGCCGTGGGGAGTCGACGTCGCCAGCGGTGTCGAACGGGCCCCCGGGGTGAAAGACGCCATCCTCGTGCGACAGTTCGTCCAGAACGCTCGGGCGGCAGCGGAGCCGGAGCCGGTCGCCGTCGATCCCGCCGAGCCGTTCGGTGACGAACCGTACGACTGGCGACAGGACGCCACCTGGCGGTGAGGCGACGCCCGGAATGCCGCGGCCACCACGTGGGTTCGGGCAGCGTGCGATGCGACACGACGACCGGCGAAGGGCGCGACCGTGCGTGAGTTCCTGTTGGACCTGTTCCTGCCGGAGACCGATCGCGTCGTCTTGATCCAGACCATCGTGATGGCCTGCTTCTGGGCCGTCGTGATTCCGGCGACCTGGCGCATCGACAAGGACATCCGTACGTTCGTCTGGGGGCTGGCGATGCTCAACGTCGGCTGGTTCGCCGCCCGAACCGTCCACTGATCGGATCGAGAGGATCCCATGGCCGACTTCGACCTCATCGCCATCGGTGGTGGCACCGGTGGTCTCGCGGCCACCCGTTCGGCTGCGGTGGCCGGCAAGCGGGCGGCCCTCGTCACCGACAGCCCGATCGGCGGCGATTGCACCTGGACCGGCTGTGTCCCGTCGAAGACGCTGATCTCCGCAGCGGCCCAGGGGGTCGACTTCGCCGACGCGATGAGGCGCGTGCACGAGACGGTCGCCCACATCGCGGCGACCGAGGACGCGGAGGTCCTCGAGTCCGAGGGCATCACGGTGATCGAGGGCCGGGCCCGGCTGGTGGGCGGCAAGACCGTCGAGGTGAACGGTCAGCGACTGACCGCCGACAACATCGTGGTGGCGACGGGGTCGCGGCCTGTCGACCTGCCGATCCCGGGCCTCGACGGCGTCGAGCATCTGACCAACGAGAACATCTGGGACCTCGACGAGATGCCGGAGCGCCTCGGCGTCGTCGGCGGGGGAGCGATCGGCTGTGAGCTGGCACAGACACTCGCTCGCTTCGGGACGCAGGTCACGCAGTGGGAGGTCATGGATCGCCTGCTGGTGGTCGAGGAGCCCGAGGCCTCCGAGGTGATCGAGCGGGTCTTCGCGGCGGAGGGCATCGAGATCCGCAAGGGCAGCCGCATGTCCGGGATGACGTCGCTGGGTGGCCCTCGGGCGCTCCTCGACGCCGGGACGAACCCCGTCGAGGTCGACCACGTCCTGATCGCAGCGGGGCGCGCTCCCAACACCGCCGAGCTCGGCCTCGAGGAGGCCGGTGTCGACCTGACCGAACGCGGTCACATCAAGGTCGACGCCAAGATGCGCACGACCGCGGACGGGATCTGGGCGGTCGGCGACGTCAACGGCCTCCTGCCCTTCACCCACTCGGCCAACGAGCAGGGGATCCTGGTCGGTCGGATGGCCTCGGGTGTCCGCATGACCTGGAAGTTCGACCCCGGACGGGTCCCATGGACCACGTTCACCTCGCCCGAGGTGGCTCGAGTCGGCGTTACCGAGGCCCAGGCGCCGAAGGGCTCGCGGGTGGCTTACCTCCCCATGGCCGAGAACGACCGGGCGATCGCCGAGGGTCGCACCGAGGGGTTCGTCAAGTTGATCGCCGCGCCCAGGCGTCTCCTCCGCAATGCGGGCGGGGGCCGGATCGTGGGTGCCACGATCGTCGGTGACCGCGCCGGCGAGATGATCCACGAGCCCGCCATGGCGATGCTGACCAACATGTTCACCGGCCGCCTGGCCCAGCTCGCCCACGCCTATCCCACGTGGTCCCTGGGCGTCCAGAAGGCCGCCGGCCAGTTCTTCCAGGAGATCGAGGGCCGGGAGGCCCGCCCCGCCAAACGGGGTTGAGGGCGGCGCTCTCCACAGCAGTCGCCGCCACGCGCTCCCGTGGCCCTGCGAGAAAGTGCCCAGCGGTGTCAGACCCAACGCGGGCACTTTCTCGAGGAGCCGGCGCTGACGACGCGCACGGTCGAGACACGGCGCCGGCTCTGACGACGCACCGGGTCAGGCGCCCGGGAATGCCGATCGGCATGACCGAGTTTCGGGTGCATGAGTGAGAACGAGATTCCCGCAGAGGTCGATGTCATCGTCATCGGCATGGGCATCGGTGGCGAGGCCGTGGCCTCCAAGGTCGCCGAGGCCGGACTCCAGGTGATCGGCATCGAGTCCGACCTGGTCGGGGGCGAGTGCCCCTACTGGGGTTGCATCCCCTCCAAGATGATGATCCGAGGCGCCAACCTGCTGGCCGAAGCCCGTCGCATCGAGGGTGTGGCCGGCAAGGCCGAGGTGACCCCGGACTGGGCCCCGATCGCTCAACGCATCCGCGAGCAGGCCACCGACGACTGGAACGACCAGGTGGCAGTCGACAGGTTCGTCGACAAGGGCGGTCTGTTCATCCGGGGCCGTGGTCGAATCACCGCTCCGAAGACCGTCGAGGTGGACGGAGCCACCTACACCGCTCGCATCGGCGTGGTCGTGGCCGCCGGTACCAACCCCGCCGTGCCGCCGATTCCCGGTCTCAGCGACGTCGACTACTGGACCAACCGCCAGGCGATGCAGGTCGAGACGCTGCCGCAATCGCTCGTGGTACTCGGCTCGGGCGCCATCGGCGCGGAGCTCGCAGAGGTCTTCGCCCGCTTCGGCGTTCAGGTCTCCATCATCGAGGCGCTCGACCGTCTGATGCCGCGCGAGGAGCCCGAGGTCGGCGAACTGATGCAGGAGGTCTTCGAGTCCGAGGGCATCGGCGTTCACGTCGGAGCGCTGGCCACCGCGGTCGCTCGAGACGGCGATGAGATCGTCGTCACCCTCGAGGACGGCACCGAGGTGCGTGGCGAGAAGCTGCTCGTGGCCACCGGCCGCCGCACCAACGTCGAGGGCCTCGGCCTGGACAACGTCGGCATCGAGCTCGACTCGCCCTACGTGCCTGTCGACGACCATCTGCAGGTCGCCGACGGCGTCTGGGCGGTGGGCGACATCACCGGCAAGGGCCTCTTCACCCACGTCGCCGCCTACCAGGCACCGATCGCGGCCGCATCGATCCTCGGCGAGGAGCATGCCCCTGCCGACTACCGGGCCATGCCTCGGGTGACCTTCACGGATCCTGAGGTGGGCTCGGTCGGACTGACCGAGCAGGAGGCGCGCGACGCCGGCCTGAACGTCGCCGTCGCCACCCAGAACGTGCCCTGGTCGGCACGTGGTTGGCTGCACTCCTCGGGCAACGAGGGGATCATCAAGCTCGTCGTCGACGCCGACCGCGACGTCTTGGTGGGCGCCACGTCGGTGGGTCCCCACGGCGGTGAGGTGCTCGCGATGCTCACGCTCGCGGTCCACGGCGAACTGCCGCTCTCGACGCTGCGATCGATGATCTACGCCTATCCCACGTTCCACCGTGGGGTCGAGGACGCCCTCGGCCAACTCTGACGTGCGGTCCCCCCTGATCCTCCTGGTCTCGGCGGTGGCGCTGGTCGCCGTTGCGTGTGGCTCGGCGGGCGTCGCCCCGAACGCCCAGGACGGCCGGATCACAGAACCGATCCAGGACGCGGATCCCGGCGAGTGCACCCCGGACCCGGTCCGGTCGTCGCCCGAGGACGTGCGCACCTCGGGCCTCGACTGGATCTTCGGGGACGAGTTCGAGCCGGGCACGCCTGCGCCGCTGCTCGAGCGCACGCGGATCGTGCCGGTGTTGCGCGCCGACGGCATCCCGGCGATCGATTCCCCGAAGTGCGTGCCCACCGGTGCTGTCGACTTCCTGACGGACAACGCGCCCGTGGTGGCGATCGAGGTCAACGGTGATGCGCGCGGGTACCCGCTCGAGATCCTGACGTGGCACGAGCTCGTCAACGACACGATCGGCGGTGAGCCGATCACGATCTCGTACTGCCCCCTGTGTAACTCGGCCATCGCGTACGACCGCCGGGTGGGCGACCGCATCCTCGATTTCGGGACCTCGGGCTCGCTCACGCAGTCGTCGATGGTGATGTACGACCGGCAGACCGAGACGTTGTGGACCCACTTCGACGGCACCGCGGTGGCGGGCGAGTTGGCCGGCGAACGGCTCGAGTTCCTGAGCAGCGCCGTGGTCTCCTGGGCCGACTTCCGCGAGCGATTCCCGGATGGGCTCGTCCTGAGCAGGGACACCGGCTTCGACCGCGACTACGGCCTGAATCCGTATCCCGGTTACGAGGACGACGTGGATCCGATCCAGCGCTTCATCACCGACGCGGTCGACCCACGGCTGCCCGCCAAGGATCGGGTCATCGGCCTCGAGGCGGATGGCGCGGCCGTCGCGGTGCGCCACAGCGATGTCTTCGACTCCGGCGTGGTCGCCCTGGACTTCGCCGGCCGTCCGGTCACGGTCTGGAACCAGCCCGGCACCGCGTCGGCCATCGAGGGCGTGCGGGTCAGCGGCGGGATCGACGTCGGCTCGACGGCGGTCTTCGTGGCCGAAGCCGACGGTCGAGCGCTGACGTTCAGCCGCACCGACGACGGGTTCGTCGACGATCAGACGGGCAGTACGTGGTCGATCTTCGGGTTCGCGGAGGCCGGGGAACTGAGCGGGACGCAGCTCGAAGCGGTCACGCACCTGGACACGTTCTGGTTCGCG
>JBCCFK010000124.1:0-11898 GCA_039029775.1 Actinomycetota bacterium | reverse complement strand
TCGCCGAAGACGTTGTGCTCCGCATCGACCAGCCCCTCGGTCCGGTCGGTGCGGAGGGCTCGGAGCGCGGGGGAGTGCCGCTGGTTCAGGAAGAGCGTGTCGGTCTCCGCGGCGTCGATGATCGCCTGCTTCCAGTTCTGATGCACGGGCGACTCGGCGGCCGACACCATGCGGGTACCCATCTGCACACCCTCGGCACCCAGTGCGAACGCCGCGGCCATCGACGGGCCGTCGGTGATGCCGCCGGCCGCGATGATCGGGACGTCGACGTGGGCTCGCACGAGCGGGAGCAACACCATCGTGGCGACCGGTGTCGGTGACTTGAATCCTCCACCTTCGCCTCCCTCCACGACCAGCCCGTCGACGCCGGCATCGACCGCCTTCCTGGCCGCGGCCAGGGTCGGGACGACGTGGTACACGGTCAGGCCGGCGTCCTTCAGGACGCTCGTGTATCTGGTGGGGGAGCCCGCGGACGTGGTCACGAACTTCACACCCTGATCGATCACGAACTCCGCGATGTTCGGATCGCGGACGAATGCCTGGGCGATGTTGACCCCGAACGGCTTGTCGGTGAGGTCCTTCATCTTCCGGATCTCGTCCTTGACGGCGTCGAGCTCACCGGAGGACGTCTCGATGATCCCGCACGCGCCGGCAGCCGACACGGCGGACGCGAGTTGGCTCCGTGCGATCCAGCCCATGGGTGCCTGGACGATCGGGATGTCGACCCCGAGGTCGCGGGAGACGCGGTTGTCGAAGGCGGGATGGGGTCCTGGAACGTCGGCCATGGCGTGAGCCTGGCATGTTTCGGGTGATGCTGCCCATGAGGTCTCGGGCGCCACACGGGTCGTGCGCCTCACGAATTCGCACCCAGGGTGAGAGGGTCGTCGGTCCCATTCCGACCCGACGGGAGTGGGGCGACACTTGCACCAGGAGACCTGAACCGACCGCCGCCAGGCGGTCGCCCGCAGGTGATGGCGATGGGACTGTTCGGCAAGCGACAACCCAAGAGGTCGACGAGATCGACCGTCCGTTGCCCGCGTTGTGGCAGCGATGCCCTGGGTCTGGGATACGTCGATCGGGTGGCGTGCACGGTGCTGCACACATGCGGTTCGTGCGATCACCGCTGGCGCGACGACCTGGTCGATCTCGCCGACCGCCAGCTCGCAGCGCGCCGCTGACTCGGGCCTGATCCCGCCCGGACGCGGGTGTCCGATTTCCGCCAGTTTCCGCGCGGCCGAGCGACCATGATGAGGTCATGGCCGTCGACCTCGAACCCGATCAGTGCTACCACGCCGTCGCCAGCCGGGACGCCCGGTTCGACGGCTGGTTCATCGTCGGGGTGACCAGCACCGGCATCTACTGCCGACCGAGCTGCCCCACGCCGATCCGCCCCAAGCGGGAGAACACCGAGTTCTTCGCGACCGCCGCCGCCGCCCAGCGAGCCGGCTTCCGGGCGTGCAAGCGCTGCCGTCCGGATGCGTCGCCGGGTTCACCGCAGTGGGACATCCGGGCCGACCTCGTCGGTCGGGCGATGCGGCTCATCGCCGACGGTGTGATCGACCGGGACGGGGTCGGCGGGCTCGCCGAGCGACTCGCCGTGTCCGAGCGCCAGCTGCACCGGGTGTTGGCCGACGACGTCGGCGCCGGCCCGCTGGCGATCGCTCGAGCGCATCGAGCGCAGACGGCCCGAGTCCTCATCGAGACGACCGAGATGCGCTTCGCCGAGGTGGCCTTCGCCGCCGGGTTCTCGTCGGTCCGCCAGTTCAACGACACGATGCGCGAGGTCTTCGCCCAGACGCCGCGAGAGTTGCGGTCCAAGGCGGCGAGAGCGGCGGTCACCGAACCGGGCGAGGTCGTCGTGCGCCTGCCGTACCGGCCGCCGATCGCGGCCCGGCAGCTGGTCGACTGGATGCGCCACCGCACGATTCCCGGCCTGTCGGCCGTCGAGGACGAGGTGATCGTCCGCAGCCTGCGCCTTCCGAGGGGAGCGGGCCTCGTCCGCCTCGAATTCGACGACGGGTTCGTCCGTTGTGCGCTGCGCCTCAACGACATCGCCGACCTCGCAACGGCAGTCGAGCGATGCCGCCGCCTGCTCGACCTCGACGTCGATCCTCTCGTGGTCGACGAGGCCCTCGCTGCCGATGCCGACCTGGCTCCGTTGGTCGCAGCGCGGCCCGGCCTGCGCGCAGCCGGGTCGACCGACGGCTTCGAGAGCGCCGTGTTCGCCGTGCTGGGCCAGCAGATCTCGGTGCGGGCCGCGTGTGGTCTGGCCGGCCGGCTCGTCGCAGCGCACGGGGAGCCCGTCAACGGTTCGGGCTACTCGGCGTTCCCCGCGCCGGCCGCCCTCGTGGAAGCCGATCTCTCCGATCTGGGGATGACCGGTCGGACCCAGGACGCGATCCGTGCGATCGCCGCGTTCGTCGAGGACGGGTTGACCCTCGATCCCGGCGCAGACCGCGTGATGGCACGCGAGGCGTTGCTGTCGATCAAGGGCATCGGACCCTGGACGGCGGACTACATCGCGATCCGCGCGATGCGCGACCCGGACGTGTTGCCCGTCGGCGACCTCATCGTTCGCCGGAACGCAGAGGCTCGCGGCCTGCCAGGCATCGCTGCCGATCTCGCGGACCACGGGGCCCGATGGGCGCCGTGGCGGACCTACGTGACTCACCACCTGTGGGCGGCTCCCGCCCAGGAGGACCCCTCATGACCACCGACACCATCTACTCCCGGACGATCGCCAGCCCCGTCGGGCCTCTGACCGCCGTCGCCACCGACCACGGCCTGCGCGCCGTCCTGTGGCCCGGTGACGAGCGCATCGGGTTCGAATCCCCACCGGTCGACCGGCCCGACCATCCGGTCCTCTCAGCCGTCGCGACCCAGCTCGGCCAGTACTTCGCCGGTGAGCGCGTCAGCTTCGACGTCCCGCTCGACCTGCGAGGGACCGACTTCCAGGTCGCGGTCTGGCGGGCCCTCGCCGACATCCCGTTCGGCGAGACGTCCACCTATGGCGACCAGGCCGAGCGGATCGGGCGCCCGAAGGCGGCCCGGGCGGTCGGGGCGGCGAACAGTCGGAACCCCGTCTCCATCGTGCTTCCCTGTCACCGGATCGTCGGCAAGGACGGTTCACTCACCGGGTTCGCCGGCGGACTCGACACCAAGCGATTCCTGCTCGAGCACGAACAGGCGGTTGCCGGGGACTGACGTCGTCAGGCGTCCCCGGGCGGGTTCGGCCTGGCCGGGTGTCGTGCGCCGGAGGCTGCGGCTCGTTCGATCCGATCCGTGAGCTCGGTGATGCGCGGCACCCCGGCGCTGAGGTACCGACGCGTCTGGGGCATCCACTTTCGTCGCGGCTGCAGCTCGAGGACCGTGAGGTTGCTCGATGCCGTCGGATAGACGCGGAGCTCCACGACCCGCGGCAGGGGGAGGATCTTCATCCGGAGCCTCCCCGGGAAGATCGCGATGCCCTCGTCGGCCCTCGGGACCGTGTCGTCGAGCGCGAGGCCCGGTGCGGTCAGGCCCTGGGCGAGGAGGGCGATGACATCGACGAATGGCACCTTCGTCGCCTGGATCACCTGGGCCTGGCGCTCCGGAAACATGGTGGTGCTCGTGCCACCCGCCGCCATCTGCTCTTCGCGGCGCTGCTCCCTGATGGCTTCGACGGTGTCGGAGACGACCGAGACGACGTGGCCCAGGCGATCGGTGCCGACGACGTGGCTCGGGTCGCCGGTCGTCTCCTCCGCGTGCCACGCGTCGCCCAGGATCGGGACGTCGACCACGTGATCGGCATCGCCTTCGAAGAGGACCTCAACCTCGGGGCGCAGGGGCTTGTCGGCCATCACCCCATCATTCCCGACCAGCGCAGCGGTGTCAGGGCCCCGTCAGCCCAGGCCCTGCAGCACGCCGATGGCCCGCTCGACCTCGGCCGCAGTGTTGTAGTGCACCATCGAGATGCGGACGACCCCGTCCTCGGGGTCGAGGCCCAGCGCCGAGACGAGACGGTGGGCGTAGAAGTGGCCGTGGCCGCAGCTGACCTTGGCTGCGATGAGCGCGTCGTAGATCTCCTGCGACGATCGGCCGGCGGAGTGGAACGCGATGGTCGGAGCCCGGTCGGCGTGACTGGTCGACGGGGTGCCGACCAGCGACAGGTCCTCGCTGGCCGCGACGAAGTCGACGAGCGGACGCATCAGCTGCTCCTCGTGCGCGGTGAACAGGTCGAACACGCCGCGGACCAGTGCGACGTCGTCGGCCGGGGGTGCGTCGTGGTGGTGGGCCCACACGTCGTCGTAGTACGTCATGATCCCGGCCGAGGCGCCGATCTCGGCGTGGTCGGGACCGGCCGGCACCAGGCGGGCGCCGAGCGACGACTCGTTGAAGTAGTGGCCCTGGTTGGCAACCCCCTCGAGGACGCTTTGCGCGACCCACATCATCCCGACGTGGGGACCGAAGGTCTTGTAGGCGCTGTAGAGATAGACGTCGCACCCCAGCGCCTGGACGTCGATGGCGGCATGGGGGGCGTAGGAGACGCCGTCGACGACCACGAGCGCGCCGACCGCGTGCGCCTTCGCACTGATCTCGGGAATCGGATTCACCGTCGCCGCGAGGTTGGACGCGTGGGTCACCGCGACGAGGGCGGTGCGATCGCTCAGGAGTGCGTCGAGATCGGCCGGGTCCAACATTCCGGTCATGGGGTCGACCTGCCACTCCTTGACCGTGATGCCCGTCTCGGCCAGCCGGCGCCACGACCCGATGTTGGCCTCGTGGTCCTGGTTGGTCACGATGACCTCGTCGCCCTCGCTCATACCCGCCCGGAACGCGTGGCTGAGCACATAGGTGTTCTGTGTCGTCGAAGGGCCGAAGTGAACCTCGCCGGCCTCACCGTTGAACGTCGCGGGGAGGCGGCGCTTCGCCTCGTCCATCGCGTCGCCCGCAGCGCGGGACGGTGCGAAGTCCCAGTACGGCTGGACCTTCGTGGCGGTGAAGAAGTGATGGAGCCGATCGATCACCTGGCGCGGGACATAGCTGCCGCCGGCGTTCTCGAGGTGGGCCCAGTCGGCTGAGTCCGGGTGGGAGAACGCCGGGAACTGGCTGCGGACGAATTCGACGTCGAAGGTGGTCATCGGCGGCAGCCTACGGGAGCGATGCGTCCTCGACCCTCCCGGCCACGGGCGAAAACGACTCGACCGCACCGGGGCGGGCGGGTGAGCCCCGATGCGGCCGATCGTGGAGGGTGACGTGCGGCGGAACACGCCACTCTCGGTGGGACCGGGTCGACGTGATGGCGGAGCCGTCGAACCGTTCGACCATGACGGTAGAACCCGATTCTCAATGGACGGTCAAGCCGCCGGTCGGACTCGGTCAAGATGTCGGGCCGCTAACGTCGCGGGCTGAGCGGCGGCCAGGTGCCGCGGATGGAGGCACGGTGAGCACTTGGGATCTGCTGGTCGACGGGGTCGACTTCGGCGAGGGGCCGCGCTGGCACGATGGCCTCCTGTGGTACTCGGACTTCCACCAGGCAGCCGTCTACACCGTCGCCGCCGACGGGACTCGAACCGCGGTGCTCGACGACCTGCCCGATCGACCGTCCGGCCTCGGCTGGTTGCCGGACGGTTCGCTGCTCGTGGTCTCGATGACCGAGCGCAAGCTGCTCCGTCGGACCGAGCGCGGCGAGTTGGTCGTCCACGCCGACCTGTCCGACCTCGCGGCGTGGCATTGCAACGACATGGTCGTGTCGGCCGAGGGCAACGCCTATGTCGGCAACTTCGGGTTCGACCTCGAAGCCCGAGCCGCGTTCCGACCGGCCGACCTGATCCTCGTCCGTCCTGACGGCTCGACCGAGGTCGCGGCTGCCGAGATGGCCTTCCCCAACGGCTCCGTGATCACACCGGACGGCGCCACCCTGATCGTGGGCGAGAGCTTCTCCGGTGGCTACGAGGCGTTCACGATCCGACCCGACGGTTCGCTGACCGACCGCCGCCGGTGGGCCGACATCCCGGGCACCGCGCCCGATGGCTGCACGATGGACGACGCCGGCGGGATCTGGTTCTCCGATGCGCTCGGATCGCAGGTGATCCGGGTGGAGGAGGGCGGCACCGTCACGCACACGGTGCCCACGCCCCAGCCGACCTTCGCGTGCATGCTCGGGGGTGATGACGGGCGCACGCTGCACGTGCTCTGCAGCCCCGGATCGCACCCCGACGAGGCCGCCGGGAAGGGGCTCGGAGCGATCCACACGATGCGGGTCGACCATCCCCGGGCGGGCCGTCCGTGACCGACGCGCCCATGGCCCTCGACGGTCTCCGAGTCGTCGACCTGTCCGCCGTGCTGGCGGGACCCCACACCGCCCGCTACCTGGCTGATTTCGGCGCGGACGTGATCAAGGTGGAGTCGCCCACCGGCGACACCGTTCGCGGGATGGGTTGGCGGGACCCGGACGACGGCGCCACCTACTGGTGGAAGTACGCGAACCGGGGCAAGCGGGTGATGACCGCCGACCTCAAGGACACCGGGACGCTCGCTGTCGTGCGGGCGCTGATCGCCGAGGCGGATGTGCTGATCGAGAACTTCCGGCCGGGCAAGCTCGAGGCGCTCGGTCTCGACCCGGCCGAGCTGATCGCGGAGAACCCACGGCTCGTCGTGCTGCGCGTCACGGGCTTCGGTCAGACCGGGCCGTACCGCAACAGGCCCGGATTCGCGACCCTGGCGGAGGCCATGTCGGGGTTCGCGGCCATCAACGGCGAGACCGACGGCGGCCCGTTGCTCCCGCCGATCGCCCTGACCGACGAGGTCACGGGCCTGGTGGGCGCGTTCGCGGTCATGGTGGCGGTCCACTCGGGCGTCGGACAGGTGGTGGACGTGTCGCTCCTCGACTCGATGTTCCAGCTGATGGGTCCGCTCGCCGCCGCTTGGCTGGACCAGGGCTTCCTGCAGGAGCGCATGGGATCACAGCTGCCGTACTCGGTGCCGCGAGGGTCGTATGAGACCGCCGACGGGGTGTGGCTCGCCTTGAGCGCGTCGAGCGACACGGTGGCCGCCAGGGTCATGGACCTGCTCGGCTTCGGCGACGACGAGCGCTTCTCGACGTTTCAGGGCCGGGTCGACCATCGAGACATCGTCGATGGCGCGCTGTGCGAATGGATCGCGGCACGCGACGCAGCCGATGTGATGGAGATCTTCGGCGAGCTCCAGATCGCAGCGGCGCCGATTCTGGACACCAAGGGGATCGTGGAGGACCCGCACGCGATCGAACGCGAGCTGGTGATCGACGTCGACGGCATGCCCATGCAGAACGTCGTCGCCCGGCTGTCGGCCACGCCGGGTCGGGTCCGGTGGGCGGGCCGCGAGCCCGACGCCGACGGGGACGAGATCCGAGAGCAGGGCTGGTGATCGGCCACGAGCGCGTGGGCGTGCCCGGCGGCTCGTTCACGATGGGGACCGACGACGAGATGGCCTACCCGGCGGACGGGGAGGGCCCGGCCCTGGCCGTTGTCGTGGATCCGTTCTCCATCGACGTCGCGGCGGTGACGGTCCGACAGTTCGCGGCCTTCGTCGAGGCGACCGGATGGGAGACCGACGCGGAGCGCTACGGGTGGTCGTTCGTGTTCGGGGGCCTGCTGCCCGACGACTTCGAGGACACCAGGGGGGTCGCGGCCGCACCCTGGTGGCGGCAGGTCTTCGGAGCGGACTGGGCACACCCCGAGGGCCCACACTCCAGCGCCGACGGACGGCTGGACCACCCCGTCGTCCACGTGTCCTGGAGCGACGCCGATGCGTACTGCGACTGGCTCGGGGCTCGGCTCCCAACCGAGGCCGAGTGGGAGTTCGCGGCCCAGGGAGGCCTCGACGCGCCGAGGTTCCCTTGGGGCGACGAGCTCGAACCGGGCGGCGAGCATCGGATGAACGTCTGGCAGGGCGACTTTCCGGTGGAGAACACGGCAGGCGACGGCTTCGTGGGAACCGCGCCGGTGCGGTCCTTTCCCGCCAACGGGTACGGCCTGTACGAGATGACGGGCAACGTCTGGGAGTGGTGCGCCGACTGGTTCGACCCGGCGTCCAAGCACCAAGCCGGCGTCGACAATCCGACGGGACCTCCCGCGGGGTCCGGCAAGGTGATGAAGGGCGGGTCCTACCTGTGCCACGACTCGTACTGCCACCGGTACCGGATCGCGGCGCGTACCTCGAATTCGCCCGACACCTCCACCGGTCACCTCGGCTTCCGCACGGTGGCGGCCGGCTGACCCCGAGCGAGCCGAGAACTAACCTGAGCCCATGGCACGGCGCGGCCACCCCCGAGGGCCCGATGCCGAGCGGGACCCGTTCGGCATCGAGGTCGACAACCCGGCTCCGGTTGCCGCGCCGACGGGAGACCGAACGCCGAGATGGATGCTGGCGGCGGCCGGAGCGGCCGGGCTGGCCCTGTTGTGGCTGGTCACCGCCCTGACCGGGAGCGATCCGTCGACGGTCAGGACCGACCAGACCGAGGCGGTCGAGGAGCCCGAGCTGGTGTCGCCGACGCCCCGGCCCACCCCGACCCCCACGCCGGTGCCGGACCCCACGCCCACACCCGAGCCCACGCCGCTGAACTTCTTCGAGGCCCGCGAGGCGGACACGGCCAGAGCGCAGTTGGCGACCGCGGCGGCAGGGTTCTCGATCGTGTACCTGTCCGAGGACGGCGTGGGTCAGCTCCGGCTCGACACAGGTGAGGCTCCGCCCTTGCGCGCCGAGGTGACCAATCTCTGGCGTTTCGCCGGCGGCCAGCTGCTGCGGTCGACCGACGGCCGGGTCTACGCCATCGACGGGAACGACCTGGAGTTGGTGCACATCGTGGCCACCGATCACCTCGCGGCGGTGGGTGGGCCGTCGACCGTCGTCTTCGCCACCGACGCCGGGTCCACGAACGTGTCGATCGTCGAGGTGGTCGACGACGTGCCGACATGGACGAGGGTCAGCTCGCCGATCGGGACCGAGCTGCGCCCGGTCGACGGTCTGGGCATGATCGCGTTCCATCCCGACGAGGGCTCCTGGCTGGCGACCCTCGACGGCTTCGAGCTGCTGACCGAGGGGGAGATCGTGGCGGCGTCGTCGGCGGCCTGGCTGGAACGGTCGTGCGCGGACACCTGTGTTCTCGACCTGGTGTCGCGGCTGGACGGCACGCGCCACCGTTTGCCGGACTCCTTCGTCGATCCCGACGACTCGTGGTCGGTCGCCCCCGACGGTGACAACGTGCTGCGCGTCACGCTCGCAGGTTACGCCGAGCTGTACACGGCGAGCCTCCCCGGCGTGTCGTTCGTGACCGGCGAGGGCATGGTGGCGCCCGCATGGGCCCCCGATTCGTCGTTCATCGCGTGGATCGATCTCGTCCAGCCGGATCCCCGGCTGAAGGTCATGCGGCCGGATCGTCGGGACTGGGTGGTGGTCGATCTCGGCGTGCTCGGGGCATCCGCTCCGAGCGACCCCCAACTGCTGGTGATCCCCCAACCGGCGCCCTGAGCGGGGTCAGAGGGCAGCGGCGAGCACGGCGTACAGCGGGTCGCTCCCGGAACCAGGTGGGATGCGCACGTCGACCGCGGCCGGCTCGAAGGCCCGGCTCTCGGCGAAGTACGCGGACACGATGGCGCAATGGCCCTCGTCGTCGGTCATCAGCCAGCCCCTGATCGCCTTGGTGGGGAAACAGCGATTCGAGAAGGTGCAGACGAAGACGCCGCCAGGGCGCAGCACCCGTCCGACCTCGCGGAAGACCTCGACGGGCCGGGTCAGGTAGTCCACCGAGACGCAGCAGGTCACGGCATCGAAGTGGTCGTCGTCGAAGGGGAGCACCGGGTCCGCGTTGAGGTCGTGGACGACGTACTGCGCGGCGGCGTCGTTCGCCGCCAGCTCGGCCTCGTTCATGCCCAACGCCGTGAGCCTCTGCGGGGGTTCGACGAAGTGGCTGATCCACGACGACATGAGGTCGAGGACGTTCCCGGTGAGCGCCAGGTCACGGTAGAGATCGCCCACCGCGGCGATCGCGCTGTCGTCGATGTGGGTCACCAGCCGCGGCGCCTGGTAGAAGCGGTCGTCGTCGGTGGGGTCGGACCGGTCGAAGAAGCCCACCGGGAACGGTGACGGCCGCGGGTCGGTCACCGATCTTCGAGGTCCGCTGCCTCGATCTCTTCGCGGGAGAGGCCGAGGAGGAACAGCACGGCGTCGAGATACGGGACCCGCAGCGAGGTGTCCGCGGCCTCGCGGACGGCCGGCTTGGCGTTGAAGGCGATGCCCAGTCCGGCGGCGGCGAGCATGTCCAGGTCGTTGGCTCCGTCGCCCACGGCGACGGTCTGCTCGACGGGGATGCCCTCCATCTCGGCCACCTCGGTCAGGAATCGGGCCTTGGCCGCCCGATCGACGATCGGTCCGACGAGACCGCCCGTGAGGCGACCGTCGACCACCTCGAGCTCGTTGGCGAGGCCGTACCGGATCCCGAGCTCCTTGCGCAGCCGTTCGGTGAAGACGGTGAAGCCCCCCGACACGGTGGCCGTGGTGTAGCCGAGCCGTTCGAGGGTCCGGCAGAAGGTGCGTGCGCCGGGCGTCGGTCGCAGCTGGCGCCACGCCCGTTCGACGGCCAGTTCGTCGAGGCCCTCGAGCAGGGCGACCCGCCGGTGCAGGCTGTCGGCGAAGTCGATGTCACCCTCCATCGCGGCGCGGGTGAGAGCTGCCACCTCCGGCTCGACTCCCGCCTCCCTGGCGAGCATGTCGATCACCTCGTCCTGGATGAGCGTGGAGTCGACATCGAGGACGACGAGTCGTTTGGCCCGCCGGCTCAGGCCTTCGCGTTGGATCGCCACGTCCATGCCGGGGTGCTCGGCGGCTGCCGCGACCAGGTTGGCCCGGATCGTGTCGGGATTGCCCCGGCTGATGCGGAACTCGTAGCTCATGACCGGATAGCGGGACAGGCGCACGATCCGGTCGATGTTGCCGTTGCCGTCGGCGATGGCGTCGGTGGCGGCCTTGATCTCGGCCGGGGTCAGCTCGGGGCCGACGATCGTCACCACGTGCGGCCGGTGGTACTCGGTCGGCTCGTCGTCGATGTCTTCGAGATCGACGGTCAGGTTCCGCTTGAACCCGAACAGAAGCAGGTCCTTCAGGGCGTCGTCGCCGGGTGGCACCTCGATCAGCACGTCGAGGGACAGTCGTCGCCGGACGACCACCTGCTCGATGTCGCTGACGACGGCCCCCATGGCGTCCAACGTCGCGAACAGATCCGCCGAGATGCCCGGCTCGTCAGGCCCGTGAACCCGAACGAGCACGGTGCGTAGGTCGCTCACGGGTTCACAGGGTATCGGCACGATGCCGCACCCCCCGGCCAGTTCACCGGTTGTTCACAGACGCCTGGCGGGGAGCTCGAGGGGCAGAGGCTCCCGGCGGAGCCCCTCGACCGGATCGGATCCGGCTCTGCCGGTCCGAGCTGCCACAAACGGCAGCGTCAGCTGCACGATTCACCTCGGTCGGAAAGGTGCCCGTTCCGACCGATCAGAGCGCCGGATCGACGCAGCCGTCGAAACCGCCGCCACCGGAGTCGAAGGTGTCGACGAACGGCGAGAGGTAGCCGGAACCGGCGTGCTCGGTCCGATACCAGCGGTCGATGCCGGTGGCGATGGCCTTCGCCTCGGCGTCGCGGACGTCGTCGCGTGCGAGGAGTGCGGCCTCGGCGCCGTTGGAGAGCCACAGGAACTCGGTGATGATCGACGTCACGTCCGGCGTACGCCGATGGATGCCGTAGAAGTCGGTGCCACGGTCGTTGAGGCGGGTGCTGACGCCGTCGAGGGCGTTGCCGACCCAGGCGGTGGGGAACTCCAGTGCTGCGGCGAACATCTCCTCGTAGAGGATCCCGGCGAGGCGGCGGGAATCGTCGTCGTCGTGTTG
>JBCCFK010000123.1:0-11945 GCA_039029775.1 Actinomycetota bacterium | reverse complement strand
TTTTTAAGCGTTCGCCAGATTCTAAGAGTAGCTGGGTCAATTATGGCGGTCAAACCCGTGGTAGGTAATGCGGCTTTGCTATTTACACGTCGACTGTATAGATTTACAACCTGCTATAGCGACCTGGATCCCAAACACCTGGCCGACGAAGGGGTGCTCGAGGAATTGGAGTTCTGGCTGCATATTACGTTGCACGTGATTTGGGTGACATAATATCCGTACTCAATATATACATAAAACAGTGAAAATTCTCCATTATTGAGGATCAAATGGATTTCACGGTTGAGAGAAAGATTTTAGAAATATAAATTGTTTCCGACGGGTCGAGGATCACCCGGGCTCGCCCGGAGACGACGCCGGGGGCGCAGGCGACGCCGGTGAGTGTCTGACCGACGCTCACCGCATCGACCGCGAGGTCGGCCTTGCGGGTCCAGTCCGACAGCGGCGGGCAGTCCGTGTTGACGATGAAGGGTGGTTCCAGGCCGCTCAGGGACTCGAAGTCGGTCTCGCGCTCGGCGAGGGTGCCCTTGAACGCCGCAGGGTCGGTCAGGTATCCGTCGACTTCGTCCTCGAGCAGCATGTAGATCTGCTTGAAGTGGTCGAGGTGCCCCGCGGCCACCATGCGGTGGCCGAGCTCGTCGAAGCACATGCGGATCTCGTGGATCGTGCGGATGTTGTTGCCCTTGCAGCGTTCGCGGGCCGCCAGCCAGACCTCGCCGGCCTGCATGCCCGCGGCGAACATGCCCGACGCTTCCTCGTCGGCGGCGAAGATCTCGGTGAACTCGGCCGTGAGCCGGTCGCGTTCGGCCGCGTTCCGCGTGAACGCCGCCTCGGGGTCGGCCTCGTCACCCTGGCGGCGCATGACGTCGAGCTGCTTGAAGGCGAGCTCGGGTCGAGTCTCGTAGCTGTCGGCGCCCGGGTCCCACTCGTTGGGGCCACGCGAGCCGTGCTCATAGATGAACGCAGCGAACGCCGTGCGGAAGGCGTCGTTCGTTCGTCCCAGCAGGCCGTCGTCGGTACCCGCATCGAACGCGGCCGTCAGCCCATCGTCGGCGCGGATCATCCGGGACAGCTTCCAGAGCTCGCGGCCGATGTCGGCCGAGTCGACACCGCCGATGCCGGTGATCAACTTCACGACGTCCTCGGGACGACCGAGCTCGCCGAGCATGACGGCGAGGATGCCGGGCCCGTTGGAAGCGCCCAGCGACGCCCAGACGTGTTGTTCGAACATGGCGACGACGTGGGGCTGCATCTCGCGCGCCCGAGCCACGAGCTCCTCGTTCGAGAGCGCTGTGAGGTCGGGGCGGCTGTCGCGGAGCTGCTTGGCGAGCACCTTCTGGTCCTCGATCGGCTGATGGCGCTGCGCCGTCATCAGGTACCCGCCGGTCTCCTCGAGCTTGGCGCTGTGGGACGGGCTGTCATGCCAGTCCTCGGCCTGGTATGGCGGCACGTCCGGATGGGCGTCGAAGTACGCGTCGTCGATGGCCTCGGGGGTCACGCCCGGCATCCGGACGCCCATCATGCGGGCCTGTGTCAGGGAGTTGTAGAAGTAGCCACCGAAGGAGCCGAAGGTCTCGGGCGGGTCGCCGTACTCGTCCGGATCGAACACGCCGTAGGACACGAACCCGTCGCGACATCCCAGCACCACACCCGACTCCCACGCCCAGGTCCAGCCCAGGGGAGTGACGGGGTCTGCCAGCACTTCGCCGGCGTTCGCCCGCGTGTAGTGCGGAAAGCGCTCCGTCGGTGTGCGGTCGGTGATCCACTTGTCCCCGAGCATCTGATCCCCCTCGTGTCGTCGGCCACGGCGCCGGCAGGCGGTCGTGCGAGGTGAGAGCGTAGAGCATGCCTGTGGACAAGGTCATGCCCGTGTCGCCCGAACACGCGTTCGATGGCGCGTGGTGGTGGGGTCGTCGGTCGCTCAGCTCTCGATCGTGTTGAGGAACGGGCCGAGCAGGTCGCGGATCGACACCATGGCCACGGCGTCGGGGTCGTCCGGGTCGGAGATCACCACGTGGCGGATGACGGCGTCGCGCATCAGGGCGCCGGCATCGGCGATCGTGTGGTCCGGGCCCAGGGTCCGCAGGTCGACGCTCATCACGTCGACCGCCCATTCCTTGTCCGGATCGGCTCCGTCGGACACCGCCCTGACGATGTCGCGTTCGGTGATGACGTGATGGCCGCCGTCTCGGTCCTTGACGACCACGGCGCTGCAGGCTTCGTCGACCATCATCTGAGCGACTTCGCGCAGCGACGACGAGCCTCGAGCGACCGTGGGCCGGCTGCGGGCGATCGAACGAAGCGCATCGGAGGCGACCGGGCGAGCATTCTCCTGGGACATGGTCTCGATGGTGCCCGAAAACCAGGCCCAGGGCACGGACCTTCGTCCTTCGCAGCGGCTCTCGCCGGACGTCCGCCGTGATTCCAGACAACTTTACATAACGTGTATTTCCGGCGGTGCCTGGAAATCCAGGGCTTCCGGAGGGGTCTCCTGCCCTGCTGTGCTCCCGTGGGACAATCGCGCCGTGACAGGACTGCCGCCTGCCGGTTGGTATGACGATCCCGAATACCCGGACCATCTCCGGTACTGGGCCGGCACGGCATGGAGCGAACACCGGTCCCCGAAGCAGCCGACGCCGGCCGCCACCGCATCGGCGCTCTCCGACCTTGGGACCTGGCTCGGCCAGACCTTCGAGCTGCCGGTTCGGCGCTGGCGGCCCGTCCTCGCACTGATGGCCGCCGGCATCGTGGTCATCTGGCTGATGACGGTCGTCCTGGTCGAGGTCTGGGACGACCTCCGGTACTTCGACGGGACCTGGACCGGGTTCTCGTGGGGCAAGGTGGCCGCGTCGATTCTCGTGGGCGTCGCCGCAGCGGTGGTGTCGATCGTCATCTACCTGGCCCAGATCCGGATCATCCACGATGCTCGCCTCGGACTCCATCCGTCCCTCGGCGAGGCGATCACCGCGGGACTCCGGGCGCTACCTCGCACGATCGGCTGGGGGCTCCTGCTGCTCGCGGCGTCGGTCGGGATTGTCCTGGTGGTGGCCCTTGTGGCCGCGGTCTCCGCCCCAGTCGCCGTCCTGGCCGTCGTCGCCATCGTCGTCCTGGCCATCTGGGCCTGGGTGAAGCTGTCCTTCCTCGGCGCCGCCTTCGTCGTGCCGGTGCCGGGTCTCAACCCCGTCAAGGCGAGCGCGGACGTCAGCCGCGACCGCTTCTGGTCGGTCTTCGGCAGATTGCTGGTCTTGACCCTCGTCGTCATCGGGATCTCGCTCGCACTGGGCCTGCTCAGTGCGCCCCTCGACGCGACGGTCGACGTCGACGCCTTCGACGAGCACATCGTCACCGTCGAGCGCGCCGACGGCACCGAGGAACTCCTCCTCCTCGACCTCGGCGGGGTCTTCGACGCCGCAGGCGTGACCGGCGTCTGGAGCCTGCTGAGCGCGATTCCGACGGCGATCACGAGCCTGGTGACGATGTCGGGCATCGCGATCCTCTACGCCGAGACCTACCAACGGCGCCCCGAGCCCCCCACTCCCCTGTAGTTCGTAGCCGTGTGCGGGGGCGACGATCACTGAATCCCTCGAACGGCGTTCGCGGGGTTCCGCGGCCTTCACACGAATGGTTGTGTGATGCACGAGGTAGCCGCCCGACGCCAGGAGCCAGAGCTCCACCGCCGATTTCGGTCGGTGTACGAGGACACGGTCGACGATGTGTTCGGATTCTTGCGGCTGCGGGTCGGAGGCAACCGCCAACTGGCGGAAGACCTGACGGCTGAGACCTATGCCGCGGCCGTGAGGTTGTTCAACGAGGGGCGTGACGCTGAGGTCACGCTCTCCTGGCTCAGAACGGTCGCACGTCGGCGCCTGATCGACCATTGGCGTCGCGTTTCTGTCGCCGACTCGAAGGTTGCCGTCCTGGCGGACCGCGTGCCGGTGCGGCCCGAGACGGAGGTTGTCGAGCAACGGGAGCTGGTCATCGCGTCCCTCGGCCGATTGTCCGACGCACAACGACGAGTCCTCGTTCTCCGCCATGTCGACGGCTACCCCGTGGCCCGCATCGCCGAGCTCCTGGGGCGGAGCGAGAAAGGGGTCGAATCGCTGTTGGTACGAGCGCGTGCTGCCTTTCGCGAGGCCTATGAGGAGGTGAGCCGTGACTGAGAGGGATCCCCTCGAGCTGCTGAGTGTCGTGGACCGCGCGGATGTCCCCGACCAGGTGTTCCGCGCAGACCTCCTCGAGCGTCTCCTCGGTGACGTCGCGGTGGAGGCGGAGTCGTCGTCGCCTCCACCCGACGTCTTCGATCTCGCGGCGAAGCCCGACCGGGCCAGCGGCCGTGCCTCCTGGAATCGGCCGGTACTGGTCGCCGCAGCGGTTGCGCTCATCGTGGGCGTCGTCACCCTGATCGTGACGAGATCCGGACAAGACGACGGGGTCGACCTGGTCGATGTCCCGACCCCGACCGCGGAGCCACTGCCGACGCCCGGACCGACCACCCCGGCGACCCCCACACCCGCGCCGACAGCGACGACACCTCCGCCCACCCCGGTGGCGCTCCCGGACCTCCCAGCAGTCACCCGGCCGACACAGCCGGCGCTGACCGTCGATCTGGCGCAGTCGGTGTTGGCCGAGATCGGACCCGAAGGTCTCGTTCTCGCTCGGGTCGAGGAGACCTTCGAGGTCGAGGTGGTGACCTTCGACCCCAACGACCCCGACCGGTTCCTGCTCGCCGACCTCAATGGTCTGCTTCGGAGCGTTCCCCAGCTTGTTTCGATCGCCGAGGGTGGCGGCTCGACCGTCGAGCTGTTCGACGACGGTTCTCGGCGGACGGGTGGACAATTCAGTCGCGACGGCTACATCGTTCGCGGTCCAGCGGCATTCGACACCTCAGTACACATCTTCGATCCGAACTCCGCAGAGCTCGTCACCGAGACCGACAGCGGCCTCATGGGGTCGCTCTTCGACGTCGAGGGGTCGACGACGGTGACGATGGCGGCGAATCAAGTCGGGTGCCCCTTCACCTCCATCAACGTCAACACCTCGACCGAGCGCCATCTGGTAGATGAACGCGACAACGGGTTTGCCCGGGTGGCGATCATCGAGCCGGGTGTGGCCATGGCCTTCCCCTACGGACCCGACAAGGACGACTGCTCGCCCACCGCGGCCGCGGTGACGGGCGCATGGAGCCTGGTCGACGGGTCTCCTGTGCTTCATCCGTTGGCCAGCCAGGTCATCGCGCGTGCCGTGGTCAGCGGCGACGGATCTCGCGCTGCGGTCTTGCGGCCTGGCGGCGAGCTGTCGGTCGTTGCCCTCCCGTCTCTTGCGCCTGTGGCCGAGCTCGGATCGGTCGAGGCGCTGCACACCTACACGCCGCTGGCACTGAACCACAACGGAACGATCGCCGCAGCGGCCGCCGACGACGGAACCCTCAGGGTGTGGCACGTCGACACCGGCACGCTCCTGATCGAGCGATCGAGCGATCCCATCACGGTCACCGACCGGCTGCGGGCCGGTGCGATGCTCGCCAATGATTCCGGTCGAGCCGCGATCCGCATCGGCCCCGACGACGGGCCTGCGACCTGGGAGATCATCACCCTCGACGCGAACGAATGGATCGAGCGCGCATGTGAAGCGGGCTTCGTCCTGAGCGAGGCCGACCGAGCGGAGTCGGCGATCGACGACCGTGTCATCTGCGACGGCTGACCCACGTCAGTCGTCGAGCAGCGCAGCCTCGACGAGGTCGGCACGGAGCCGGACCGTCGCGCCGGCCGGAATCCGCTCGCCGTGGCGGGCCACCACGGTCGTGTCCGCGATCGCGCAGGTCAGATGCCATGCGTCCCCGCGAAAGTGCGCTTCGGTCACCCGGGCCTCGACCCCCTCCGCGGACACCTGCACGTGGGTGGGTCGGAGCAACACGTTCGCGGTCGGGCCGTCGGCATCGATCGGACCGAACGGGGTCTGCGCCCGGCCACCCTCGACGGGGAGCCGCCACAACGTCTCCAGCCGCAGCGCCGCCGCGGTGGCGACGTCACCGGGATCGTCGAGCAGTGCTCCGACCGAGCCGAACGCCGTGATCCGCCCGTCGTTCATCAGGGCGAGATCGTCGGCGACGGTGATCGCCTCGTCGTGATCGTGGGTCACGTGGATCGTCGTCGTCCCGAGCTGGCCGACAATGGATCGGATCTCGAGCACCAGGCGATCTCGCAGCGCCCGATCCAGGGATCCGAGCGGCTCGTCGAGCAACAGCAGATCCGGCTGCGGCGCCAGTGCTCGGGCCAACGCAACCCGCTGGGCCTGACCGCCCGAGAGCGTGCCGATGGTCCGTCCCCCCATTGCGGGCAAGCCGACGAGGTCGAGGAGCTCCTCGGCGCGTCGGACCCGCTCCCCCGCTGCGACCCCGGCCATCCGCAGGCCGAACGCGACGTTGTCTCGGACGTTTCGGTGCGGGAAGAGCGCATGGTCCTGGAACATCAAGCCGACACTGCGGCGGTGGGTGGGGACCGAGGTGATGTCCTCCCCGCGCCAGCGGACGCGGCCCGAGCGAGGCTCGTGCAGTCCCGCGATGCCGCGCAGGAGTGTGCTCTTGCCGCATCCGCTCGGGCCGAGAAGCGCCACGATGCGCCCACGCCCGATGCGCAGCGACGCCTCGTCGACCGCTACGACCGGCCCGTGGGCCAGCGTGACCGAGTCGACTTCCAGACCATCAGAGCTCACCGGCGACCACCCCCCTGAACCGCTCGATCACGAGCACGGCCGACGCCGTGATGACCATGAGGATGACACTGAGCGCCATCGCCTGGCCGAACGCGAGATCACCCGGGCGGCCGAGGAGCCGGAAGATCGCCGTGGGTACCGTCGGACGCTGCGGCCTGGCGAGGAAGGCCGTCGCGCCGAACTCGCCGATCGAGACCGCGAATGCGAACGCCGCGCCCACGACCATCGCCCGCGAGGCGATCGGGAGATCGATCTCACGCCAGACCTTCGTGGGCGCCGCTCCGAGGGTGGCAGCAGCCTCCCGGAGCCGCGGGTCGATGCTGCGAAGCGACGTCGAGACCGACCGCATGACGAAGGGGATGCCGATGACGGCTTGCGCGATCGGCACGATCCACCAGCGCGTTCGAAAGTCCAGCGGCGGGTCGTCGAGCGCGATCAGCATGCCGAACCCGACGATCACCGCCGAGGTCCCGAGTGGAAGGAGGAACACGATGTCGGTCAGTCGGGCCATGCCGCGCCGCGGCGACGTGGCGGCCACGCCCGCGACGGTTCCGACCACGGTGGCGATCCCGGCGGCGATCGTGGCCCAGCTCAGCGAGTTCCAGAGCGCTCGCCATCCCGACACCGGAAGCAGCGGGATGCGCTGATCCTGCTCGCCCAGGGCCCGGTAGAACCCGAACCCGTACCCGTCTCCCGTCGCGAGCGACCCCTCGACGAGTACCGCCATCGGCAGGCCGATCACCACCAGCGCCAGGCCTGCGCCGACGACCACCGCTCCCCTCCCCCGGTGTGCGTTCTCGGCCTCGACCTCGGCCGTCGCCCTCGTGCGCTCGACCAGCGCGAGTCGTTCCTGGATCCGGCTGTTGACCACGAGGCTGACGAGGACCACGGCGAGCTGGATGAGGCCGAGGGTCGCCGCTGTCTCGAAGTCCGTGCGCTGCGTCGCGTACCGCCAGATCTCGGTCTCGATCGTGACCCGGCGCAACCCGCCGAGGATGAGGATGACGCCGAACGACGTGAAGCAGAAGAGGAACACGATCGCGCCGCTCGACAGCAGCGCGGGTCGCAACCGGGGCAGGGTGATCGACCAGAACGTCCGGAGTGGCCCGGCACCGAGCGTGCGCGCCGCGTCCTCCGGACGTCCGTCGAGCTGCGACCAGTAGCCGCCGACCGATCGGGTCACGATGGCCACGTTGAAGAAGACGTGCGCCAGGACGATCGCCCAGGCCGTCCCGGGGAGCCGGACCGGGTCCTCGTCCAGTCGAAGTCGATCCGCGAGCGTGAGAAACGCCGTCGCGACCACGACGGTGGGCAGCACGAACGGCACGGTCACGAACGCGCGCAGCAGCGCCCGCCCTCGAAACCGCCGGCGCGCGATCGCGAACGCGATCGGCAGGGCGAAGACGACCGTGACGACCGTCGAGACGATGGCCTGCCAGGTGGTGAACCACAGGATCCGCCACGTCGTCCCGTCGCCCAGAACGTCGGTGATCGACGCCCACGAGCGCCCGCGCCAGAGCAGGGCCGTGACCGGCCAGAGGTAGAAGACGACGGCGAACGCGGCGACGGCCACCACCAGCAGCGTCAGGGCCCGGTTCGGGGCCGGTCGGCGTCGTTCGGCGGTGGCCGTCATGGCAGCCTCGTCTCAGCGCACCCGTCGTCTCAGCGAAGGACGATCTCGGTCCACTCCTCGGTCCACGCGTCCCGGTTGGCCTCGATCACGTCGGGAGCCAGGGTGAAGGGGGACGTCGTGAGCGGGGCCCACTCGACGAACTCGGGCGGGAGCTGGGCTTCGGAGTTGGCCGGGAAGATGAACATGTTGAGCGGGATGTCCTCCTGGAACGTGGGTGAGAGGAGGAAGTCGATCAGCAGTGCAGAGGCCTCCGGGTGGTCCGTCCCGGCGAGGACGCCGGCGAACTCGATCGATCGGAAGCAGGAGTCCAGCAGTGCTTCGGTCGGGGGCACGTCGACGGGTGGGTCGGCGAAGAGCAGCTCCGCCACCGGGCTCGACGCATAGCTCATGACGATCGCCCGGTCGCCGCCGCCGGCGATGAACTCGCCGTAGTACGCCTCGCTCCATCCGGGGGTGACGGCGACGCCGTTGTCGGCGAGCTGGGTCCAGTAGTCCTGCCAGCCTCCCTCGCCGAACTCGGCGATGGTCGACAACAGGAATCCCATGCCGGGTGCCGACGTCTCCGGATTCTCGGTGACGAATGTGGACGCGTACTGCTCCTCGGCGAGGTCGGCGATGCTCTCGGGCGGCGGACCGTCGAGGGCATCGGTCCAGTAGTTGATGCAGAGGTCGGAGAAGTCGACCGGGGTGACCCTGAGGTACTCGTCGAGCTTCAGCTCGTCGTCGACGGTGTCCAGCAACGCCGACTCGTACGGGGTGAAGATGTCGTTCTCGAGGCCTCGGCACAGGAACGTGTTGTCGATGCCCCACATCACGTCGGCGACCGGATCACCGACCGTCAGCACGGCCTCGGACACCATCGTGCCGGTGTCGGCCGACGTCAGGATCTCGACCGTGATGCCGGTCTCTGCTTCGAAGCTGTCGAAGATGCCGTCGGACACGAAGAACGAGTCGTAGGCGACCATCTTGAGCGTCGTGCCCGCCAGCGAGGCGAGGTCGACGTCGGAGATGTCGATGGGCTCGAGGCCCGGGTCCGAGAAGCACTCGCTGGTGGCCTCCTCCTCGGTCGCCGCTTCGGGCTGGCCGGTGGCGACGGGGTCGTCGTCGTCACCTCCGCACGCGGCAGCGACGAGAGCGAACGCGACCGTGAGCGCCGCGACGCGACGGCGGGTGATGAACGTGGGAACCATGGGCTTCCTCCGCTGGCATTATCCAGATCAGGTCATGTCGGGTCGGAGGCGAGCGTCCGCCGTGGCGGTGCGTGGCCTCCCTCTCAGCCCGGCGTCTCCCGAGCTCCCCGGTTGTCGGTTGTGGGACCACCCTACCCGCTGTGGCGAAGGCCGAGCAGGTCCGATTCGGGTCGTATCATGCGGCGATGCCCACACCGCCAGTCGCGCTCACGATCGCCGGGAGCGACCCGTCGGGGTCGTCCGGCCTGCAGGCGGATCTCCCGACCTTCGCCGCACTCGGCGTTCACGGGACGTCGGTCATCACCGTCGTCACGGCGCAGAACACGACCGGTGTCAAGGCGTTCCACGAGCTCGACCGCGACCTCGTGTTGGCCCAGATCGATCACCTCGTCGACGATCTCGCTCCCGCGGCGACCAAGACCGGCCTGCTGCGGGACGCGGAGCTCGTCGAGGCCGTCTCCTCCAGAGCGGCGCAGGGATTGCTGGGCAGCCTGGTCGTCGACCCGGTCCTGGTGGACAGCGCCGGGCGCCCGATCGTCGAGCATGCTGCCATCGAGGCCTACCGCTCCCTCGCCGCCAGTGCGGCGGTCCTCACGCCGAACCGGTGGGAGGCCGAGTTGCTCGGAGGCCGTCCGTTCGGCGATGCCCTCGGCGACGACCTCTCGTCGGCGCTGCTCGCGCTCGGAAGCGACGTCGTGGTGGTGACCGGCGGCCGGGGTGAGGGCGAGCACGTCGTCGATCACGTCATCACCGCCTCGGGCGTCGCTGTGTTGGAGAGCACTCGGATCGGTGGCGAGGCGATTCGGGGGACCGGCTGCACCTTCTCGGCGGCGCTCGCGGCAACGATCGCTTCGGGCGTCGAGCCGAGCGCCGCGCCGGCGGCTGCACACACCTTCGTGCAACGCCAACTCCGGCATCGTGACGCGCTCCGACTCGGCGCCGGTCGGCCGGGTCTGCCCCACATCGCGGGCTGATCGCGGTCGCCGCGGCGCGCGTCAGCGGCGTTGCACCGCCGGCCGCCGTCCCAACTGGGGAGGTCGGTGCCCTTCGGGGTACCGTGTGGCACCTATGTCACGCCGGATCGATATCGAGCTGACCTCCGTCCGAGACGAGGACACCTGGACCTGGCGCGCCGTCGGAGCGCGTGAGCCGAAGGGCGTCATCGCCGCGACACTCCTTCCGGAGGGTGCCGCCGTCGGACAGGAGTTGCGGGTCGAGGCCGAGTTCTTCGTCGACGGGATCGAGATCACGTCGGTGCTGCCGCCCAAGGGCGATCGAAAGGAACCCGAGCGCCTCGAACTCCTCGGTTCCGGCCGTGATCAGGGCGGGGTCACCACCCAGCTCGTGCCGAAGCGTGGGCGCGGTCGGGGCGACCGAGACGGCGGCGGACGCGGACGGCGCGGCGGTGGCCGCGGCGAGGGCCGCGACGGCGATCGTCGGGGACGTCGCGACGACAATCGTGGTGGCCGCGGTGGTCGCGGGGAGGGCCGGTCGGACCGTCCCCGCAAGCCGGCACTCCCACCGAAGCCGAAGCCCAAGCGGCTCCGCCCGCGGCGCGAGCACCGGAACGCCGCGCTGTCGGCGCTGCCGGAGGCCCAGCGGCCGATCGCCGAGCAGGTTCTCCGGGGTGGCATCCCCGGGGTACGCAAGGCCGTCGACGAACAGAACGCCAGGAACAAGGCCGAGGGTCGTCCCACGATCGATGCCGCTCCGCTTGTGCAGCTGGCCGAGGAGCTGCTGCCGGCCCTGAAGGAAGCCGAGTGGCACGATCGCGCCGACGCGGCGCTCGCCGGCATGGCCGACCTCGACCTCCGCGACCTCCGGTCGGTCGTCGTCGCAGCCGATTCCGCCACGCGTTCCGACGAGACCCGGGCGCTGGCGGATCAGCTCCGCGACGCCGTCGCGGCCCGTGTCGATCAAGACCAGGCCGAGTGGTTGGCCGACATCACGAGTGCGCTCGACGACGAGCGCACGGTCAGGGCGCTCCGGATGAGCTCTCGCCCACCCAAGGCCGGGGCTCCGTTGCCACCGGATCTCGGCAATCGACTCGCCGAGGCCGCCGGTGCGGCCCTGTCCGACGACACCGGGCCGCAGCGTTGGGGCACCGTGCTCGACGCCGTGGCGTACTCCCCGATTCGCCAGTCGGTCACCCCACAGGGCATCCCGTCGCGCCCCAACGACGAGCTGCTCGAGACCGTCAAGCGGCTCTCGACCCGCGTGCCCGAGATCGCAGCGTTGTTCGGGATCGAGCCGCAGGAACCCAAGCAGCGCCGTCGCCGCGGTCGAGGCAAGAGCGGTGGCGGCGGCGGTCGCCCGCCCGCGCCGCCGGCACCTCCGGCTCCTGCTGCGCCGGCCGAGACCGCTGCGCCGGCTGACGCGTCCCCGGAGGAGACCGCCGCGCCGCCTGCGAC
>JBCCFK010000122.1:0-11945 GCA_039029775.1 Actinomycetota bacterium | reverse complement strand
GCGGCTTCGTCGACCTCGAGTCGCTGGGCATGTACGAGCTGAAGGGCATCGATCGCCTGGTCGAGGTGCACCGGGTCGTCGGCGCCACCGACGCGACATCTCGCTACGAGGCCTGGGCCGATCCGTCGACGCCCCTCATCGGTCGTCGGGAGGAACTCACCCGCCTCACCGCCGCCATCGAGCAGAGCGGCGGCGATCGCGGCAGCCTCACCGTGGTCACCGGAGAGGCGGGGATCGGGAAGAGTCGCCTGATCCACGAAGCCCGCGCTCGGCTGGCGGCTCGCCTCGAGGTGCTGGCCTGCAGCGGTGTGGAGATGGCGACGTCGGAGCCGTTGGCGCCGATCCGGCGCCTGTTCCTGGCCGCGGGCGGGGTCAAGACGTCCGAACCGGACGCCTACGACCAGCTGGTCCGCATCCTCGGTGCACATGGAGTGGCCCCGGCGTCCATCGCCCGGGTCGCGACCTCGATCGGCGTGGAGACCCCTGCCGATCTGGTCCTGGCCCCCCAGACACCGGAGCAGACACTCCGCGACATCACCGCGGCCTACATCGCCTGGCTCGCGGGCGTCAGCAGCGAAGCCAGGGCGCTGCTCGTGGTCGACGACCTCCACTGGCTCGATGCCACGAGCCGCGAGCTGCTCCTCCGGCTGCCGGAGGCCGCGCCGGAGCTCGCCATCGTCGTGGCGACGCGCCCGAGCATCAACGACCCCCTCGTCGGCGCGGCCGATCACGTCATCGACCTGCCGGCGCTGACCGCCGACGAGACCGGTGAGCTCCTCGCCTGGTTCGTCGGCTCGACGACCGGTGAGGTCGACTACACCGATGCCATCAGCCGGAGCGACGGCATCCCGCTGTTCGCCGAGGAACTCGGGCGGGTCCTGACCGAGCAGGGCTCGACGGCCCTGGCTGCCATCCCCACGACCCTGCACGACCTGCTGGCGATGAGGCTGGATGCCATGCCCGAGGCCAAGCAGGTCGCGCAGGTCGCCGCCACCATCGGCCGAGACTTCGACGTCGACGTGCTCGAGTCGGTCCTCGACCCGGCGCAGGTGCGTGAACACATGCCCGCGCTACTCGAGTCCGGAGTGTGGATGCGTGGGGGCCGCCCCGGCGCGATGGCGTTCCGTCATGCGCTGCTGGCCGACGCGGCGTACGACTCCCAGGTCAGGTCGCGCAAGGTCGAGGTGAACCGGCAGGTGGCCGACAGCCTCTTGGCCGACTTCCCCGCCCGTGTCGCGGCGACGCCACATCAGGTGGCGCACCATCGGGAGGCGGGAGAGCAATACGACGACGCGCTGGCCCTCTGGCTGCAGGCCGGCATGGCCACGGCGGGCATCGGAGCCCACGTCGAGGCGATGGAGCACTATCGCCGCGGTCTCGCCATCCTCGATCACGCCGAGGAGGGGCCGATGCGTCTGCAGATCGAGCTCGGGCTCCGGCTCGGGCTCGGCGCGAGCATCTCGTCGACAGCCGGCTACGGCCATCCAGACGTCCAGACCGGGTTCGCCCGGGCGCAGGAGATCTGCTCGCTCTTCGGCAGCCTGCCGGACCTGTTCCCGGCTGTCTGGGGGTCGTGGAGCTTCTACCTCGTCACCGCCGACTACGACACGGCCGCCTCGCTGGCCGCCGACATCAGCGCGATCGCCGCGGCCGCCGACGACCCGGCGCTCGCGATGGAAGCCGCCGCTGTCGAAGGCATCACCGCCTTCTATCGGGGTGACCTGGCCGCCGCCGACGACTTCTTCGCGACGGCCGAGGCGCTGTTCGAGCAGAACGACGAGGTCAGCTCGAGCCAGCAGTTCCAACACCCGGTCGTCGCGGCGCTCTCCAACGCCGCCCTGGTGAGGTGGCTGCGGGGAGATGCCCTGGCGGCGGTGTCGGCGATTCGGCGTGCCGTGGAGATCGCCGAGAACTGCGATCCCCGCCTGGCACTGTTCGCGCGCGGCTACGCGGCCACCTTCGGCGGTGCCCTCGGCTCGTTCGCCGGCGACGCGGCGATGGAGCTGGAACACGCCCAGGAGGCGATCGACGTCTGCCACGAGTTCGGCTCGCAGATGTTTCTGGCCGGTGGCGAGATGTACAAGGGCCACGCCCAGGCGGCAACAGGGTCCGAGGCCGAGGGTCTGGCCAGGCTCGAAGCCGCGGCGGAGGGCTACGTCATGACCGGCGCCCTGCTCATGCGGCCCTACCACCTGAGCTGTGTGGCCGACGTGAAGCAGTCCGTCGGGGATCTCGACGCGGCATGTGCGGTGCTCGACGAGGCGCTGTCGGTGGGCGAGCGCGTCGGCGAGCGAGCATTCGTGCCCCACGTGCGGACCCGCCGCGCCGAGCTCGAGATCGCCCGCTCCGGCTCGGCGTCCGACGATGTGGTCGCGTCGCTGCGTCAGGCCGTCGACGAGGCCGCCGCCAACGGTGACGTGATGACGCAGCTGCGCGCCCTCGGTCTCCTCAACGGAGCGGGCCTGGACCACGTCGACGCGTTGGCGTCACTGCTGGCAGAGGCCCCCGCACTCGATCCGGACCACCCCGTGGTCCAGGCGGCGCGCGCCGCCGTCGGTCAGTAGAGGCGGTCGACCAGGAACACGAGCAGCTCGGCGAGAAAGCGCCGGTGCTCGTTCATCGGACCGCCGGCGAACACGTTCCCGAAGTCGTCTCGAGCCTCCTCGGCGAGCCCGATGGCGTATGCCCGGGTCCAGTCGAGGCTGCCCGCGTCGACCATGCGGTGGTGGATCGCCTCGGCGTCCACGAACGACCGCTCCTCTCGCGGCGTCGCGAGGAACTCGATGATCTCGTGGCGAGCCGCCGGCTCTGCGTGGTGCAGGAGATGGATCAGCGGCAGGGTGCGCTTGCCCTCGAGGATGTCGCCGAGCAGCTCCTTGCCGTAGTCCTGATCGCTCGGCTCGAGGTTCTGCAGGTCGTCGCCGATCTGGAACACCGCGCCGAGGCACAGGCCGAAGTGGTCGAACCGCGACGGGTCGATGGCTCCCCGCCCGGCGATCAGCGCGCCGGCGCGCAGCGGGTAGATCGCCGTGTACCAGCAGGTCTTCCCACCGACCATCCGGAGGTAGTCGGTCGGACTCAGATCGACGACGTTGTCACGGCGCCATCCGAGTTCGAGGGCCTGCCCCTCGATCGTTCGCCGTGTCATGTGCTCGAACTCGGTCAGGATGCGGCCGCTGAGCTCGGGCCCGAGGATGGTCTGGTTGTCGATGAGCGGCCGAAAGGCGAGCATCGCGGCAGCGTCGCCGGCATTGATCGCGAGCGGCACGCCGTGGTCGAGGTGGAGCGTGGGTGATCCGCGGCGAGTGTCGCTCTCGTCCTCGATGTCGTCGTGGATCAGGAACGCGTTGTGCAACAACTCCAGGCTGGCCGCGGTGTTGAGGGCGTCGATCGGGTGGCCGCCGAGGGTTCCCGTCGCCGCGAGGCAGAGGCTCGACCGCAGCGCCTTGCCGCCGCGTCTCGGATAGTCGCGGACCAGGTCGTACAGGTACGGGTCGGCGCCGTCGCGGGGGATGGCGCGCTCGAGGATCGGCATGACGCTCGTGGCGTACCGCTGCAGCGCCGAGGCGACGCTCGGCCGGACGCTCGCCCCGATGTCCGCCATCTCAGTCGAGGACGCGCAGTTGCAGGGGTCGGCAGGCGTCTTCGTGCCCGTCGACGAGGAGGATGCCCTCGTACACGCCGGGCGCGACGTCGGCGGGCAGGGCGACCTCGACGTCGACGCGAACGTTGGCTCCGCCGGGGATGGACCCGTCGTGGTGGAGGCGGCAGTGGACGTGGTCGCCGGAGATGGATTCGCCGCTCGAGTCCTTGAGCATCGACGAGCGGACTCGCAGGCCGTCCAGCGGTGTGCTGCTGCGGTTCTTGAGCCACAGGGTGCCGAGGGTGGAGTGGCCCGCGACGACCTGCAGCGACAGCGACTCTCGACCCGGTGGATCGGTCGCGGCGGCGACCGTCGACGCCGCCTGCTGGCCCATGCCCCACACGTTGGCCACCATCGTCTCGGCCATGGTGAACCAGGTCTCCCACATGGCACGGAACATCTCGGTCGGGTCGCCCATCGGGGTCGGCCACGGTGGTTGGCCATCGCCCGTCGGTGGCCAGAACCCGGCCATCGCGCTGCGGACGTCGGCCTTTGCGGCGTCGCCGGCCATGTCCTGGAGCCAGCCGAGCCAGTCGTCACGCATGTGTCCCACCTCTCAACGAAAGCCCGGTGCGCCCGGTGCGGCCCGTCGTTGCGCTCATCCGAAATACTCCCGCAGCTCCTGGAGAGCCGCAATTTCGACGCGTCGCTCCGGGGGGAGCAGCGCGTTCGCCGTCTGCATGCCGGCCATGACGGCGGCTTCGAGACATCCCGCGTTGAGGCCGGTGTCGATCCAATCACCGGTCACGAGCAGGTTGTCGTAGTCGGTCTCGTCGGTCCGCATCCGGAACGTCGACGTCCCCGGTAGCGCCTGGACGTACTGGTCCGAGGGGTCGAGGTTGGCCCGCAGGTACTGGGTCTCGATCCGCTCGGGTCCGACGGCGTCGGAGCCGCCGCAGTGGAGCAGTGACCAGTCGAAGCGGTCGGGGAAGATGTCGGTGGCGTGGGGCCAGAACAGCCGGACGTGGTGATCGAGGAAGTGGATCGCGTTGAGCCGGACCTGCTCGAGTGCGGCCGCCTGCCCGTCGGCGTCGGGTTGGTGGTGGGTTTCCAAGGCGTTGCAGAAGTACGCGAGCGTCCGGGGACCGTCGTCCGCGGGCCATGACTCGAACTCGAGGACGTGGTTCATGGCGGCCCACGTGTCGAACGGCTCGACGTAGCCGCTGATGGTCACGTCGTCGTGTTCGAACCCCAGCTCCTCCTGGGACGGTGTCAGCCACAGCTGCAGAGCCTGGGTCGGCACCGTGCCCACTCGGTCCACCATCGCCCGCCACCGCGGGTTGGACTGGACGAGCTCGCCGGCGACGTACGGGACCATCCCGAGTGAGACGCCCAGGATCGCGATGTCGAAGTCCTCGCCCCGCCGCAGCGTGACGGCGGTCGGGTCGGGCGGGTCGGCCCACAGGTACTCGGAGTCCGCACCGAGCGGCGTCGCGAGCTGGTCGTCCAGCGGTGCGGCCGGCCACGACGGCAGCCCGTCGACGTCGACCAGCGGCTGGTAGCTGTCGAGACCCGGCCTGAGGTCGGTCTGTCGCTGCAGCTCGATGCCGTCCACCACCCGGCCCTCGCCCAGCTGGAGGTTCTCGAGCGTGTGGAAGAACTCGATCCGGACACCGCGGTCGAGGAGGCCTTCGTACATCGGGGCGAAGACGGCATCACCCATCCCGCACCGCATCTTCCAGAAGATCGAACCCTCGTAGTCGAAGAACATGCGACCCGAGAGGTAGATGCCGAGCCCCGCCGGAAATGCCGGTCTGCCGGCGTCGCCGTCCTCGTATGCGAATGCGAGGTCGTAGACGCCACGGATCAACGGTGACTCGACCGTGAGGGGGTCCGCACCATGGCGTGTCAGCCAGTCGCGGAAGTCGTGGTCGTCGAGCGCCCGGAGCCGGCCGGGTGCGGTCAACACGCCCTCAGCGGCGAGACCGCGGAGGATGGTGATGACCGTGTCCGCGAGCTGGAACCAGTGGCGGGACGCCGTGTTGGGTGCGACGAGTTCGTGGAGGCGTCGGTGGGCGACCTCCAGGCCGGTGGTGATGAGCATGAGCGCCGGATGGCCCTCGGGGAACCATCGTCGCCCCTCGACCTGGATGGCCATGACTGCTTCGAGGGCGATCGCCAGCGCCGACCTCACCCCTCGTTGGAGGATCGTCTCGGCCCGGTCGACCGCACGCGGGAGCGGCGAGTGGAACGAGTCGTCGGGATGCAGGTCCAGCACCACGGCCGGCTGCAGATCGGTCGGTGGCGTGGCGGTGATGGTCGAGGCCCCGAAGTCGACGAGCAGCTGCATGGCGCGGCGGACGAGCTCCACGACCGTCAGCGCTCGGTCGGGTCGGGTGGGGACGGTCGGTTGCTCCTGGGGGCCGAAGTGCGCCGTCCAGGTCTCCCACTGGCCGCGGTGCAGGTCCGTGACGCCGACGCGCGGGGAGGGGGTCAGCATGTCCTCCAGGGTGCGTACCGGGCACTCCGGCGCAGTGCGCGGTCGATCGACGGAGCGGTAGACGTCGTCCAGGAGTGCGAACGTGTTGTGGTAGTAGCCCAGCAGGACGTGGAGCCCGTGCTCCTCGACGCGGTCGTCGGGTCCCCGGCCCGAGGCCCCCTTGCCACCGAGCCGCCACCCGCGTTGATAGATCGTGATCGATTCGAAGTCGCGTTCCCAACCGGGGCGGCTCAGGTGCCAGGCCGCCGACAGCGAGCCCATGCCGCCCCCGAGGATGGCGATCTTCGGTCGGGGAGCTGTCTCAGCCATCGAGGGGATCGACCGCCGACCACACGGTCCGCCCGTGCGAGTAGACGAAGTCGTACTCGGTGTACATCGAGAACAGCGACCTCACGGGCTCGTGCCACCCGAAGGTCTGCGCCATGGGGGCGCTGTCCATCGGTGTCACGTGGAGCGTGTAGTCCCCGCCGAGCATGCCGATGGACCGCATGGTCCGGGCGGCCTGGAGTTCGAGGATCGCCGAGTACGCAGCCCGTCCGGGCGTGGTGGCGCTGCGCACCTGCTTGAGCAGGAGGGTGACGAGGTCGTTCTGGGCGAGCTGGTCGAACAGGTTGAACGACAGCCCTGCCCAGCGGTCCGGCGGGAGCGGCATCCGCGCCTGCCGCAGTGGGTCGGTCGGCTCGTAGGGGTGCAGGTCGAGGCTGAGGCGACCGCCCCGACCCATCGGCGGGTGATACGGCACCGACGTGCCGAGTGGATCCCCGTCGCCGGCATCGGCGAATGGCCGGAGTTCCGAGCCCACGAGGGTGCGCGACCCGGCGGCGCTGTTCCGGACCGCCGCGGTGGCCCGGTTGAAGGCCTCGGCAGCTCCCGACAGTGGCGAGGTGAGGCCGTCGCCCGATCGCTCGAGCCGCCAGAGCTCGGTCTCGGCGGCCCAGGCGTCCACCCCGAACCTCTCCACGCCGAGGGTCTCCATCGACAAGTACTCGGGCCCGTGCGTCGGCCTGGCCTGGCCGGGATCGTCGAGCCATCCACCGTCCGGGGACAGCCGTCCGAGGTGTTTCGGGAACCCGAAGATCTCACGTCCGTTGGCCATCGCCTGGCCCGAGTCGACGAACAGATAGTCGAGGGTGGTGAACAGCCGGTTCGACACCAGGTCTACGCCGAACATGAGAACGCCGGTCTCGCGTTCGCGGTACCAGCCGACGTTGTCGCGCAAGGTGATCGCCGGGATGACCGACGCATAGAACATGACGAAGGGCGCGGCGCTGACGGCCATCACCGCGCCTTGCGACGGCTCGGTGAACCGAGCGTGGAACGCGCGGTCGAGCGCGGCCCGATCGGCCGGCAGGACGAACGCGTACATGCGGCAGCCCTTCACCTCGATGGGAGGCGAGTACTCGACGGTGCCGCCGAGTCCGACGAACGGAGGGAGCTGCGACATCAGGTCATGTCGAGGTCGGGAAGCGAGGGTGCCGTGACGTCGATGACGATGACCGCCGCGAGATGGGTGTCATGGTCGCTCTCGGCGCCGACGAACCCGATGTACCGCCCGTCGGTGAGACGGCTCTCCTTGTCGACGTCGCCGTGCTCGTCGTGCTGGTTGAGGCCCGCGAGCCGCATGACGATTCGGCGCGGCGGGTCGTCCTTGCGCAGGTCGGCAGGCTCGAACTCGAAGTTGTGCGGCTGAAGGTGCTTCTTGCGACCGACCTCGCCGTCGACGATGCGATGGACGTGGGAGGCGAAGAGGTGCGAGTCGTGGACGACGTCGACGTTGAAGACGATCGGTCCGCTGCTCTGGCTGTCGGTGTGGAGCGTCGCCTGGATGACGGGGATGTCGTCGGGCGTGGCGGGCAGCCCCCAGAGGATCCGCGCGATGTCGACGATGTCGCTCGTGTTGCGACTCCAAGCCGAGCGGACGTCGTCGAGCCAGTCCTCGACGCCGTACGCGTTCTTGCTCATCCGACCGACGGCGGTGTCGAGTTGCTGGAGGTTGTCCTCGGCCATGCGCCGGATGAGGTGGGCTGCGCTGTTCTGGCGCCAGGTCCACCACGCGGCGTCGTCCTCGGCCTGTCGGTTGTCGTCGCTCATGGGTCCTCCCGGACGCCGCGTCGGGCTTGGATCGCGTCGGGATGTGTGGCCGCCAGCCAGTAGGTCAACAGCGTCGGGGCGAGGGACGAGTTGACGGGGTCCGAGAAGCGCAACTGCTTCCGCATCTCGATGGACCACCGGTCTCCGTCCTCGGGGACGGCTCGGTAGTAGCCGCGGTCGATCGTCAACAGGTCGTCCACGCTGGAGTGCAGGTTGAACACGCAGCCGATCTTGGTGCGGCCCTCGTTCGGATCCCAGCCCGTGTACTCGATCCACAGCCTGTTCTCGACGCTGCGCAGCAGTGCGTTCTGCACCCGGAAGTCCAGGTGTTCGTAGAACAGGCCGGTCCGGGCCCCGCTCTCCGGAACCGGCTCGCCGGTCAACCAGCTGGAGGCCACGAAGAACGGCATGTCCACCCAGCGCTGGGGGCTGATCAGGTTCGCCACGTACGCGGTGTTCGCGTGGATCCTGTACGCCACGTCGGCGGTGGCGACGAGGGTGACCGGATCGAACTCGACGTTGACGTCGAGTCGCTCCTCGGGCGCCATGCGCGCGAGGGCGACATCGAGCGTCTCGAGCCCCGCGCTCTCCTCGCCAACGCCCATCGCTGTCCCACCTCCGATGAAGCACAAGGTACATCGCCGGTCCTCGCGGCCACCAGAGCCACCGGGCCCGGGGGCTTTCACCTGGTGCAACCATGCGCGGCCGCCATGTTTCGCGTGGCAATCCGTCATCGCCCCCACTGCTGACCCCCTCGCCGCCGCGGGCGTAGTGTGACCGGATGTCTCTGCTGAGGTCACTCTCGACGGCTGCCGCATCCCGTCTCGGATCCCAGGCCGGCGATACGCCGAAGACCTCGAAGCCGCCGCGGTACTCCGCCGCCGGCCTGCTCGCCAAAGGTGCCCGGAACCAGACCTGGCCGCGGGTCTGGCGCGACGTGCCGCTGCGGAAGTCCTACGACGTCGTCATCATCGGCGGCGGTGTCCACGGCCTGGCCTGCGCCTACTACCTCGCCACGAACCACGGGATCACCAACGTGGCCGTCGTGGACAAGGCGTACCTGGGCAGCGGTGGCTCCGGCAGGAACACCGCGATCGTCCGGTCGAACTACCTGACGCCGGAGGGCGTGGCGTTCTACGACCGTTCCCTCGACCTCTACAACACGATGGCTGTCGACCTGAACATCAACGTGATGTTCTCCCGGCGCGGCCACATGACCCTCGCTCACACCGATTCGGCGCTGCGGACGATGCGCTGGCGGGCGGAGGTGAACAAGCTCCAGGACATCGACTCCAGCGTCATCGGGCCGGACGAGGTCAAGAAGCTGGCGCCGAGCCTCGACGTCTCCGAGCACGCCCGGTACCCGATCCTCGGAGCCCTCTATCACCCGCCCGGGGGCATCATCCGCCACGACGCCGTGGTCTGGGGGTACGCCCGCGGCGCCGACCACCGCGGCGTCGAGCTGCACCAGAAGACCGAGGTGCTCGACATTCTCGTCGAAGGCGGCGAGGGCCCCGACGGCAAGGGTCCCGGCGGCAAGGTCACCGGCGTCAGGACCACCCGCGGCGACATCAGCGCGCCGATCGTCGTGAACTGCACCGCCGGCTGGGCGACGCTGATCTCGGACATGGCCGGGGTCGGTCTGCCGATCTCCACCCGTCCGCTGCAGGCCGCCGTGACCGAACCGGTGAAGGTCTTCCTGCCAACCGTCGTGGTGTCGGGTTCGCTGCACGTCTACGTCAGCCAGACCGATCGGGGCGAGCTGGTCTTCGGGGCCTCGGTCGACCCGTTCAACACCTACAACATCCGGGGGTCGCTGGAGTTCACCGAGGAGCTCGCCGGCCATGTGCTCGAGCTGATGCCGGGCATCTCGAGGATGCGCCTGCTCCGGCAGTGGTCCGGCCTGTGCGACATGACTCCGGACTACTCGCCGGTGATGGGCTTCACTCCGGTCGACGGGTTCCTGTGCGACGTCGGGTGGGGCACCTACGGCTTCAAGGCCGGGCCGGTCAGCGGCGAGCAGATGGCCGAGGCGGTCGCCACCGGCCGCACCCCCAAGTTGATCGAACCCTTCGCGCTGTCGCGTTTCGCCTCCGGTGACCTGGTGGGCGAAAAGGGCGCTGCGGCGGTCGGGCACTAGGAACCGAGGAGAAGGTCGATGCTGCTGGTTCCCTGCCCCCACTGCGGTCCCCGGAACGCCGCCGACATGCGATATGTCGGCGAGGCGGAGCCCCGCCCCGATCCAAACGCGGCCACCCCGGCCGAGTGGCGCGAACACCTCTACATCGAGCGGAACCCCGCCGGCCTCCTGCGCGAGACCTGGTACTGCCGCTCCGGTTGTCGCCAGTACTTCGTGCTCGAACGCGACACCGCCACCAACCAGTTCGTCGACTCACCCACCGGTGTGACCAAGCTGGGGGGCAAGGCATGAACACCCCTCCGAGAGGCGGTCGCGAGCCGGGAGGGACGGCATGAAGGCCCGGCTTCCCGCACAGTCGGGCGAGGTGATCGATCGGGACACGCCGGTCAACTTCACCTGGAACGGCAACCCCCTGTTCGGCCACGCCGGCGACACGATCGCCTCGGCGCTGATGGCCAACGGGGTGCGGATCGTCTCCCGGTCGATGAAGTACCACCGCCCCCGCGGGTACATGACCAACGACTTCTGGGATCCGAACGCCTTCGTCCAGGTCGGCGATTTTATCGGCACCGGCGTCAAGCACGCGAAACGACGGGGCATTCCCCGGACAACCATCTTCGGGATGATGGGCAAACTTTCAAAAATGGCCGACGGCGTTACCCAGACGCACCAGGCGGGTTCCCGCGTGAATATGGAAATGCTGGCGGAGCTCGCGCAGAGCCTGGGCGCAGTCGAATCAGTGCTGGAAGAAATTCGCGCAGCGAAAACCGCGCGGCGCGTTCTGGAACTCGCCGTTGAGCACGGCTGGCCGCAGATCGCCGCATTGATTTGCGAGCGTGTTTCGCATGTGATGACCAATTATGCGAACGGCCGGGCGAAGGGCGAGCTGACGCAGGCACCGGGACAGACCGACGAAGCCTTCGAAATCGTATGCTGTATGACGGATTTCGACGGAGCCATGCTCGGTCAGTATCCGCTGGCGGAAAATATTCGGCCGATCTGAAAACAAAAAGCAGTAAAACAATGAGCAATAACGAACCAAACGATATGCGCCAGATGACCGCTCTCGGTCGTCAGATTGAAACCGGCAGCTTCGCGGTCATCGACCGGGAAGTCGGCGAACACAATTACCCTGAAGATCAGTGGCAGGTCGTGCGGCGGGTGATTCACTCGACCGCGGACTTTGAATTCAAGACTCTGATGGCCTTTCACGAAAACGCGATCCCCGCGGGAGTGGCCGCGCTGCGTTCGGGCTGTCCGCTGCTGGTCGATGTGAAGATGATCTCGGTTGGATTGAATGCGGATCGTCTGGGATCTTACGGCTGCGAAGTGCATACGTACATTTCCGACGACGACGTGATCGCAACGGCGAAACAGAAAAATTCAACGCGGGCGATCGAGTCCGTGCGCAAAGCGCATCGTCTGGGACAGCTGGCCGGTTCAATCGTCGCCGTGGGGAACGCCCCGACCGCCCTGCTGGAAGTTTGCCGTTATATCAAAGAAGAAAACGTGCGGCCGGCGCTGATCGTCGGCGTGCCGGTCGGTTTTATCAGCGCGGCGGAATCGAAAGAAGCCGTGATGGAATTGGATGTACCCTATATCGTGGCCCGCGGTCGCAAAGGCGGCAGCGC
>JBCCFK010000121.1:0-12140 GCA_039029775.1 Actinomycetota bacterium | reverse complement strand
TCAGCAAAGTGAAGGCCAGTCTTCAAGGCTCTCTTGCCTTGCGAATTGGAATTGGAATGCGACAGCATGTTCTGGTTCGCACTCGGTGGCGCCCTTGATGAGCGGCTGGAGAGCGTCGGTGGCCCGGTTCAGGACCGGCGGTCCGAGGCGGGTCACCTCGCGCAGCAGGCCGAGCAGCTCGGGCCGGCCCATCGCCATGCGGAAGACCCGCCGCACCATCGCCTCGACACGGTCGAAGCCGTTCTCCGAGGTGGCGATGACACTCCAGAACACGTCGGTCAGCTCGCCGACCGCCTGGTCGGCCACGGCGTCGAGGAGCGCCTCCTTCGAGGGGAAGTGGTACAGGATCGACTGCTTCCGTATCCCGAGATCGGCGGCGAGATCGTCGAGGCTGGTGGCGTCGTAGCCCCGGCCGCCGAACGCCGTCATGGCGGCTTCGAGAATCCGGTCGGCGGTGCTCACGGCCAAGATGGTAGTCGCCCTCTACCAACTGGTAGAAAGGTGGTGTGTCCGCCATCGCTGATGCCCTCGCGGGCAAGCGCATCGCCATCACCGGCTCGACCGGCTTCCTCGGCACCGCCCTGGTCGAGCGACTCCTGCGCGGCGTGCCGGACTGCGAGCTCGTGCTCCTCGTGCGCCCCGGTCGCCGGACCGCAGACCGACGCGTCGAGCGCGACATCCTGCGCAACGACGCGTTCGACCGGCTGCGGGAGGCCCACGGCAAGGACGGCTTCGCCGAACTGACGCAGCGCCGCGTCCACGCCGTGCCGGGCGACATCTCCGTCGACGGCCTGGGTCTCGACGACGCCGGGCGCGAGATGCTGGCCAGCTGCGACGTCGTCGTCCACTCCGCGGCCGCGGTCAGCTTCGACGAACCGCTCGATCGGGCGGCGGGAGTCAACCTCATGGGCCCGGTCCGCCTGGTGCGGACCCTCCAGGAGCTGGGCGTGACCCCACACCTGGTCGCGGTCAGCACCTGCTACGTCGCGGGCAGTCGCAAGGGCGATGCCCCCGAGCTCGCCCTGACCGAGAGCCCGTTCTACGTCCCGCTCGACTGGCGCGCCGAGGTGGATGCCGCGGAACGCACCCGCGCGTACGTCGAGGACGACAGCCGTCGAGTCGAGCGGCTCGAGCAGTTCCAGGCCGAGGCGCGGTCCGAGCTCGGTGCGGCCGGGACCCCCGCGCTGGCAGCCAAGACCGAACAGATCCGCGAGCGGTGGGTCAAGGACCAGATGGTCGACGCCGGCCGAACCCGTGCCGCGTCGCTCGGGTTCCCCGACGCATACGCGTTCACGAAGGCGATGGCCGAGCAGGCGGTCGAGGAGATCAAGGGCGACATCCCGCTCAGCATCGTGCGGCCGTCGATCATCGAGTCCTCCTGGGCGGAGCCGAAGCCGGGCTGGATCCGGGGCTTCCGCATGGCCGAGCCCATCATCATGAACTACGGCCGCGGAACCCTGAAGGAGTTCCCCGGCATCCCCGAGGGGATCATCGACGTCATCCCGGTCGACCTCGTCGCCGCGGCAATCGTCGCGGTCGCGGCCCAGGATCCGCCCGAGGACACCAAGATCGTCCAGGTCGCCTCCGGTGGCTGCAACCCGGTGCGCATCGCCACCCTGACGGACTTGATCCACGACTACTTCGGCCAGCACCCGATCTACGACGACCGCAACCAGCCGATCTCCCCCGCCAAGTGGGTGTATCCGGGTCGCGGGCGGGTCGTGTCTCAGCTGTCGCGCGCCAAGCGTGGCCTCGAGCTGGCCGAGAAGACCCTCCACAGGCTCCCGGTCCGCGGCAAGCAGGCGTTGGTCGCCGCCGATCTCGAGGAGCGCCGCGACGAGGTCGAGAAGGCGATGGGCTACGTCACGCTCTACGGCAAGTACGTCGAGTGCGAGGCGATCTACGGCGTCGAGCGCCTGCTCGAGCTGTGGGAGTCGCTGGACGCCGAGGACCAGGACGCCTTCGCGTTCGATCCGCGCGTGGTCGACTGGCGCACCTACGTGTACGACATCCATCTGCCGACCGTGATCGCGCAGGGCCGGGTCAAGACCTCACCCTCGAGCGGCACGACGCCATCGCGCTCCTCACGCCTCCGGACCCAGGTGTTGTCGCCCGACCGCGACATGGCGGCCTTCGACCTCGAGAACACGCTCATCGCATCCAACGTGGTGTCGTCCTACGGGTACCTGGCCACCAAGCGACTCCCCCGCGACGATCGCATGCGCCTGGTCGGGCGCACCCTGCTCGAGGCCCCCGGTCTGCTCGCGATGGACCGCCGCGATCGCAGCGACTTCCTCCGCAGCTTCTACCGCCGGTACGAGGACGCGCCCGTCGCCCAGATCGACGAGGACTCCCTCGACATGTTCAGCGAGCTGATCCTCGCCAAGTCCTTTCCGGCGGCCATGCGCCGCGTTCGGGAGCATCGGGCCGCCGGGCACCGGACCGTGCTGATCACGGGTGCGCTCGACTTCGTGGTCGAGCCGTTGCGTCCGCTGTTCGACGACATCGTCGCCGTCACGCTGGAGCAGGAGGACGGGGTCTACATCGGCGAGATGACCGCCGTGCCGCCAACCGGCGAGACCCGCGCCGCCGCGCTCCGAAAGTACGCCGAGGCCCACGACCTCCGGCTGTCGGAGTCGGTCGCCTACGCCGACTCCACCAGTGACCTGCCGATGCTCGAAGCCGTCGGCTTCCCGGTCGCGGTCAACCCCGAAACCAAGCTCGCCACCCTGGCTCGTCGCCGCGGGTGGCTGATCGAGAACTTCGACAAAGCGCCGGGCGCGCCGCGCAAGCTGCTGCCCCTCGGCTCGATGAGGTCGTCCTGATGGCCAAGGAAACCCACCGTCACCCGCGTCCGGGCCTCGTGCTCGACGTCGACCGGTCCACCCCGCCGATCCTGTTCCACCACGGCGAGGGATTCCGACTCGAGAAGCTGCCGCCCGGCCGCAGCCGCGTCATCTACCCCGCCGAGCCACTCGACGGTCTGGCCGACCCCGACGGCGCGATCCGGCACGCGTTGGAGAACCCGACCGGGGACTCCGAGCCGCTGTCGGCACTGCTGACGTCGGGGATGAAGCTGACGATCGCCTTCGACGACATCTCGCTGCCGTTGCCCCCGATGCGCAAACCCGACATCCGCCAGCGCGTCATCGAGGCGGTGCTCGACACCGCCGCCGCAAACGGCGTCGACGACGTGCACCTGATCGCCGCGCTGGCCCTGCACCGGCGGATGACCGAGGACGAGCTCCGCCACGCGGTCGGCGACCGGGTCTACGACGCCTTCGCTCCCAGCGGCAACCTCTACAACCTCGATGCCGAGGACCCCGACAACAGGGCCGTCCTCGGCACCACGCCACACGGGGAAGAGGTCCAGATCAACAAGCGGGCGGCCGAGTCCGACCTGATCGTCTACGTCAACATCAACCTGGTCTCGATGGACGGTGGTTGGAAGTCGACCGCCACGGGCCTGTCGGGCTACACGGCGCTCCGCCACCACCACAACCCCGAGACGATGGTGAAGTCCAAGTCCTTCATGGACAAGGACGCATCCGAGCTGCACCACTCGAACTGGCGTCAGGGCAAGGTGCTGCGCGACTCGGGCATCAAGGTGTTCCAGATCGAGACCACGGTGAACAACAACACCTTCGGCTACGACGGGCCGCTCTCGGTCCTGCAGAAGCGCGAGTGGGAGTGGACGCCGCGGGATCGCGTGACCTTCATGGGCATGCAGGCCGGACTCAAGCGCATGTCGGCGCGGGCACGGCGCACGGCCTTCCAGGGCTGGCTCGCTCCGTACGAACTGACCTCGGTGCAGGCGGGCGAGGTCGAGGCGGTGCACGACAAGACACTCGAACACTGCTTCGAGCAGCACCTCGTCCCCGTCGAGGGCCAGACCGACATCTTGACGATGGGGCTCCCCTACATCTCGCCCTACAACGTCAACTCGATCATGAACCCGATCCTCGTCGCGTGTCTCGGTCTCGGGTACTTCTTCAACATGTACCGGGGAAAGCCGCTGGTCCGGGAGGGCGGTGTGCTGATCATGAGCCACCCGACCCCGTGGGAGTTCCACCCGGTTCACCACCCGAGCTACATCGACTTCTTCGAGCAGGTCCTGGCCGAGACCACCGATCCCGTCGAGATGCGCAAGTACGAAGAGGACTACGCCAACGACGAGTGGTACCGACACCTGTACCGCACCTCGTACGCCTACCACGGCGTGCACCCCTTCTACATGTGGTACTGGTGCGCCCACGCGCTCGACCATCTGGGAGCGGTGATCGTCGTGGGCGGGGACAGCCGAGCGGTCCGCCGGATGGGTTTCCGGCCGGCCACCACGCTGCAGGACGCACTGGAGATGGCGACCGATGTCGTCGGCGCACAGCCGACGGTCACCCACTACCACAACCCGCCGATCCTGATGGCGGACGTGACATGACCGCCCGTTCCACCCCGGTGTCAGCGCAGGCTTGCCCTGACAACGCTTCGAGCCGTGGCTGCTGACCGCAAAGCGGTCAGGCGCAAGACCCGCCAGATCGCCCGTGCGGTCGGCGGGGCCCCACAACGCGTCCGAGCTTCACAGGTGGTCCGCAAGGCCGAGTTCCCCCTGAGGGCCCCGCGGGTGCCCCAGGGCGTCGAGCCACCGCCCAAGCAGGGCAAGACGGGCGTCGACTTCGACACCGACTGGGCCCGCTCCGCGCCCGCCAAGACCGCCCGGGCCGCCGTCGTCGAGGGCATCATGCGTCCAGCGGTCGCGTACCTGGCCCGACCCGACCGCGTCGGACAGGATCGCCTCGAGGACCTCGACGAGGAACAGCCCGTCATCTTCGCGGCCAACCACCACAGCCACGTCGACACGCCGCTCTTGGTCACGTCGATCCCGCTGCCCTGGCGCCGAAACCTCGTCGTCGGTGCCGCGGCGGACTACTTCTTCGGCACGCGTGTGACCTCGGCGATGTCAGCGCTCGCCATCGGCGCGATCCCCATCGAGCGGTCCAGGGTGGGCCGCAAGTCGTCCGATCTCGCAGCCGACCTGCTCGATGACGGCTACAGCTTCATGATCTTCCCCGAGGGCGGTCGCTCCCCCGACGGCTGGGGTCAGCCGTTCCGCGGCGGCGCCGCCTATCTGGCCATCCGCTGCGACGTGCCCGTCGTGCCGGTTCACCTCCGAGGCACCGGCCGGATCCTGCGCAAGGGCAAGTCGACGCCGACCCCCTCGCGGACCAAGGTCACCTTCGGTGCGCCGTTGTGGCCGGAGGAGAAGGAGTCGAGCCGTCGATTCGGGGCTCGGATCGAGCAGGCGGTCTCCGCACTCGCCGACGAGGCCACGACCGACTGGTGGCAGGCTCGCAAGCGAGCCCACGCCGGCGAGACGCCGAGCCTCTACGGGCCCGAGGCCTCGAGCTGGCGTCGCCAGTGGTCGTTGGGCGATCAGCGCCCCAACGCCCGCCGCAAGAAGCGCCGCTGGCCGTCGGTGTGAAGTTGGCGCGCATGGTGGTCTGACCGCAGAGCGCGCCAACTCGAGTCGTCCCGAGGATTCTCAGTCGCGGCGGGCGAGGAAGATCATCTCGCGGCTCTCCGGGGTCAGTGGTTCGCGGCGCCAGTTGCCCCAACGTTGCTCGATCGTGAAGCCCGCCGACGCGAGGCTGGCCTCGATCTCGGCCTGCGAGCGGAACCGGAGCGTCTCGCGGGACACCAGATGGTCGCCGTCGGGCAGGATCGTGTGACCCTCGTGCGTGCTCGCGTACGAGTGCCGCGGGCCGGCGGTGTCGACGACCTGGACCCAGGCCTCGAAGGTGCCACCGCGGGGGTGGTCGAGCGTCCCCCGTGAGTTGGCCTCGGTCCACTGGCTCGCCCAGTCGATCATCGGGTTGCGCGACTCGAAGGTGACGCGGCCGCCGGGGACGAGCGCACGGTGGATCTGCGAGAGCGTCCGGGCCCAGTGGTCGTCGTCGACGAAGTACTGCGCAACGTGGCCCATCATCACCACGAGGTCGGCGGTGTCGGCGGGGGCGTCGCCGGCGTCGCCCACGATCCATTCGCACGCATCGCCGCCGCTCCTCGAACGGGCGATGTCGATCATCGGCTGGGCGGGGTCCACGCCGATCGCTCGCCGGCCCGCCGCGGCCACGTCGACGCAGAACACACCGGTCCCGCAGCCGATGTCGAGGACAGACTGCGCGTCGACCTCGGACGCCACGGAGAGGTAGAAGTCGTGGTCCCAGCGGCCGGCGCACTCCACGTCGTACACCTCGGCCAGCCGAGGGTTCTCGGGCCACAGGTCGGTCACGGGCGACCATGCTGGCACCCCTTCGTGTCCGCGATGGTCGAATTCCGGCTCGGCCCGCCCGCTACGGTCCAGCCATGCCGCGACCGAATCTCGTGTTGTTCATGCCCGACCAGCTTCGCGCCGACGCGGTCGGGTGCTTCGGGAGCCCGGTCGCACACACGCCGGTGCTCGACGAGCTGGCGGCCCGCGGGACTCGCTTCGACGACGCATGGAGCCAGCACTCGGTGTGCGGGCCGAGCCGGGTCTCGATCATGACCGGCTGGTACCCACACGTGCACGGCCACCGGACCCTGGTGAACCTGTTGGAGGCCTGGGAACCCAACCTGCTCGCGATGTTGCGCGAGGCCGGCTACCACGTCGCCATCGCGGGCAACCGCGGCGATGTGTTCGCCCCCGGAGTGACCGAGGCGAGCTCCGACTTCTGCGGCTACCTCGTCCAGCCGACCGAGCATCGGCTTCGGTTCACGTCGCCCTACGAGGAGGGCATGGGTCACCGAATGCACCGGGCGATGTACTTCGGCTCTCCAGGCGACGACGTGGTCATCGACCTGGACGAAGCGGTGACGAGGACCGCCGAGCGGTGGCTGGCCGAGGCCGCTCCCGAAGACCAACCGTGGGTCCTCTGGATGCCGCTGATCTTCCCCCACCCGCCCTTCACCGTCGAGGATCCGTGGTTCTCGATGCACGACCGGTCGGCCATGCCCACCCCGATCCCCCGGTCCGCTCGACCAGGCAAGCCCGGTTTCATGGACGGCCTGGCCGAGATCTACGGCTGGGACGAGCTCACGCCCGACGACTTCGCGGAGATCGCCGCGACGTATCACGGCATGGTCAGTCGCGTCGACAGCCAACTCGGTCGCATCGTCGAGGCGGTCGACCGGATCGGCGCCACCGACAACACGGTCTTCGCCCACTTCACCGATCACGGCGAATACCTCGGTGACTACGGCCTGGTCGAGAAGTGGCCGTCCGGGCTGGACCCCTCGTTGCTGCGCAACCCTCTGGTGCTGTCGGGTGGTCCGGTTCCCGAGGGGCGGGTCGTGAGCGCACCCGTCGAGATGACCGACCTGCTCCCGACGTTGCTCGAGTGGGCCGAGTACGAGCCGCAGTACACCCACTTCGGCAAGAGCCTCGTCCCCGTGATGAACGACCCGTCGACGCCCCACCGGCCGTACGCGTGTGCCGAGGGCGGGTTCCGCCCCAGCGACAGCCACTTGTTGGAGCGGCCGGGGCCCGGGATCTACGAACCGAAGGGTCGACTGCAGCGCGAGCATCCGGAATTGGTCGGTCACGCCACCGTCCTGCGGACGCCGACGCACGCATACGTGCATCGCGCCGAGGAGACCGACGAGTTGTATGACCGCACCGCCGATCCCGACGAGATCACCAACCGCATCGACGATCCGGCGATGGCCGACGTGGCCGCAGACCTGAAGGCCAGGATGTTCGAGTGGCTCGTCGACACCTCGGATGTGATCGGCTGGGACAAACACCCGCGGTTCCCCGAGGTGCCGCACGGCTATCGCTGACCAACCGGTCCGTCTGAGCGCGTCGCCCCGGGCACCGGCGCTCTTGGGTTCGGCGAGTCAGTCGTCGCCGACCTCCATCCTCCGCAGCCACCGCCGCTGCCAGGGCGTCTCGATCGCCCGTCTGTCGTAGTGGCGCCTGACCCATCCTTGCGCCTCGCCCGGGTCGACACCGTCGAGGATGGCCATGATCCCGAGCGCCGCGCCGGTCCTGCCGCGCCCTCCGCGACACGCGACCTCGACGCGGATCGAGCCCGAACGCCCGAGCGCGTCGCGGAGCACCTCGACACACGCACCACGGTCCGCGGGCAGCCAGAAGTCGCGCCACGGGATCCACCGGTGGTCCCACGGTTGCGGTCCGGGGTCCCGCCCGGCGAGGTAGATGCCGAGGTCGGGTCGGTCATCGTCGCCCGGAGTGCGACCGAACGGTCTCCCGCGCACGCGGCGCCCACTGGGGAGTTGGACGACACCAGGTCCGTCGGGCCACGTCGCCGGCTCCATCGGCCGCTCTCGAACCGGCTCAGGCGCCTTCGACGAGTCGAAGGCCGTTGGGCGACATCGACCCGGCGACGTGGGGCAGGTCGACGACGAACTCGGTCAGGTGGGCCGGGAAGACGTGTTCGCTCACCAGCACGGGTCGGTTGTCGGTGTCGTTCGTGATCCGGCGACAGACCAGCACCGGCGACCCCTCCGGGACCTCCAGGAGGTCGGCGTCGGAGTCGTCGATGATCGCCGCCGCGATCGTCTGGGTCGCTCCACCGAGGTCGACGTCGAGGACCTCGTAGAACGGCGAGGCTTCGACCTGTGCGCGCGAGAGATGCTCGCCGACGCGGGTGGGCACCCAGACCGTCACCCGGGCGAACGGTCGCCCGTCGGCCAGGTTCCTGCGCCCGACCTCCAGGACGTCGGGGGCTCCGAGGACCTGGGTGACCCAGGGTGGCGCGGTGGTGAATCCGAAGGAGTGGATCTGGCGTTCCGAGCTGCGAGCGGAGGCATCGAGTTGGGCTTCGATCGTGCCCAGTCGCCCGAGCGACTGACGGAGCGGATCGACCGCCACGAACCAGCCGGCGCCCTGGCGCGACGAGAGCAGCCCGTCGTCGCGGAGGACCTCGAGTGCCTTGCGGATCGTCACGCGACTGGCGTCGAACTCGCGTGACAAGGCCGCCTCGCTCGGCAGGACCTGGCCGGACCCGTAGTCCCCCGCCTCCACCCGTTCTCGGAGGGCGTCGGCGATCTCGCGGTAGCGGATCGAGCGGCTGGAGGGTGGTTGCGCCATGCGTCAACTTGTATCATAGTTGTCTACAACAAGGGAAGACCCCGAGTCCGCCCGCAGCGCCGTTGGGAGACGAGCGTCATCGCGGTACAAGCTGAGTGGGTCTTCAACCCCACCCCTATTCCTCTCGCTCCGCAGGAGAAGGACCATGGCAGTCTTCGCCGAAACCCCCATCGAACTCATCGAGGGCGTCTACGCCACCCTCGACGAGCGCATCAGTGCGGGTCGGGAGAAGCTCGGCCGGCCGTTGACGCTGGCCGAGAAGATCCTGATCAACCACCTCGACCGGCCCGACCAGGAGCTCGAGCGAGGCGAGTCCTATGTCGACCTCCGCCCGGACCGGGTGGCCATGCAGGACGCCACGGCGCAGATGGCATGGCTCCAGTTCATGACCGCCGGCCTCGACGAGGTGCAGGTCCCGACCACCACCCACTGCGATCACCTGATCCAGGCGCGCGTCGACGGCAAGCGGGACCTGATGGACGCCCTCAACAACAACGACGAGGTCTACGACTTCCTCGAGTCGGTGAGCGCCAGGTACGGCGGCGGCTTCTGGAAGCCGGGCTCGGGCATCATCCACCAGGTCGTGCTCGAGCAGTACGCCTTCCCCGGCGGCATGATCATCGGCACCGACTCCCACACGCCCAACGGCGGCGGCATGGGCATGATCGCCATCGGTGTCGGCGGCGCCGATGCGGTGGACGTGATGACCGGGTTCCCGTGGAACGTGCGTTGGCCCAAGGCGATCGGCGTGCACCTGACCGGTTAGCTCAGCGGTTGGTCCGCCCCGAAGGACGTGATCCTCAAGGTGGCCGAGATCCTCACCGTGAAGGGCGGTACCGGCGCGATCGTGGAGTACTTCGGTCCCGGCGCGAACAGCATCAGCGCCACCGGCAAGGCCACGATCTGCAACATGGGGGCCGAGATCGGTGCCACCACCTCGATCTTCGCCTACGACGACGCCGTCGAGCGATACCTGAAGTCCACCGGCCGAGAGCACGTCGCCGACGCCGCCAAGGCCGTCGCCCACCATCTCCGTGCCGACGACGAGGTCCTCGCCGACCCGGCCGCCTACTTCGATCAGGTCATCGAGATCGACCTCGACAACCTCACCCCCCACATCAACGGACCCCACACGCCCGACCTCGCGCGGGAGGTCAAGGATCTCGGGGCCGAAGCGCGCGAGCACGGGTGGCCGCTCGAGATCAGCGCCGCCCTCATCGGCAGCTGCACGAACAGCTCCTACGAGGACATCACCCGTGCGGCCTCGATCGCGCGGGAGGCCGCGTCGAAGGGCCTGCGGGCCAAGACCAAGCTGATGGTCACCCCGGGCTCGGAGCAGGTCCGGGCGACGATCACCCGCGACGGCCTGCTGCAGGACTTCGAGGCGCTGGGCGCCACGGTCCTCGCCAACGCCTGCGGCCCCTGCATCGGTCAGTGGGACCGGTCCGAGGAGGAAGGGCACGTCCCGGGCCAGCCCAACACCATCGTCACCTCGTACAACCGCAACTTCCCCAAGCGCAACGACGGCGACCCCGAGACGCTGGCGTTCGTGACGTCCCCTGAGACCGTCATCGCGCTCGCGCTCGCCGGCACCGTCGACTTCGACCCGATCAACGGCACGCTCACCAACCCCGACGGCGAAGAGGTGCGCCTGTCCGAGCCGGTCGGCATCGAACTGCCGCCGCAGGGTTTCGACCCGGGTGAGGACACCTTCCTGGCGCCGCCCGACGACGCCTCCGACATCGAGGTCAGGGTCTCCCCCACCTCCGACCGCCTCCAGGTGCTGGAGCCGTTCGCCCCGTGGGACGGCGACGACTACGAGAATCTGCCCGTACTGGTGAAGGCCCAGGGCAAGTTCACCACCGACCACATCTCGATGGCCGGGCCCTGGCTCAAGTACCGCGGCCATCTGGAGAACATCTCCGGCAACCTGTACCTGGGTGCGGTCAACGCCTACCCGGGCTACGAGGTCGGCTTCGGGAAGAACCAGCTGACGGGTGAGACGCAGTCCTTCCCCGACATGGCCAGGGCCTACCACGAGGCCGGCCAGCAGTGGGTCGTCATCGGCGACGAGAACATGGGCGAGGGGTCCAGCCGCGAGCACGCCGCCATGGAGCCTCGATTCAGACTCGGCGTGGTGGCCATCGCGCGGAGCTTCGCCCGGATCCACGAGACCAACCTCAAGAAGCAGGGCATGGTCCCGCTGACGTTCGCCGACCCGGCCGACTACGAACGCATCGACGAGGACGACCGCCTCGCCGTCCGCGGCCTGGCCGACCTCGCGCCCGACCGGCAGGTCGTCGTCGAGGTCACGAAGTCCTCGGGTGAGGTCATCACGGTCATGACCGACCACACGTTCTCCGAGGATCAGGTCGAGTGGTTCCGCGCCGGGTCGGCCCTCAACGTGATCCGCGCGCAGACGGCGCGCTAGCCCGGGTCGGGGTGGCGCCCGGCGGTGGTTCAGTCGCCGTCGGGGATCTTGCCGTCCGGGTACGTGGCGGCCAGTTCGGCGTCGGTCGGAATTCTCTGCTCGCGAGCTTCCGGTGGCAGCTGGTCGACCACCGCGTCACGAATGCGACGCGTGTCGGCCTTCTCGCTCTTGTGCTTGAGCTTGACCGCCGGCCCGATCGCGATGCTCACGGGCGGTTGCTCCCACGGCAGGGCCACCGCCGGCACCCGGGCGTTCCGTGGCCAGACCGCCTCGGTCCCCCACAGCCCCATCGGGATCACGGGTGCACCGGTCTGCGCGGCGAGGCGGGCCGTGCCGGGTTTGAAGTCGAGCTCGGGCTCGAAGAACGCCGACCCGCGCGGGATCGTCCCCTCCGGCAGGATCACGACGAGCTCGTCGGCCTCGAGCGCGGCGGCCGCCTGCGCGAGCGGCTCGTCCGATCCCGTTCCGCGGAAGACCGGGATCGTGCCCATGGCCTCGACGAGCTCCTTCGACCCGCGGCTCTCGAACAGCTCGCTCTTGCCGAGGAATCGCCCAGGGCGGCCCCTGGCCGCGAGGGCGTACCCGATCACGAGCGGGTCGAGGTAGCTGCGGTGGTTG
>JBCCFK010000120.1:0-12146 GCA_039029775.1 Actinomycetota bacterium | reverse complement strand
GCGCCTGCGCCCAGGTCGATGCGGGTGCGCTCCTCGACAGCAGCGCTGCGCTGGCATCTGGTGGCGGTGCGGCACTCGTGTACGCCCCGCTCAAGAAGGGCAGCAACGCGAGCAAGTCCCGGCCGGCCTCCGCGCGACTGCTGAGCAAGTCTGAGCGGCGCAAGCTGGAGAAGCTAGAAAAGGAGCGGCGGCTGCGCGCGCAGCGCGCGGCCGCGTTCGAAACGATGGCCGCCGCTGCGCTGCCGCGCGCGCACGCGGCGCTGCTGGCGCCCAGCGCGACCATGGGCAAGCGTGCCACGCGGCGCGAGGAGGCGCGGCGCGGCCTCGCGATGGAGCGCGCGGGCGTGGTCGAACAGCACGCCCTTGGGGCGGCCCGTGGTGCCGCTGGTGTAGACGATGCAGAAGTCGTCGTCGTGGCGAACCTCGTGCAGGGTGGGCGGCGGGCTCGCAGGCGCACCGGCCAACGCCTCGGTCCATGCGTCGGTGTCGATGTCCTCGACCTCGATCCCGACGTGGTCGGCCAGCGCTCGCACGGCCGGCAGGTGCTCGGTGTCGGTGATGACCAGAGACGGTTCGGCGTTGTCGAAGACCTGCTCGAGCTCCACGGGACCGAGACGGAAATTGAGGCCGACGTAGATCAGTCCGGCCTTGGCCACACCACCCAGGACCTCGACCACCTCGGGACGGTTGGCGACGAGGAACGCCACCCGGTCGCCGCGCTCGAGCCCCAGGCTCAGCAGGTGGTTGGCGATGCGGTCGGTGCGCTCGTCGAGGGACGCCCACGTGTGCGTGAGGTCGCCGAAGACGGCGGTGTCGGTCGGCCGCCGCACCGCGTTGCGGGCGATCGCCAGGCCGATGTTCATTGTTCATCTCCCGGTTGGGGCCCCGCCGCCCTGACGTCCTCCGCTCGGTCGGGGCCCCTGCCCCGACCGCGGCCGTGGTCGCGTGCCTCTTGCGTCCCCGCGGGCGCGAAGGCCGGCAACGTCTCGCCGTCGGCGCCGGGGACGAACCGGACCTCGACGGCCATACCGATCGTGACGTCGTCGGGGTCGCAGTCGACGATCCAGGTGAAGAGGCGCCATCCTTCGTCGACCTCGACGTCGGCGACCACGTACGGCGCGGCGAACGAGGGGTCGGGCGGTCGGTGGACGGTGGTGTGGCTGATCACCTCGCCGGTCCCGATGCTGGGCTCATAGCGCCAGTCGGGGGACTGGCAATGCGGGCAGACGACCTGGGGGCTGAAATGGCTGCGCCGGCACGCGTTGCACCGGGGTCGAACGAGGCGATGCTCGTCGACGGCCGCCCAGAACGGGCCGGTCAACTCCCGATCGGCCCGCGATCCGGCGGCTGCCGCCATCACTCGACGTCGGCCAGCAGCGCCTGCGCCGCGTCCCGGACCGTCATCCCCACCTCGACGCCGCGGGCGCGAGCGGGTTCGTTGCATGCGCTGATGGTGCCCTCCTCGTACGCCTTGAACGCGTCCCCCACCGGTGCGCTCCACGCGTCGCAGCAGGCACCGGCGAGGCCGTGCTCGGCCGTGACGTCGAGCCCGGTGATGCCGGCGTTGTTCTTGCTCATGCCGCCGTCGGAGCAGATGAACCCGTGCGGCGACACCTCGAGCAGGAACTTGGCCCCCGAGCGTCCGGTGTGGCCGGCGGTCACGAGGACGTTCTCGGTGTCCTCGGGGAGGGCGAAGACGATGGAGTCGGTGACGATGATCTCCCGCCCCGACGGTGAGGTCGCCATCGACTCGCGGCGGATCTTGGTGCCCGCGGTCGTGTCGCCGGGATCGTTGACCAGCAGGATGTCGGCCGCCTCGCGGACGGTCATGCCCTCGTCGACCCCGCAGCGCTCCGCCAGGATGTTGACCCGCGAGATCACACCGGTCTCGTAGAGGTCGAGCCCGTTGCCGAGTTCGGCGCTCATGCCGTCGGCGGCAGCGGCGGGGATGCCGAGGGCCTCCAGGTACCAGAGCCCGGCGATCCCGGCGCCGTCCTTGCCGATGCATCCGTCATGGCCGATGACGGCTCTGGGCCGGTGCGGAGCCATCAATCGGGCAGGCAGCACGCCCAGGTAGGACGACGGGACGACGACGTCGGTGTCGGTGTTGCGGGCGTCGACGTAGCGCGCGGAGTCCATCGCGATGACCCGGCGGCCGTCACGGTCGACCACCACGTCGTGTGGATGGTCCGCCTCGTCGTTGAGCAGCGGTGCTTCCTCGGCCATGGTCCCCCCTCGGATCGTCGGGCCGTGTCGTTCAGCCGGTGAAGACCACCGGGTACTTCCCTAAATAGGGCCGGGTCGTCGACTCGTCCATCTCGGGTGGATTCTCTGGGTCCGGCCGCGCGCCATGGTCGAACATGGTCTGGACCGCCACCGGCACCAGGCCGAACAGATGGCTCTCCTCGGTGGCCTGGGTGTCGAAGACCAGGCCCGCGGCCAGGTCCTGGCCGATGCACGCGTGCATCCCCTGACCGAAGCTCAGTCCCCACGGCGCCGCGCCGTCGGCCAACTCACGGTCCGGGTTGAACTCCTCGGCGTCGGCGCCGTAGATCTCGGGGCTGCGGTTGGCGGTGAGCAGGTCGATGGTGACCCGGTCGCCCTTCTTGATCTCGACCCCCGACGACAGCGTGATGTCGGTGAGCGCCCACCGTTGGCTGACCGGGGACGACCCCTGCAGGCGGATCGTCTCGTGCGTCGCCCGCTGCACGAACACCCGGTCGGTCCGCACCCGCTCCGCATCGTCGGGATTGGCGTCGAGCCACTTGAAGATGTTGTGCATGCACCGGGTGAAGGCCGTCGCGGACGTGTGGGCACCGGCGAGCAGGTAGAAGGCGATCTCGCGACGCAACGACTCGTGTGAGAGGGGGATCTTGTCCTCGTTGCGGAGCAGCACCATCAAGACGTCCTTGGGCAGCTCGTCCTCGGTGATGTCGCCGGCCGCCAGCTGGTCGAGGAGCGCGCGTCGTCGTGCGATGCCGTCGCGGAGGAACTCGTCGTCGAACGCCTCGAGGTGAGCCTGGACCTCGTCCCTCTTCGCGTCCTTGTCGCCGGTGTAGTGGGCCAGCGTGGCGCCCTCGATGAACGTCGTCAGGTAGTCGTAGAGGTGGAAGCTCTCCTCGGGTGTGCCCTTGGGGCGGTCGACGCCGGCGGTGAGCGCTGCCAGATTCATCATCAGCTGATGGCCGAACGACACGAGCTCGGCTCGGCCCTCGGCGATGTAGGGCTTGACCGTGGCCTCGATGATCTCGGGGAACAGGTCCCGCTCGTACTCGAAGAACGTGTCGCGCCGGAACAGCCGGTTCTCGAGCCGCCGGCGCTGACGATGATCGTCGGCGTGGAGGTTCACGATCACGTCACCCATGATGACTTCGCCCGCGTCGTACAACGCCTGGCGGAGCTCCTTGTGGCGATAGCACTCCCGCGCGTCCTGGTAGCTGTTCACCGTGATCTCGGCCATGGTTCTCGTCCCCCTCACTCGTCGGTTCGGATCGTAGGTTGTGGCGTGGCGGTCAGTCTCCGAACAGGACCGGGTAGCGGCTGTAGTGCTTTCGCGTCGAACCGGGGTCGAGCGTCGGCGGCTCGTCGGGATCCTGGCGCCCCCCGGCGGCCAGGAACGCCTGAGCCATGACGGCCACGGTGCCGTAGAGGTGCTCCTGCTCGGCGCGATCGGCGTCGATCTCCAGGCCCCCGTCGAGCTCGGCGCCGACGCAGGCGTGCGTGCCCGCACCGAAGCTCATTCCCCACCTGGGGACGCCGTCTGGCACGTCGCGATGGGGGTTGTACACGGCGGCATCGGCCCCGAAGGCGTCGGTGTCGCGGTTCGCGGCGGTGAGGTCGAGCGTGACCAGCGTTCCCTCTGCGAGCGTCTCGGATCCGATCTCGACGGGGCTCAGCGCCCTGCGGTACGCCATCGGGCTGGCGGGCGCGAGCCGAAGCGACTCGTGCATGCATCGCTGCACGAAGGCCAGGTCTCGCCGGGCGAGCTCGAGGTCGTCGGGGTGGGCACGTCCGTGCGTGAGGATGTCGTCCACGGTGTGGGTGAACGCGTTGGCGGTCGAATGTGCACCCGCCTGCAGGTAGAAGCAGATCTCACGCAGGACCACGTCGGCGGGCAGGTCCAGCTGGTCACGGTTGCGCAGCAGGGTCGTGAGCACGTCCTTGGGGAGGTCGGCCTCGTCCACCTCGCCGCGCTCGGCGGCGTCGATCAGGGCCTGTCGCCGCTGCTTGGAGCCCTCGAACACGTCCGCTTCGAACCGGGCCATCGCAGCCCGGACCTCCGCCCGGACCTCGTCCTTGTCGCGAGTGGAGTGCATGATCGTCGCGCCCTCGCTGAACTTCTTGACGATCCCGTACAGGTGCTCGGTGGCCTCGCCGTCGGTCGGGTCGTGGTCGACGCCGGCGATCGTCGCGGTCAGGTTCATCGCCGATCGGTACCCGATCTGGGCCAGGTCACCACGCTTCGCGTCGATGAACGGCTGCAACGTGGCCTGGATCGTCGCTCCGAGGACCTGTTGCTCCCAGTAGGTGAACGTCTCGCGTCGGAAGAGGCGGTTCTCGAGGCGCCGTCGTCTCCGATGATCGTCACCGTGGAGGTCCAGCAGGGTGTCGGCCGTGACGACCGCGCCCTCGGTGTAGCCCGCCTGTCGGAGGTGTTTGGCCCGGAACGCATCGCGCACCTGGGGCCAGGTCGTCAGGGTGATGGACTCCACGGGCAGCACTCTAGATTCCTGCGCAGGAATCCTCCAGCGCCGCTAGGTTCGCGCGATGCCGTCCGCCGCCGAGATCGTCCGGTCCTTCCTGGACGCCGTCGAGGCCCGGGATGTCGATGCGGTCGTGGCGCACTTCGCGCCGGACGCCACCTGGCAGAACGTGCCGCACGCACCCGCTGTCGGCCGGTCGGGTGTCCGGACGATGCTCGCCGGCATCCTCGGGCGGAGTGAGCGCGTTCGCTGGGACGTCGTGACGGCGAGCTACGCGCCAGGCCGGGCGTGGTTGGAACGGGTCGATCGGTTCTGGATCGACGGCGTCGAGTACGCGGTCGAGTGCAACGGCGTCCTCGAGATCGACGAGGACGTCGGCGTGATCACCCAGCTGCGCGACTACGTCGACCTCGGCGAGTGGCGCGCTCGTCTGGCCGAAGCGGAACTCTGACCTCTCAGGGAGCGATCGGACCCGCCATCGGCCACGTCAGGGGTCGGGCTGATCCCATGGCATCGCGGTCGAGATCCAGTGGGTGATCCGCTCGCTCTGATCGTTGTCGTGGAGGTGACGGGGCGGCTGGGCGAAGGTCTCGTACGGGGTGCAGCGGAGCACGACCCGGTCCTCCTCGGCCGCCATCGCCTCGACGAACGGTCGGGCATCCTCACCGAGTGGGGTGCCCGACATCCTGCCGCCGACGGCCATCATCACGTCCACGACCAGGTCGGGGTCGCTGTCGACCACCGCATCGCAGTAGACCTGGAGGTAGGCGACCGGCCAGTTCTCGTCGAGGACGCAGAGGCTGGCCTTTCCGGTGCGCTCGACGCTCTTGGCCTTCGCCCTCCCGGCCATGGTGGAGACCAGCAGGTCTCCGTCGGTCGTGGGGATGTAATAGACGATCGACATCGCGGGGCCGTCGGCCCGCCGGTTCGTGCCGAACACGCAGGTGCGATGTGTGAAGACGAAGTCGCGTCGCTCCGAGGGGAGCATGTCGCGGTCGGTCGGAATCGTGAACGGCTGCTCTGCCAGGGGGAGGAGGTCTGCCATCGTCGCGGGTCTCAGTCCTGCGCCCGGTCCCAGGTCAGCGTCTCGGTGGCCCAGTTGCCGACGCGCCAGCCGGGGATCGGGCCGTGCTGAGGCCACGGCGCCGTGAGGTCGGTGCGCTCACCACGACAGATCACCTCGACCAACCGGCTCTTGTCCTGCAGCACGGTGACGTCCTTGCTGGGATCGCCGTCCACCACGAGCACGTCGGCGAGCTTGCCGACCTCGATGGTGCCGAGCTCGTCCTCCATCCGCATGGTCCAGGCGCCGTCGCGGGTCGCGGTGGAGATCGCCTCGAGCTCGGACAGGCCGACCTCGTTGACGAACACTTCGAGCTCTCGGGCGTGCCAGTGGCCGTAGGGCGTGAGTGCGAAGCCCGACTCCGAACCGCTGACGATTCGGACGCCGGCGTCGTACGCCTTGCGGATCATCTTCGCGGTCGCTTGGATCTCGCCGCGGAAGGTGTGCTCCATCCCGGGGGTCACGCCGACCTTGGATCCGTAGTCGGCGAGGTTGGCGAGGAAGGTGAAGGTCGGACAGATGGCGGAGCCCGACTCGACGATCGCCTCGAGCCCGGCCTCGTCCATGAACGACGCGTGGAGGATCAGGTCGATGCCGCTCTCGGCCGCCGCCAGCACGCTGTCGGTCCCACGGCAGTGGGCCATGACCGGCACACCGAGCTCGTGCGCCGCGTCGCAGGCCGCCTTCAGTTCGTCCCGGCTCCAGACCAGGAGCTCACCCGCATGTCCGGGGATCGAGCCGGTGGCATGGATCTTGATCCAGTCGGCGCCGTACTTGATGTGACGCCGGGTCCACAGGACGACCTCGTCCACGTTGTTGACGATCTGCGCGTAGCCGACGGTGCCTTCGTCGGGGATCAGGCGGCCGGCGGTGCCGCCGACGGCGGTCAGCAGCGCCTGGACGCCGGTCTTCATCCGCGGCCCCGTGATCACGCCGGCCTCGATCGCGTCCCTGATCGACGGGCCCACGCCGTGGGCCGTGTCTGGGTCGACGAACGACGTGACGCCGGCACGTCGGATCTTCTGCAGGTTCTGCGCTGTCGTCAGCGCCACCATCGTCGGCTCGCGATGGAAGAAGAGCTCGTCGTTGGACTGCACGTCGTCGAACGTGCTGTGCAGGTGGGAGTCGATCAGGCCGGGCATGACGCTCTTGCCGGCGGCGTCGATGACGGTGGTGTCGGCGTCGCGCAGGTTGTCCGCGTCGGCGCCCAGCGCGGTGATGTGGCCATCGGCGAGCAGCACCGACGTGGCCGCCTTCGGCGCTGCGCCGGTGCCGTCGATCACCGATCCGCCTTGGATCAGCAGCTTCTCGGTCATGCCACTACCGTAGGGCAGCGGTCGGGGGGCCGTGTGGGTCACGGGTCCCGACCCCGACCAGCGGGGGGACGCAGGTGCGCATCGAGATCAACGTGGACGACTGCATGAGCTCGGGGAAGTGCGTCGCCGATCACCCCGACGCATTCGATTTCGACGACGAGGAGTTGGCCGTTCTGGTCGAGGGTGGCGCGGCCTTGAACGACGACCAGCGGCTACGCGTCGCCCGCAACTGCCCCAGCCGGGCGATCATGCTCTTCGACGACGACGGCAATCAGATCCCGACGTGACAGATCCCGACGTGACAGATCCCGACATGACACATTCCAAAATGAAGGTCAGTTGATGCCGTCTTCGATGATCGTGACGGGTGCCGGCGGCGGGATCGGCGAGAGCATCGCCCGAGCCGCGGCCGCCGCAGGGTGGCGTGTCGGCGTCCTGGACATCGACGGCGACGCGGCCGCCGCCGTCGCGGCCGACCTGACCGACGCGGTCGCGCTCCAAGCCGCGGTGAACGACCAGGACGCCGTCGAGGCCGCGCTCGAGACGTTCGGGACTCCCGACGCCCTGGTCAACAACGCCGGCATCGTCCGCTTCGGACCCTTGCTCGAGCAGTCGGTCAGCGACTTCCGGGCCGTGGTCGACGTCAACCTGCTCGGCGTGTTCGTCTGCGCGACGGCGTGCGCGCGCCGGATGGCCGACGCCGGGGGCGGCACCATCGTGTCGGTCACCTCGATCAACGGCATCGTGCCGGGTCCCAATGCGGGGGCATATGGCGCCTCGAAGGCGGCGATCAACCTCCTCTCCCAACAGATGTCGATCGAATGGGGCGGGGCCGGGATTCGAGTCAACACGGTCGCTCCCGGCCTCATCGACGGCGGCATGTCCGCGCCGATCTTCGCCGACCCGGACTTCCGGCGTCGTCGGACCGAGAAGGTTCCCGCGGCCCGGCTGGGAACGGTCGACGACATCGCGCGAGCGGTCCTGTACCTGTGCTCGCCGGAGTCCGACTACGTCACCGGTCACCAACTCGTGGTCGACGGTGGTGTCGTCAACTCGATCATCGCCAACCTGCCCCGCCCCGAGTCGGTCGACGGCGTCGGTGCCCAGGACTGAACGGGCGTCCACTCGGTGGCAGACATCCGTCGTCTTCTCCAACGCGAACCGAAGGACCTGAGGAGCCGGCCGCTCGCAGGCCGGCGCCTGGTCGGCAAGTACCTGTACGACGCCGACCTGCGTGACAGCGACCTGGCCGGCACCGTCTTCGACCGCTCGTACATGGAGGGGGCCAGGTTCGACGGCAGCAGCCTGCGCGGTGCGAGCTTCGAACACACCCATCTGGCGCACGCGAAGCTCCGCAACTGCGACCTGACCGGCACGGTCATGCGCCATCTCCGCCACTCGGCGAAGCCCGACCACACCTGCAACTACGCGCAGTTCAGCGACTCGAGGCTCGACGGCGCCGATCTTTCACGGGCACCGATGACCTACGCCGTGTTCGAGCGCGCCTCGCTGGTCGACGCCGACCTGAACCGGGCCACGCTGACCGCTGCGCTGTTCCAGGGGGCCGACCTCCGGGGCGCGAACCTGGCATTCGCCGACCTGAGCCGGTGCCGCCTCGAGGGCGCCGACCTGCGGGGGACCGATCTTCGCTTCGCCGATCTCTCGGGCGCCAACCTCACGGACGCGATCGTCGACGAGACCACGGTCTGGCGCGGGACCCGCTACAACCAGCGCACGCGGTGGATCGACGGGCAGCGGCGGCGAGCACCCCTGGCATGACGGGGAACGGGCTCACGGTCGAGGCCCCAGCGGAGTCGTCAGGAGCGAAGCGCGTGGATCGCGTCCGTCGCGGCGTCGTGGCGATGGTGGTCACCTGGTTCGCCGTCGTGGGTTTGGCGGCGCTCACCTTCGACTACGTCGAGGGCGACGATGCGGCGTCGATCAGCCATCACGCGCTCGGCGGCGACGACGATCTGCAGCCCACCCGCGCCGCCTACGAGGCGGGCGCCGACACGCTGCTGGGTCTGCTCCCCGCCGACGAGCCCACCCTGCGCGTCACGGGCGTGGTCGTGACCTTCGCCGCCGCCCCCGTGATGCTGATCCTGGCCCTGGCGCTCGCCGATCGCTGGCGCGCCGCCGACGGATTGCGCGGTCCCTCGACGGTGATCGCAGGTGTGGCGACCGCGGCCGTCGGGATCGCGGCGATGCCCGAGTTCTCCTACCTCGGCCTGGCCTACCAGCCCGCCGTTCCCGCCTTGGCGTGTCTGTTCGGGGCGCACCTCGCGCTGCGGCCGGTCGTCGAGGGCCGTGAGACGACGTGGACCCGCCTCCTGGCGACCTCGGCTCTCTTCGGGTTCGGCGCGTCGTTGCGTTGGGACACCGCCGTCTACGCGGCCGTGATCGTCGCCGATCTGGTGATCGTGGGCGGCTGGCGTCCCCGCAGGAACCAGGTCCTGGCCTGGATCGGGTTCGCGGCGGTCACCTGGGCGGTCGTGGTGCTGGCCGGCGGGGGAGATCCAACCGGACTGGTCGACGCGTTCGACGTGGGGACGAGCGGGCGGGAGCGCGCCGAGGAGCGGTCGCAGCTGCAGGTCCTCGCCGGTCTCACCACGGTGGTGACGCCCGGCGTCGCCGTTCTCGGAGCGGTGGGTCTGGTGATCTCGCCACGTCGGGGGTCGCTCGTGGCACTCGCGGCGATCGGACTCGTCGAGTTGGTCGGGCTTCAGTTCTCGTCGCCGAAGCTCTATCTCTGGTTGGCGCCGGCGCTGCTTTACCTGACGGCACTGGGCGCGGGCCACCTGGTCGGTCTGTGGCACCGGTGGGGCATCGTCGCCGTCGTCGCCGTGCTCGCGCTCCCTTGGGTCGTGGGCCTCCAGGTCCAGCGCGACGATGCGGCGTGGGGCCCCGGTTTCGAGATCCAGTCGTTCACCCGGGCCGAGAGCGATGACACCACGGCCGTGGCCGTCGGGGCGGGGACCGCGCTCCCGACCCCGGAAGGACCGCGTGCGCTCGGCGGTCACCTCTGGGCTCTCATCGGTGGCGAGCGACGCGACCTGGTGCAGGACCTCGCCGACGAGCGGTCTGCACAGGTGGACATAGCGCAGGCACGAGGTGCGCCCCTCGTGGTCGCCGAGGGTGCCGACGGCTACCTCACCGCGGAGCTCGCCCGCCGCGGCTACCGGCCCGAGCCCTACACCGAGCTCGACGGGATCCGCGTGCGGTCCTTCGGCGGCCGATCGCCGAGCGTCTTGATGGTGAAGGTGGACGACCGAGCCGAGCTCGACGCCGCGCTCGCTCTGGCGGGGACCGAGAGCCGGTCCGGCGCCGTCGTGGTCACGGCGTATCCGTCGGGCATCCGCGAGCTCCATCGCGACGGGATGTCGCTCGAACCGATCGGGCCCACGTCGGGCATCCTCAGTCCGCCGGCTGCCTCCGACTGAGCTCGCGGGTCGACTCCGCCACGTCGGGGAGTACCACCGGTGTTCCGCGACGCCGGGCGAGCGCGAGAGCATGGCTCGCGGCCAGCACGGCGGCGCCGGCACCGGCCACGAGCCGCGCACCACGCGGCCGACCCCGACGGAGCGCGACGCCGGCGCCCAGCGCTGCCGACCCGATGAGTCGGAGTCGGGACACCGAGACTCCGGAGGAGTACGCGGTGGCGATGCGGAGGAGGTCGGTGGTCGAGTAGCGGCTGGGCAGTTGCGCCTCGCCCGCAGCGGTCTGGACCGCCCGGACCTCGTCGGCCGCCCGCAACAACATCGTCGACACCATCGGCCGGCGAGCCGGGGTGCGCAGCAGCCGCTCGCAGACGCTCCGGTCGAACACCCGGAAGGCCACGAGCCGCAGCCGCACGGGCTTGGCGAGCAGCAGGCTCGCGGGGACGTTCCAGATCGCGCTGGCCACGCGGCGCCAGCGTTTGTGGGTCCGCGCGACCGGGCAGGCGAACACCACCGTTCCCGGCGTGAGCGCGGCCAGCGCGTCGGGGAGATGTTCGGGGCGGTGCTGCAAGTCGTCGTCCATGGTCACCAGCACCGCGCCGCGTGCCTCGGCCAGGCCGCGCAGCGTGGCCAGGTGCTGTCCGGAGTTCTGCCCGAGCCTGAGGCCGACGACCTGCGGGTGTGCGGCGGCGAGCCTGGAGATCGCCGCCCACGTGTCGTCGGCGCTGCGGTCGTCGACGAGGAGGATCTCGTAGGCGTCGTCGGACCGGTCCGAGAGCGTCGCGCGGAGGCGATCGCACAGCTCCGGCAGCGCGGTGGCGCTGTTGTAGCAAGGCACGACGACGGAGATCTCCGGACTCATGATGCGTGAGGCCCCCGTGCTGCTGGTACCGCGTGCGCGCTGATCGATAGTGTCGGCACGGCATGCAACGAGGCGAGTGGCGGCGCGACATGACGAGCAACGGGACCGGCCGGTCGGTCTTCATCTTCGGTGGTCCGGGTGGTGGCGCGCTGGCCGCGATGTCGCTCGCCGCCCTTGCCGACGCGGGTGAGCAAGTCCACGTCGCCGGCTTCCTCAACGATCAGCTCGCCCCCGGCACGACGGTCTGCGGATCGCCGGTCCACGGGCCGTTCGAGTCCTGGATCTCGGTGCCCGACGACGCGCTGTTCATCGCCCCGCTTCACAGCGTCTCGTCCATGCACGAGCGTCGGGCGCGTATCGAGGGCCTCGGCGTTCCTGACGATCGGTGGATCACCGTGGTCGATCCGCGGGCATTCGTGGCGCCGGACGTGGTCGTGGGACGGGGATGCCTCGTGGGACCCGGGGCCTGCTTGTCCCCGGGGGTCCGGCTGGCGGATCACGTGGCGGTCCGCCACGGCGGCCACGTCGGTCATGACACGGTGGTTGGCACGATGTCGTTCATCGGTGCCAACAGCGTGCTGTGTGGTTGGTGCCGGGTGGGTGATGAATAGCAATCGGATTTTAATAAGCATTCACCCGCGCTCACGACCTCCGACAACCACGTTTAAAAAAAGCCTTGGCCTTACAACAAGTTACAATGAAGCTGGTCATGATTGCACTATTAGCAATCGCTACCTTCGCCCACGCCGAAGAAGCCCCTGGCCT
>JBCCFK010000119.1:0-12210 GCA_039029775.1 Actinomycetota bacterium | reverse complement strand
GGGGGAGGGGGTCCGCATCGGGGCAAGTGTCCCGATGCGGGAGAAAACTGCGATGATCCCTGCATGCAGCTCGAGGTGATGACCGCAGCGGGACCGGTTCGAGGGCGGGAACGCAGGGGGGTCGGTCTGTTCGCCGGCATTCCCTATGCGGCGCCGCCCGTCGGGGAGCGGCGGTGGAAGCCGCCGGCCCCTGCGGAGGCGTGGACCGAGGTGCGCGACTGCACGCGGTTCGGGCCGGCTGCGCCGCAGTTGCCCGGCGACGGTCTGACCAACGCGGCGCCGATCGACTGGGACGAGGACTGCCTGACGCTCAACGTCTGCACCCCGGCCGCAGACGACGCGGGACGTCCCGTCATGGTGTGGATCCACGGAGGCGCGTACCGCCACGGCACCGGCGCCACGCCCTGGTACGACGGCACGAGCTTCGCCCTCAACGGCGACATCGTCGTCGTGTCGATCAACTACCGGCTGGGCGCGCTCGGGTTCTGCCGGATGCCGGGCGAGTCCACGGCCGGGATCAACGGCACCCTCGATCAGCTCGCCGCCCTGCGCTGGGTTCGCGACAACATCGCCGCATTCGGCGGGGACCCGGCACAGGTGACGATCGCCGGCGAGTCCGCCGGGGGGTTCAGCGTGGCGACGCTGCTGGCGATGGAGGGTGCCGCCGGTCTGTTTCGCGGCGCGATTCCCCAGTCCGGGGCCGGTCACCACGTGCTGGACGACGAGTCCGCCGACACCGTGTCGCAGATCTTCCTCGAGGAGCTCGGCGTGGACGGCGTCGACGCGGCTCGAGAGATCGGTGCGCTCGGGGTGCTGGAGGCCCAGGCCCGTGTCGAGGGGCGAGCGGGGACCCACATCGGGCGGGTCACGCAGCCCTTCTATCCCAGCGTCGACAGCCAGCACCTGCCGGCTCGGCCGGTCGAGTTGCTGGCTCGTGGTGCCGGAGCCGACGTCGCCGTTCTCACCGGGACCAACGCCGACGAGACGACCCTGTTCGGCATGGGTCAGATCCCGGAGGACAAGCTGGCGCAACTGATGCGGCACTACGTCGACCCGCCCGAGGCCCTCATCGCCGAGTACCGGGCCGCCCACCCGGAGGCCGATGCCAGCGAGATCTCCGTGATGCTCACGACCGACTACTCGTTCCGCATTCCCGCGGTGCGGCTCGCCGAGGCCCGCGCCGCACACGACGCCGCCACGTGGATGTATCTGTTCGACTGGAAGAGCCAGGCCTTCGGCGGTGCGCTCGGTGCGACCCATGCGCTGGAGATCCCCTTCACGTTCGCCACGCTGGATCGGCCCGGCGTGGAGATCTTCCTCGGGACCGAGGATCTGCCCTGGCACGTCAGCCGGACGATGCACGACGCCTGGATCTCCTTCATCCGGACCGGTTCGCCGGTGACCGAGGCACTCGGCGAGTGGCGGCCCTACCACCCCGACGACCGTGCGGTGATGCGGTTCGCCGACGACCACAGCCTGCTCGTCGACCCCGGGTCCTCGGTCCGCGAGGCCTGGAGCGGCCACCGCTGACCTCTGGCAAGATCGCACCGTGCACGAGAGGGAGAATCATGAGTGACGAAGGAGCGTGGCCCCCCGGCCCGTCGCTCTGGCGACGAGAGGGACAATCATGAGTGACGAAGGAGCGTGGCCCCCCGGCCCGTCGCTCTGGCGACGAGAGGGACAATCATGAGTGAGGAAGTGTTGCGGACCATGCTCGACACCCAGGAGATCGTCGATCTGACGATCGCCTACGGCTGGATCCTGGACCACGGGCCGCGTTCGGACCTCGACCAGGTCTTCACGCCGGATGCCGTGGCGATCTACGGCGGACAGCGATTCGACGGGCTGCCGGCGATCATCGAGAAGGTCGAGGCGTCGTTGGGCCATCTGACGGTTTCTCAACACATCGTCGCCAACCAGCAGGTCGCCATCGACGGCGACACCGCCACATGCCGGTGCTACCTGCATGCGCAGCACACGAAACGAGGGACGGAGGGCGGCGACAACTACATCGTCGCGGGCCGCTACATCGACGACCTCGTCCGGACGGCCGAAGGCTGGCGCATCACCCACCGCATCCTCGACGTGGACTGGACCGACGGGAACCTGGCCGTGGTCCGGGTTTGATGCGATTCGGGGTCAGCACCTCACCCCAGCGCTGCAGCTGGGACTGGCTGCTCGAGGTCTGGCAGCGCTGCGACGAGATCGATCTCTTCGAGTCCGGCTGGACGTTCGACCACTTCTACCCGATCTTCGGCGACTCCACCGAGGACTGCTACGAGGGCTGGATCAGCCTCACGGCGCTGTTGCAGGCGACCACGAGGATGCGCGGCGGTGTCCTCGTCACGGGCATGCTCTACCGGCACCCGGCGGTGCTCGCGAACATGGCGGCGACGTTGGACGTGACGTCGCGCGGCCGGCTCGAGCTCGGCGTCGGAGCGGGGTGGAACGAGGAGGAGTGCGCCGCCTACGGCATCGAGCTCGGGACGATGGACGAGCGGTTCGAGCGGTTCGAGGAGGGCATGGAGGTGCTCCACCGGCTCCTCACCGAAGAGCGGGCCGACTTCGATGGGCGGTGGTTCCGTCTCCGGGATGCGATGAACAACCCGAAGCCGGTGCAGGACCCGTTGCCGATCTGTGTGGGTGGCAGTGGCCTCCGACGCACGATCCCGGCCGCAGCGAAGTACGCCCATCACTGGAACTACGGCTCGCCGACGATGAACGTGGACGACTTCCGGATGCGCCACGCGGTCTTCGTCGAGGCCTTGGAGCGTGAGGGTCGGTCGCGTTCGGACGTGACGGTCTCGTCGATCATCCGGTTCGACGGGGACCACGAAGCGATGGTGGGTCAGGCCCGCGAGTTCGAGGCCGCCGGCCTCGACCTGGGGATCGTGTCGGTCCCGAAGCACGTGGAGCCGTCGACGGTCGAATCGATCGCCGAGGCCTTGGCGCCGCTCGCGTCCTGAGCGGGTGTCAGCGGACGAGGGCGCGCAGGCGGGGGATGGCGTCGTCCACCTGTGAACCGAGGACGGCCTCCAAGGGCGCGGACCACAGCCGGCCCTCGTAGCGGAGCTCGACCGTGACGCTGCACGGGTCCACGCCGGTCAGACGGGCGTCGAGAATCCACGCTGCGTGGTCACGGCCGTCGACCTCGGCCCGTTCGAACCGCAGGCGGTCCGGCGCGTCGACGGTCCGTACCATCCGCAGTCGCTTCGACCTGGCGAGGGGACCGACCTTGGCCCGGAGCGTGACCATCCACGCCGGTCCGACATCGCCGGGGTGTCCGTCGGTGGGCTCGGCGCGCCTGACGATCTCGAGCCAGTCCGGGTAGTTCGCGAGATCGCGGAGGACCAGCGCGACCCGGTGGGCGTCGGCGGGCAGCTCCGCGGCGATCGTCTTGTGCACACCACCAGTGTGCCGGGTGGCCCGCTCGATCCGGAGACCGAGGGCGGGGGCCTCTACCCTCGGGGATGTGAAGTCGATCACGACCCGCCTGGATGCCGACCTCGATCCCGAGGAGCTCGGCGCCGCGACCGGCATGCTCTGGTCCCATCAGGGGACCTGTTTCGCCGGGCTCGGCGAGGCCATGCGGATACCGGTCGGGTGCATCGGTGAGGCCTCGTCGATGCGCGAGGCACAGGAGCAGCTGGCGCTCCTCGCCGGCCCCGATGACCTCGACAGGCCCGGGTCGGGCCCGGTCGCCTTCGCGGCGATGCCGTTCGATCGAACCGCAGCCGGAGAGCTCGTCGTTCCCCGGACCGTCGTGGCCTCGGGCCCCGAAGGGCGTCGTTGGATCACGGTCGTGTCGGACGGGTCGGGCACGGTGGACGACGCCGTCGCCGAAGCGGTCGATGTGCTGGCCGAGACCGCGGCGGCCGACCCCGATCGACTGACGATGCGGTCGGTCCTCGCTCCCGATGTCTGGCGCGATCAGATCGTTGCGGCCGCGCGGGACCGGATCCGCGCCGGGGACCTGACCAAAGCGGTGCTCGCTCGGGAACTCGTGCTCGAGGCGTCGGCGCCGATCGACCAGGGGGCGGTGTTGCAGCGACTGCTTCGTGCGCATCCGTCGGCCACGGTCTTCGCGCTCGACGGTTTCGTCGGCGCATCGCCGGAGACGTTGGTGTCCCGGATCGACGACGTCGTGCGCGCGCACCCGCTGGCCGGGACGACGCCGCGCGCCACCGACCCCGCCGGCGACCAGCGGGCCGCGGCAGCGCTGCTGGCCTCGTCGAAGGACCGGTGGGAGCATCGCATCACCATCGACTGGCTCCTCGACGAGCTGCTGCCCTTCTGCTCCTATGTCGACGCCGAGCCGGAGCCCACGGTCGTGTCGCTCCCGAACGTGCACCACCTCGGAACGCGCGTCGAGGGGCGGCTGTCGGCGCCACCGGCCTCGGTTCTCGAGCTGGTCGCCGCGCTGCACCCGACCCCGGCCGTGGCGGGCGATCCCCAGCAGGACGCACTCGCCCTCATCGAGTCGCTCGAGCGCGCCGAACGCGGTCGGTACGCCGGCCCGACGGGCTGGGTCGACGCCGACGGCAACGGCTCCTTCGTCGTCGCGATCAGGTCGGCCCAGATCGACGGCGCGACGGCCCGGCTGTTCGCCGGCGTGGGCGTCGTCGGTGACAGCGACCCGCAGTCCGAGCTGGACGAGACGCGAGCCAAGTTCCAGGCCATGCTTCCGGCGCTCCTGCGCCTCTGACAGCGGGAGGTCGAGGTGCAACGTCGGGCGACGGTCGGTCTCCTCGTCGTGCTCGTCGCCGTGGTCGTGGCCCGGTTCGCGTTCGCCGACGACACCGATGAGCCGCCCGAGGGCGCGATCCGCGCGGTGACCTGCGAGCGAGCCGAGCAGGGAGCGGCCGACCTGGCGGTCGACCTGGGCGTGCTCTCGATCGAGGACCTCCGGGGTGTGCAGCCAGACGCCGACGGCGCGTTGCACTTCGAGGCGGTGGTGAGCAGCCGGACCGGCGACGTGGGCGTGGTGATCCTCCAGGCCGGTGCCGACGGCGTGCCCCTTCGGCTCCGCGCCGACGGTTCGGGTGCTGTCGAGGCGACGGCGTCCGCGCTGATCACGCTCGAGCGGTGTGCGGAGCCCGCCCGCTACGAGCTCGTCCTCGACCTGACCGCCCCCGCCTGTGTCTTCCTCGTGGCGTCGGATCCGACCGAGGGGGCGTTTCGGCAGCTGCCCGTGTCCCTCGGTGCGCCGTGCGATTCGGTCGCGCCCCCGGACTGACGAGGTCGGATCCGGGCCTGCGCCTCAGGCTGTGGGGTCGATCAGGGTTCCGCTGACGAGCTGCTTGAATCCGGACACGGCCCGGGCATGGGTGGCCGGGTCGTCCGAGCTCGCCGAGACCAGGCCCATCATCACGGCTGAGATCACGTCGAACATGGTCCGGGCATTGTCCGGGTGGATCTCGCCGTTGGCGACGCCCAACTCGATCAGGTCGCCGAAGAACGCGATGCGGTTGCTCGGCACGAACCGCTCGTCGGCGCCAAGGCTGGGATCGCGACTGACGTCGGTGCGCACAGCGACGAGGAACTGGGCGAGCGAGGGGTCTTCCTTGTTGAGGGCGAGGGCTTCGTCGAGCACGGCGTTCACCCGGTCGACGAATCGTTCGGGGGCCGAGGCCATGGCGGCCTCGAAGCGGTCGTAGACGAGCTCCTGGACCTGTGCGTAGGCCTCCGCGAAGAGGTCGCGCTTGCTCCCGAAGTAGTGGTAGATCGCGCCCGTTGTCAGGCCGGCGCTGTCGGCGAGCTGGCGATTGCTGGTGGCCTCGTAGCCGTTGGCGGCGAAACAACGCCGCGCGGAGTCGAGGATGCGTCGCCTGGTTTCCTCGCTCGAGGTGTCGGGCGGTCGCCCCAACCGTCGTGGTGTCGCCATGGGCCTCCCCCCGTCCGATCGGCGGGACACGCGTCCCGGTCCGATGGACCGCGTTCGGGTTCCGGTGGTAGGAAACTAACCGCTCGATCAATTTCAGCCAACGCCCACGTGCACGACAGGGGAGCGACATGGATCTCGGACTGGCCGGCAAGAAGGTCGCCATCACCGGCGGCAGCCGCGGCATCGGCCGGGCCATCACGGCGCAGATGTTGGCCGAAGGGGCATCGGTGTCGATCTGTGCCCGAGGCCAGGACGGCGTCGACGAGGCGATCGCCGCACTCGGCGACGGCGTCGTCGGTCAGGCCGTCGACGTGGGCGACGGCGATGCGCTGCGGTCGTGGATCGAGTGGTCCGCGGAGGAGCTCGGAGGCCTGGACGTCTTCGTCGCCAACGCCTCCGGTGGCGGAGGTGGGACCGACGACAAGCGTTTCGACGACAACTACCAGGTCGACCTCATGGGTCTCGTCCGAGGTTCACAGGCCGCGGAGCCCCACCTCGAGGCGTCGGGCGAAGGCGCGATCCTGATGATCTCGACCACGGCCGCCTTGGAGCACTTCGGGCCGGGACCGTCGAGCTACATGTCGCTCAAGGCCGCGGCAACGGCGTACGCCGCCGGGCTGGCGCAGACGCTGGCCGCCAAGGGCATCCGGGTGAACACGATCTCGCCCGGTCCGATCTTCTTCGACGAGGGTCCCTGGGATCGGATCAAGGCCGGGATGCCGGAGTTCTACGAGGCGACCGTCGCCGGTCAACCGTCGGGACGGATGGGATCTCCCGAGGAGGTGGCCAACGTCGCCGCGTTCTTGTGCAGCCCCGCGGCGTCCTGGGTCACCGGGGCCAACGTCGTCGTCGACGGCGGCTACACGAAGCGCATCAACTTCTAGGGCGCCATGGGGTCGGTCGAGACGGGAGTCGGGTTCTAGGCATGGACTTCGGACTGGAGGGAGCCCGAGCGGTCATCACCGGTGCGAGCCGGGGTGTCGGCCGCGCGATCGCCGAAGCCCTGCTGGACGAAGGCGCCTCCGTGGCCGTCTGTGCGCGGGGGAGCGAAGGCCGCGCCGACCGCACCGGTCGTTCGGTGGAGACCCTGGACGAGGTCGAAGCGGCGCTGTCGGCCGGTGGCCGGACCGCATCGGCGACCGCCGTCGACGTCTCGGATCACGACGCGTTGGCCGCGTGGGTGACGTCGGTCGGCGAGGCCTGGGACGGGATCGACATCGTGGTCTCCAACGCGAGTGCTCTCGGCGGCATCCCGCGCAACAACGACGGCTGGCGCAAGAACTTCGAGGTGGACGTGCTGTCGGCGACGACCCTGTTCGATGCCGCGCTCCCGTTCCTCCAGGCGAGCGACCGGGCCTCGTTCATCCAGATCTCGACCATCACCGCCGTCGAGTACCACGGGTTCCCCGGTGGGGGCCTGAGCTACGGCTCGATGAAGAGCGCCTTGGTCAACTACGTGAAGCAGCTCTCGCTCGAGTACGCCGCCGACGGCATCCGTGCCAACGCGGTCTCGCCGGGGCCGATCCACATCGAGGGCGGGAGTTGGGACTTCATCGAGCAGCACATGCCCGACTACTACGCGGAGAACGTGGCCCGCCAGCCGCAGGGTCGACTCGGGACGGCTCAGGAGGTCGCCCGCGTGGTCGCGTTCCTCGCCAGTCCTGCAGCGTCCTGGGTGACGGGCGAGAATGTCATGGTCGATGGAGGCTTCACCAAGCGGGTGGAGTACTGAGCCCGATTCCGGGGGGAACGAGGAACAACCATGAGTGACGAGCAGCGCCCCGAGCGGGTGGACGCCTATCTGGTGGCGGGCGGTCGATTCCACGACATCGACTACGCCCGACTCCAACTCCTGAACCTGCTCGCCGAGCATCCGCACGTGCGGGTGAAGGTCGGCTCGGACTACGAGGACACCGATGCCATCGCCGCGGCCTCGTTCCTCGTGTCCTACACCTGCGACATCCGCCCGAGCGAGGAGGCCCAGGTCGCGATCCGTGACTGGGTCGGTGACGGCGGCCGATGGCTCGCTCTGCACGGCACCAACTCGGCGCTCGACTTCAATCCGCCGAATCCCGTCGGTACACCACGGTGCTTCCCGGTCTGGGCCGAACTGCTCGGCACCCAGTTCATCTCGCACCCGCCGATCGAGCCCTTCCCGGTGAAGCTCTCCGACGAGAACCACTGGCTGGTCGAGGGGATCGAGCCCTTCGAGACCGACGACGAGCTGTACCTGTGCGAGTACCACGACCGCGACTCGCTGCACCCTCTGCTCCATACCGAGTGGCAGGGTGAGACGCCGGGGTTCGAGGAGGCCGACTGGACCGATTGCGACCCGGTCCATCTCGTCATGTACACCAAGAGTCACGGCAACGGCGAGATCCTCTACAACAACCTGGGTCACTGCCGCGGTCACTGGGACATGACAGAGGCGTTGCCCTACTACCCCGTAGTCGAACGGTGCTCGTGGGACATCCCGCAGTACCACGAGCTGTTGCGGCGAGGCCTGCGCTGGGCCCTCGGCGAGACGAACTGAGAGAGGAACGGAGCTTCCATGGCAGCAACCAAGAAGGCCCCCGCCAAGAAGAAGGCGGCGGCGAAGAAGGCCAGCGGTGGGGCGAAGGCCTCTGCCGCGCAGATCCCGAAGGAGGTGTTGTTGGATCTCCATCGCCGCATGGTCCGGATCCGGCACCTCGAGGAGAGCCTCGGGCGCATCTCGACCGAGGGCAAGGTCCCCGGATTCCTCCACCTCTACGTCGGCGAGGAGGCCGTCGCATCCGGCGGCTGCGCTGCGCTGACCGACGAGGACCAGATCACGTCGACCCACCGCGGGCACGGCCACCTGATCGCCAAGGGCGGTGACTTCAGGCAGATGATGGCCGAGTTCATGGGTCGCAGCACCGGCTACTGCAAGGGCAAGGGCGGCTCGATGCACGTGTCGGACCTCGACCTCGGCATGTTGGGCGCCAACGGCATCGTGGGAGCCGGCGTCCCGATCGGCGTGGGTGCCGCGTTCGCCAACAAGTACCGAGGCGACGGCAAGGTGACCATGGCGTTCTTCGGTGACGGCTCCACCAACATCGGCGCATGGCACGAGGCGGTCAACATGGCCTGTGCCCTGCAGTTGCCCATCGTGTTCATGTGCGAGAACAACGAGTACGCCGAATACACCGCCCGCGACCGCGTGATGGCCATCACCGACGTGGCCGACCGAGCCGTCGCCTACGGCATGCCCGGTGTGGTCGTCGACGGCATGGACGTCGTCGCGGTCTACGAGGCGGCGGTCGAAGCCGTTGCTCGGGCGCGTCGCGGTGAGGGGCCCTCCATGATCGAGTGCAAGACCTACCGCTACTACGACCACGCCGGCGTGCAGGGGCTCGGCCGGACGTACCGCTCCGACGACGAGGTCGAGGAGTGGCTGGCACGAGATCCCATCGACCTCTTCGAGGCTCAGCTCGCCAGCTCGAAGGTGCTGTCCAAGGCCGCCGCCAAGAAGGTCCATGACGAGATCCAGGCCGAGGTGGACGAGGCGATCGAGTTCGCCGAGAACAGCCCGTGGCCCGATCCGACGACCGACCTGTTGACCGACGTCTACACGGAGGCGAACTGATGACTGTCACCGAACCAGCGACCGACCAGCGCATCATCTCCTACAACCAGGCCTTCAACGAGACGCTCCGCGAGTTGCTCGCGACCGACCCCGACGTGTTCATCGCCGGCGAGGACGTCGGCCGCTATGGCGGCGTCTTTCAGTCCTTCGCGGGGCTCAACAAGGAGTTCGGCGACATGCGGGTCGTCGACACGCCGATCGCCGAGCAGGCGATCGTGGGCCTGGGCCTGGGCGCCGCGGCGATGGGTCTCCGGCCGATCGTCGACCTGATGTTCATGGACTTCGTCATGGTGGCCATGGACCAGATCGCGAACCAGGCCGCCAAGATGAAGTACATGTTCGGTGGCAAGGCCACCGTGCCGCTGACCATCACCACCACCGGGGGTGCGGGCCTGGGCGCCGCCGCTCAGCACAGCGCCAGCCTCGAAGCGTGGCTGATCCACGTGCCCGGCCTGAAGCTGGTCTATCCGTCCAACGCACACGATCTCAAGGGTCTCCTGGTGTCGTGTGTCCGCGACGACAACCCGACCATCGTGACGCTCCACAAGGCGATGCTGGGCTCGAAGGGGCCTGTCCCCGAGGGCCTCTATGAGATCCCGCTCGGGGTCGCCAACGTGGTGCGCGAGGGCCAGGATGCAACGGTCGTCGCCATCGGTCGCATGGTGCAGTTCGCGGAGAAGGCCGCGGAGCAGCTCGCCGACGAGGGCATCGACCTCGAGATCATCGATCCCCGGTCACTGCTGCCGTTCGACACCGAGACGGTCGTCGACTCGGCTCGCAAGACCAACCGGGTGGTCGTCGTCCACGAGGCGGTCCGCAACGGTGGCATCGGTGCCGAGATCGCGGCGCAGATCCAGGAGGAGGCGTTCGACTATCTCGACGCGCCCGTGGGTCGCGTCGGCGCACCGTTCGCGCCGGTGCCGTTCTCGCCGACGCTCGAGAGCGAGTACGTGCCCGACGCCGATGACATCGCCGCCGCCGTGCGAGCGACCTTCAACCGGTGACGGCCTGACCTCCATGGCAACCGTCGGGATCATCGCGAGCCCGTCCGCGGGCAAGGATGTCCGTCGGTTGGTGGCCAACGCCGGTTCGGTCGGTGACGTCGACAAGATCGCCTTGATCCGCCGAGCGGCGGTCGGCGCGATCGAGGGTGGCGCCGACCGTCTCGTCGTGCTCGATGACAAGCGACATCTCATCCGGCGCGCCCTCGAGGAGGCCCTGCCGGCCGGCGTCGAGGTCGAGGTTCTCGACCTCGAGCCGATGGGCACGGGCCGGGACTCCCAGCGAGCCGCGGCGTCGCTCGCCGACGTCGGCGCGGGAGCCGTGCTGTCGTTCGGCGGCGACGGCACCTGCCGCGACGTCGCCAAGGGGTGGCTCCGGGCACCCCTGGTACCTCTCGCCGTCGGGACCAACAACGTGTTCCCGCTCCACATCGAGGCCACACTCGGGGGACTGGCAGCCGGCCTCGTGGCCTCCGGCAGGCTGTCGCTCGACGATGTCGCCGTTCCCGCCAAGGTGATCCACGTGGAGGTCGACGGCGGGCCCGACGACTTGGCGCTCGTCGACGTGGTGCTGGTGGCCGGCGACTTCGTGGGCTCGCGGGCCGTCTGGCACGTGGAGGACGTCGTCGCCGCGGTGTTCGCCATCGCCGATCCGGCGTCGATCGGGCTGTCGGCGATCGGCGCGAGCTCGGTCCCGACCACCCGTGACGACGACCGCGGCGTGTTCGTCCGTACCGGACCGGGCGGGAGCGAGGTTCGTGCCGCCATCGCCCCGGGCACCTTCGCCGACGTGTCCCTCGAGGTCGCCGAGGCGCTGTCGCTCGGCGAGACCGTCGTCTTCTCCGGCCCGGGAGTTCTTGCGTTCGACGGGGAACGCGATCATGTCCTGGGCCACGGCGACACGGTCCGCCTCACCGTCCGCCGGGACGGCCCGCTCGTCATCGATCCTGTTCTTGCGACCCGTCTCGCTGCGAATGGCAAGATCCATCCCATCGAAGGAGCCTGACCGTGCCCACGCAGATCCTGATGCCGAAGCTCGGCCTCACCATGACCGAAGGCACCATCGTCGAATGGGTGGCTGCTGAGGGCCAGGCCGTGTCGGCCGGCGACATCGTGATGCTGATCGAGACCGACAAGGTCGAGGCGGAGGTCGAGGCCGTTGCCGACGGAGTGGTGCACCATGCCGCCGCCGTGGGTGACACGCTCGAGCCCGGTGACGGGGTGGGGTGGCTGCTCGGAGCCGGTGAAGCCGCGCCCGACGGAGGCTCGGCGCCGGCGGGGGCGGAGCCGGCACCCGCCACGGCCGACACACCCGAGCCGGAGGCATCGCCCGAACCCTCCGCCGCGACGGAGCCGACCTCGTCCGGCGGCCGGATCCTGGCCTCACCGAACGCCAAGCGCGTCGCTGCCGAGATGGCCGTCGACCTCTCGACGGTGACCGGTACCGGCCCGGGTGGCCGGATCACGTCCGAGGACGTCGAGGCCGCAGTGCCGGCTGGGCGCGGCCTCGGTGGCCGGATCCTGGCCTCGCCGTACGCAAAACGAATGGCCGCAGAGCGCGGGGTCGACCTGGCGACGGTGACCGGTACTGGCCCGGGTGGCCGGATCACGTCCGAGGACGTCGAGTCGGTCCCGGCAGCGGCGCCGTCCGCGCCCGCCCCCGCGGCAGCGCCGGCCACGGCCCCCGCATCGGGCGCGGCCCGCTCGGATCGGTTCGT
>JBCCFK010000118.1:0-12218 GCA_039029775.1 Actinomycetota bacterium | reverse complement strand
CTCACAGGGTGAGGTGTGGGTGAATTGTTAAGCACAGAGACAAACAATACAAGAACGGCCCTGGGATGCAACGCGTCGCCTCGACTCGACCCGCAAGGATTCGCGATCGCTCCAGGAGTCCCGGGCGCGGCGACCGCGCCTGCTCGGGGCGTGCCACGCTGGGACGATGAGCAGTCGGATGGTGCCGGTGCTCGCGGCGGTGTTCGGCCTCGTCGTGGGCTGCGGCGGACCGAGTAGCGATGCCGAGCGCGTGGCCTTCCAGACCGGCCTCGTGGCCGAGGCCGAACAGGCCCGCCCAGCGACCGTCGATGCGGACCAGGTGCCCGAGCGGCTCGTCGGCTGCACAAACGACGGACCTGCCGCGCCGCCGTCCCTGCCCGGCGCGGATCTGCTCGACGGCGACGTCCACCGACCGGGCGAGCTCGTCGCGTTCATCTGGACCGACCAGGTGGGCGACTACGTGGAGGCCCCGTCGGCGGTCTACATCGACTGCTGGACCGGGACCGAGTGGCTGGGGGCGTGGGTCGCCGGCGTGTACGGGCGCATGGGGCGGGCACCGTTCGCCTCCTACGATCTGCAGACGCCGATGACCGCTGAGGCGCACAACGAGACCGTGGGTGACTTCCTCGTGCCTCGAGGTGCGCCGCCGGGCGAGTACCGAGCGCTTCTGTGGCTCCAGGACTGCACACGAGGCCCGATCACGGGCACCGTGCCAGACAGCTGCGTGTCACGAACGGCGGAGGTCCGATTCGACGTCGTCCCCGCGATGGAATCCGAGGTCGATGCCGGTGGCGTCCACGAGGGCGGGATGCCGCTTGTCGAGCGAGCCGCGGCGTTTCGCTCGGGCTTGAGCTTCGATCCGCCGACGGGCACGACCTTCGTATCCGGTCAGGGCAACGTCTCTGCCGACTTCTTCGTCTTCGAACTCCCCGATGGAGTATCGACCGTCGCGATCGGCCGCCGGCTCTGGGCTGAACTGCCGCCGGACGCCGAGCGGGTCACGGTCGGCGATCGGGAGTTCTGGGTCATCCGGTACGACCTGGAGACACGCATCAGGGAGGACCCCGTCCCGGGCATCTCGGTCGAGGTCGTCGGGAGGGGCGCGGTGGCAGAGGACTGGTTGATCGATCTGATGGCCGGCGTGAACTACGACGCGACGACCGACCGGTGCTCGCAGGAGTCGTGTGGCTGACGGCCGCGGGACGGCTAGTAGGGCGACTCGTAGGGGTCCTTCGGTGAGTCCTCGACGGTGAGCGAGATCACGTCCGCCTCGACGACCCAGTCGCCCTCGGCCTCCTGGTAGGGGACGTCCGGTGGGCGCCACGTCACATCGACCACGACCCATTCGTCGTCGTCCAGGGCCGGCCCGGTGCCGTGGAGGGTCACCTGCAGGGGGATCCCGTCGGCCGCGCAGCAGCTCACCAGGAAGCGGGTGAGCCGGAAGCCGTCGTCGACCGACTCGTCGTTCACCACCAGGCCCTCGAGCCGGATGGGCACGCCCTCCAGTGACCCCTGCTCGTCCCAGAGCGCCCGGTCGAGGAAGTCGAACACCCGCATCTCGACCGGGCCATCGGACGTGTCGAGCGGCTCGAAGGCATCGGTGGTGTCGTCCGGGGTGTAGGCGTCGACGCGGCCCGCTGCCGCGGCGCCGAGGCCCGTGGGGGCCACCGAGATCAACACGACGAGGGGCAGGACCATCAGCCAGCCGACTCGGGGTCCCACCGGCCAACGGGTCGACTCGGGGTCGTGGCGCTCGTCGCGAGATCCCATCCACAACTCGTAGGCGCCGAAGACGAGCAGGACGACCGTGGCGCCCCACAGCGGCAGCTTCATGCGCTGCTGCACGAACCAGCCGAAGCCCCCGTTGAGGAGGAGTCGGGCGGTGATGCCACCGAGGGCGAGCATGACGGCGGCGCGTCCGATCCGGTTCACAGCACCACCTGTCCGACGATGACGGCGCTGATCACGGCAACGGCCAACGTCACCGGGGCGAAGACCATGGCGAAGCGCCGCCCGAAGATGCCGGCGTGCATCGCGACGAGTTTGAGATCGATCACGGGCCCGACGACGAGGAAGACCAACCTGGAGGTGAGCGAGAACTGGGGGAGCCCTGCGGCGACGAAGGCGTCGGCCTCCGAACAGATCGAGAGCAGGACCGCGAGGCCGGCGAGCAGGAAGATCGCGAGCAGCTCGTTGTCGGCCACGGTGTCGAGCACCGAGCGGGGAATGATCAGCTGCAGGCTGGCGGCCGCCATCGCGCCGAGCACCAGGTAGCCACCGGCGTGGACGAGGTCCCGCGATGCCACGTCGACGAAGCGCTCCCACCGTCCCGCCTTCTCCTCGTGCATGTGAGGCATCGAGTCGAGCAACGACTCGTTGCGTCGCCGGGCCCACCAGGACCCGACGGCGACGGCCGTGAGAAAGGAGGCGAGAAATCGGGCGAGGACGAGCTCCCCGTTGTTGGGGAACGCGACGGCGGTCGAGACGAGCACCACCGGGTTGATCGCGGGCGCGGCCAGCAGGAACGTCAGCGCCGCGGCCGGTGGCGTGCCGGCGGCGACGAGTCGTCCGGCGATCGGGACCGACCCGCACTCGCAGCCCGGCAGCGCCATGCCGGCGAGCCCTGCCGACGGGACCGCCAACACGGGTCGCTTGGGGACGATCCGTTGCACCAGGTCCGGGGAGACGAATGCGGCGATGAGGCCGCTGACCACGACGCCCAGCACCAGGAATGGCAGCGCCTGGACACAGATCGACACGAACAACGTGGACCACAGTCGGACGTCGGCGTCGCTGAGCCAGTCGAAGCGGTCCCGCAACAGAATGGCGCCGAGCATCGGCAGGATGAGCAGCCAGGGCCCCAATCCCGAGCGCGAGCCGTAGTGGTGGTGAGGCCCGTGACCATCGCCGTGCTCGTGCCGGCGTTCGGTTTCGCGCGCCGCTGATGCAGACGAAGCCACGGCCACATGGTACGGCTTCGGACCCTCGGAGACGGACCGCCTCTCGTCATCGGGCCGGACGGGCCAGACTGCTGGCATGACCGACGACGGCTACGACTGGACCCAGTTCTGGGTGCACATGTACTACCTGGCGCCGCTCGACGAGGTCTTCCGGCGGTTCTCGACCCCGGCGGGACTCGAGAGCTTCTACATCCGTGAGGCTCGCTTCGAGACCCGAGACGGTCGACAGCGGCGCGCGGACGAGATGTACGAGGCGGGGGATCGCTACCACTTCGACTACGTGCACGACTACCGACACGGCGGCGAGGTGCTCGACGTCGTGCCGGGCCACCGGGTCGCGTTCACGTTCGGCGTCTGCGACGTGGCGATCGACATCGCCGAGGTCGACGGAGCCACCGAGGTCGCCCTCCACCAGACCGGGTGCCCGATCGACGACCCCGAACGGGCTTGGATGCACCTCAACTGCAGGAGCTGCTGGATCTACTTCATGACCAACCTGCGGTCGGTACTCGCCACCGGACATGACGTCCGCGACTACGACCGCCCCCAGTGGAACGACTCGGTCAGCATCGGTTGGGACCCGGCGACGACCGGGTAGGCGGCACCTAGTCGGCCACGGATGCGTCGACCCAGCTGCCGTGGAAGCCGAAGGGCACGCGGGGGAGCTGGACGGACGCGATCGGGTCGTCGCTCATCGCCTGGGCGTCGAAGATCGCCATCGAGCTCGTGTCGGTGGCAGCGTCGTGGACATAGGTCATCAGGTAGCCGTCGTCCTCGGCCGTCCCGTCGGCGGCGGGAACGAAGACCGCCTCGCCGGGCGTCTGACCCTTCGCGAGCTCGATCGAGGTCCGCTCGCCGGTCTCCCGGTCGTACTTGAGGAGCGCACCGTTGGTGTCCATCGGGTCGGCCGCGTCGGTGTCGGAGAATGCCATGAGGTAGCCGTAGCGATGCTTGCGGCCGATGACCGAGTCAGCGACACGCGGGAACTCGCCGGGCCGGTCGTCGACCTGTTCCTCGTGGACCTTCCCCGTGGTGGTGTCGATGACCCAACGCCAGAGCACGGGGTTGGGGAAGTCCATCGGGCCGTCGCGCCAGATGTGGTCGAACCGGGCCACGTCGAGCACGATCTTGTCGCCGTCCTCATAGGAGTTCAGCGGGTGGAAGACATAGCAGGGGTCGATGTCGTACCAGACCACGTCGGCGTCGGTGCCATTGCGCGGCATCACGCCGAGGCGTGACGGGTAGTCCTCGTTCCACGCGATCGGCATCTCGCCCCTGATGGCCAGCTCGAGGTCGAAGCAGGCGGGGAGATCCATGAAGACGACGTTGTTCTCGGTCACGTTGAAGTCGTGGACCATCGTCGGGCCGCCGACCGTGATCTCCTCGGACTGCACCAGCTCGCCGTCGGCGGACACCCGCAGGTACGTCATGTACGGCTCGATGAAGTAGTACCCGAACGCCAGCAGCTCGCCGGTCATCGGGCAGATCTTCGGGTGCGCGGTGAAGGGACCGGTCAGCTTGCCGTCGAAGTCGGTCGGCCCGACGGTGTCGAGGTTGCCGTCGAGCACGTAGGGGAAGTGGCCTTCCTCGAGCGCCATGATCTTGCCGCTGTGTCCGACCACGTGGGTGTTGGCCTTGGAGGACGTCATGTCGCGGAGGCTGGCGTCGGGGTTGATGACCTGACGGTCGGGGTCACTGATGAACGGGGTCTGGACGTAGCGGTTGCGGTACCACTCGGCCCTCCCGTCGCGGAGGCGCACGCCGTGGATCATGCCGTCGCCGAGGAAGGGGTGGTCGCTCATCCCGGTCACCGGGTTGGCGCCGTTGCGGAGGTACCGCCCGTCGAGCTCGGGTGGAATCGCGCCGGCCACCTCCAGGTCGGTGATCGTCCGTTCCTCCTGCACAGGCGCCCCATTGCCCTGCAGATGCCGTGGGATCTCGGATTCGGTTGCGGTCATGGTGGCCCCCCTTGGTCCGACCACGACATTACCCACCGGCGGGTGTGCGAAGCTGGGTCGAGCGACCGAAGGAGGGACGGCGCCGTGCCGGGGATAGGGGAGCGCATCGAACGCTTCGAATCGTGGCGACGCGATCTCACCAGCGAGCTGATCCGGCTCCCGGACACGCTCCGCCAGCTCCGCGAGGGTGCCGCGAACTTCGAGATCGTCGGGCAACGTCTGGCCGAGAGCTCCGAGGCGCTCGAGGAGATCACCAAGGTCTACCGGTCGACGATGGGCGAGACGACCCGCCGGTCCGCCGAGGTCGCCGAGCAGCTCAAGGAGCAACTGGAGTCGCTGGCGGGCGAGTCACCGGACATGGTCGCCACGGCCCTCGGCGAGATGCAGAAGGGGTTCGAGAGCCTGGCCGAGCTCAACCCGTTCTGGCCGAAGCGCCCGAAGACCGAGGGTTGAGCGCGTTCAGCCGGACTGGCTCGCGAGTTCCTCGCGGGCCGCGTCGATGTCGGCGAAGACCTCCTCGATCGTCTTCACCCCGTCCGCCCACTCGACAATTCCCTGCCAGAATGCCCCCGGCCGGTTCAGGTCGGTGTCGAACCCCCCGATGGCGGCCGGCATCGCATCGGAACCGTCCGGGCGGTACCGGTCGTCGCGTATCGCCTGGCGGACGACATCGGATATCCGACGCCGGACGGTGACGTAGAACTCGTCACAGGGACCGAAGCGCAGGCAGGCGATGTTGGTCGAGTCTGACCGTCGGTTCGCCGAGATGAAGTCGGCCTCGGGCTGCTCGGACCAGGTGCTTCCCCACGTCGGACTCGCGATGGTCCCCATGAGCGCCCGAACCTCGGGTCGGTCGGCCATGGCGGTCGCGAAGATCACGTTGCCGAGCACCGGGGCGGGCGTGTCGGGGTCCACCGGCGGGAGCATGAAGAAGTCCAGGTCCCGACCGAGTTGGATGTCCGCCTCGCGGAAGTCCAGGAGCCAGTCGGTGTGGGGCGCCATCCAGCAGGCAGGATCGACGTCACCGCTTTCGGGATCGCGAGCCATCAACATGAAGTAGGGCTCCCCGAAGTCCGTTCGGGTGATCGACTCGCGGCCGTTGATGACGTAGCCCGGACCCGACAGGAGCTCCTCTGCGCGTCGGCCGGCCTCGATGATGGCGGGGTGGGAGAATGCGACCTCGCCCTCGACCCAGCGGTCGTAGGTCTCGACGCCGGCGGTTTGGAGAGCCAGGGCCTCGATGAGATCGGTCCCCAGCCAGCCGGTGGCGTCGCCTGACTCGAACCCGAAGCAGAACGGCGTGCGGCCGTCGGCGACCATCCGGTCGGCCAGCGCAATCAGTTCCTCCCACGACTCCGGGACCTCGTACCCCGCCTCCTCGAACCTCTCCTTCGGGTAGAACACCATGCCCTTCAGGAACGCAAACGCCGGGATGCCTCGGATCGTCGAGTCGGCGTCGTCCGCGCCCACAGGGTCGAGGCGTGCGCGCCGAAGGGCGGATTGTCCGAAGTCCCTGACGAGCGTGTCCTCGTCGAGGAACGCCGTCAGGTCCAGTGCTCGACCGCGGGCCCACTCCGGAACCCGATTCGGGGCCAGCACGATGTCGACACTATTCGGATCTCCTCGGAACAGGCTCTGGAGTTCGTCGCCGCCGGCGTTGACCAGCGAGACTTGGATGCCGGTGGTGTCGGTGAAGGACTGGAGTTCCGCCAGGAACCCGAGATCCCCATCGAACAGTGGAGCCGCCATGCGAATCCGGCTGCCGGCCAGGGGTGAGGCCGTGGTGAACGTCGGGCGGTTGTTCGGGCTGCTCGACTGCATGTATGCCTCCATGCCGAGGTAGAGCCGGAGGTCTGCGGGCAGCTGGTCCCGGTCGTGGCATGGGCCCTGGAGGTACTGCTGGCACTGCTCGTCGCTGAGGACCAGCGCGTGTCTGCTCGCGAATGCGACGAGCTCCGCCGGCGGCAAGGCGTAGACACCGGTCAACCCTCGAGGTCCTGACCGGACGGCGATGTTCCCACGGAGGAGTGGGCCGACGTCGAACTGTACGCCGAGGTCCTGGAGTGCCCAGTGCACTTGATCGACGGCGTCCTCGGTCGCGAAGCCGAAGTCGGCCGTGGCGTAGACGGCCTCGATCGCGAGCTGGAGCGCCAGTGTGGGGTCGAGCGGGAGCTGCGACTCGGACTCGGTGACCAGCCGGGCCGCCGTGAGGAGTGCGTCCTTCTCGGCCTGTGCTTGTTCGACGGCGACGAGTGCGACCTCGGCTGCCGCCTGTGCTTCCGCCGCAGCGGCACTCGCCTCCTGCGCAGCTGCTCGGTCGAGTTCGGCGCTCTCCCGGGCGTCTTCGGCAGAGAGCCACTGTGTGATGCCGAAGACCGCCAGAGCCGCCACCACGATCGTGGCGAGGCCGGCGAGCGTGAGCAGCCGGGTCCGGCTCCGCGCCCGCTCCTCGGCCTTGAGCGCCCGCTTCTCGGTCTCGAGCTCGGCTTCCTGCTCCCGGGCGCGCACGTCGAGACTGCTCGTCAGGAAGTCCTGCTCTGCGGTCGACAACGTGAACTTGCTCGTGGCGGCCCAGGCATCGAGCTGGGCCAGCCGTCCGCCTCGCAGCAGGTAGTCGTCACGTTGGTCGGCGGCGTTCCATTCCTCCATCGCCTCCGCGAGGCGACGCTGGTTGCGGACGTCGTCGCGCGCCGACTCGATCCAGTGTTCGAGCCGGTGCCAGCCGGTGAGCAACGACTCGTGGGAGATCTCCACCGTCGGTCCGCGGGTGACCGGGTCGCGATCGAAGCTCAGCAGTCGGTGTCGGCCGAACGTGTCGAGGATCGACGCCAGGACCACGTGGTCGACCGGCAACGACTCAACCTCGGACCGCAGGATGCGACGGCGCGTGTCGTCGCTGCCCTCGCCCAACGTGACGAGCCGGAGGAACAGCTGGCGAGCGACGTTGTCGGCGTCTGCGCCGAGGCCGAACAGGAGGCTCTCGGCACGCGCGACCAGCGCGCCGGAGACGCGCCCGAGGTCGTGGTACGCCTGCGCCGTGATAGCGGCTCCCTCGCGGGCGTCGAACAGCTCGGTCAACGCGTACTGCAGGAGAGGGAGTGCGCCAGGACGGTCGACCACGTCGTTGATCAGTGCGGCGACGAGCCCGGGCTCGTATCGCACACCCACGGCGTCGGTCGGGCCCGTGATCGCTCGTTCGAGCTCCTCTGGTGTCATCGGCGTGATGACCTCGGTGCCCTCACGAACCAGTTCGCCGATGCCGCGGTGCCGCAGCGGCCGGTCGTAGAAGTCGGCGCGAAGGGTTGCCACGACGTGGAGCCTGCTGCCCTCGTGCGCGATCGCGTCGACCAGGGCGTCCAGGAATCGTTCCGCCGTGGACTCGTCGACCTGGGTGAAGAGCTCCTCGAACTGGTCGACCAGCAACACGAGCTGCGAACCGTCGTCGGGCAGGATGCGATGCAGGGTGCGATGCAAGCCGCCGTCTTCGATGATCGCGTCGAGCAACGAAACGGGCGGTTCGATCGCGATCGCAGTCAGCGCTCCTTCGAGCGACTCGAATGGGTGCGGGGCAGGTGTCATCGCCGTCGTGAACCACTGCTCCGAGCCTGGCGCCGCTCCCGCGCGGACGGCCGGCAGGAGCCCGGCTCGCACGACGCTCGATTTCCCGGACCCACTCGGACCGACGACGGCGATGAAGCGGCCCTTCGGCCCTGGCAGAGCGATCCGGTTGACGAGTCGCGCCACCAGCCGCTCGCGACCGAAGAACGTCTCGGCATCGCCGAAGCCGAACGCGCGCAGACCCTTGTAGGGATTCTCGAGCTCTTCGGACCATCCGGCCTCGGCATCCGGGTCGCTCAGTGCGCGTCGTACTCCGGTGACGAAGGCTGCGACCTCGGGCTCGGCGTCGCTGGTCACGAGGTCTTCCACGACCGCTCGAACGCCGACCGGCAGGGCACCCCGAACCTGTTCGATGTCGCCGCGGAGGCCCGTGAGGCCTTCCGAGGCGACGCGGGCCAGGGCAAGCACGTCATCCGCCGTCGTGCCGCGGTCCTCGGCGGTGAGGCTCGGTTCACCCAGGTAGGCGTTGAGATCGTCGTCGACGGCGATCGTCTCGGCAGCGACGTTGCCGTGCACCAGGCCGGAGCGATGGAACGCGTGCAACGCGCTGCCGACCTGGTCCACGAGTCGGGCCGCCTCGTCGGGTCGAAGTCCACGTTGCGCCAGGACGTCGGCCAGGGTCCCCCCGGTCACGGCGCGGGTGACCACGTACGCGGCACCGGGCTCCCGCCAGTGGTCGTAGACGGGGACCACGTGGGGGTGCTCGAGCAGCGCAGCGGAGCGGGCGTCGTGGTCGAAGCGCCGAACGAAGCTCGGGTCGTCGGCGATGTCGGGCCCGATGACCCGGATGTCGACCTCTCGGCCGACTGCCGGCTGGAACGCGCGGAAGACCTCGCCGTCGGGGCCGCGTGCGACGCTCTCGCGCAGCTCGTAGCCCCGGACGGCGAGTCCGGGCTGGGCACCGGTGCCCGTGACTGCACCGGTGCCCTGCACGTCCAGTTCGGGATCGCCGACGACGATCTGCTCCTCCAAGCGGCGCAGGCGCGGTGAAGGTTCGACCCCGAGCTCGGTTCCGAGCCGGTTGCGCAGGTCCGCGTAGGCCCGGAGCGCCTCCGCCTGCCGGCCGGATCGGTAGAGGGCGGTCATCAACTGGCCCGTGGTCCACTCCCGAAGCGGCTGTTGCGCCACCAGTGTCTCGAGTTCGGAGACCAGTTCCCGCCCGAGCCCTCGGGCGAGGTCGGCGTCCACGCGGGCCTCGACCGCCTCGAGGCGCAGATCCTCCAGGCGGGCGATCTCTCGTTGGGCGAACGATTCGTATGCGAAGTCCTCGTACGCGGCCCCATGCCAGAGCCCCAGTGCTTCGCCCAGCACGAGCGACGCGGCACCGGGGTCGGTCTCGGCGAGGAGGCGCCCCTCGTTCAGCAGTCGTTCGAACCGGATCGCGTCGATCGAACTCGGATCCACCTCGAGCACGTAGCCGGGCGACCGGGTGAGCAGGATCGTCCCGTCGGTGCGCTTCTGGCGGTCCGGCTCGAGGGCGCCCCGCAGTCCGGAGACGTACACCCACAGCGCGTTCTGACGGCTCGCGCCCTCGTCGGGACCCCAGAGCTCGTCGAGGAGGGAGTCGGTGGACACGACGGTGTTCGCGTGCATCAGCAGCAGCGCCAACACAGCCCGCTGCCGGTGCGCTCCGAGGTCGACCGACCCGCCGTCACGATCGACGTCGAGCCGCCCGAGGACCCGATACTCCAACCCCGCCTCCTCCGATGGTGCCGACACCCTACAAACCTCCCGCATCGGGCGTAGCTGAGCTTCCCGGATGCGGCTTAGGTCGCACTTAAGAGCCGGATAAGTCGGGCCTCAGGGCCCGAAAGTCAGGGCAAAACCGCTGGTCGGACCGTGTCCCACATGACACGGATCAGCAGCCATCGCATCGCCGTCTTCGCCGCCCTGGCCATGAGCATCGCCATCGTCGGAGGGGTGATCGCACCGCATGGGGGAGCCGGCGACGAGTCCGACCCCGCCCTCGGCGCACTGACGCCGCTGACCGCCCCCGAGGCGGAAATCGTGGGTGAGGCCCTGGCGCTGTTCGACGGCGCCGGTCTGACGCTCGGGTCGACCCCCGCCGTCAGCTTTCACGACGACAAGGCCGACTGCGCCGGCAATCTCGGGTTCTGGGTCGACGAGTCGGGTCTCGACCGCATTCGGGTGTGCTGGACCCACGAGGATCCGGTGGTCCAGACGACCCTGCAGACCCAGGCACTGGTGCACGAGCTGGCCCATGCCTGGGCGCATCGGCAGGTCGACGGCGACGACCGCGCCGCCTTCTCGGCCTTCGTCGGCGCTGCCGGCTGGGAAGCCCACGACGCAGCATGGGTCGACCGAGGCACCGAGGTGGCCGCGGAGCTGGTGACCTGGGCGGTGCTGGACCCGGCGGTTTCGTTCATCGACTTCGACGCAGAGCCGTGCACCGACTGGGCCGAGGCGTTCGAGCTGTTGACCGGCGCGGTGGCGCCGACGCACGTGGGCAGCGACTGTGGCTGAGGCTCAGCCGGTTGGCGCCGGTTGGGCGCCGCGGATCAGGCTTCCGTTCAGCACGCCGGTGGGCTTGCCGTCTCTGAAGGCCACCTTGCCCGACACGATCGTGACCTCGTAGCCCGACGCCCGCTGGACCAGGCGACGCCCGCCCGCCGGGAGGTCGTACTCGACCTGGGGCTCGTGCAGGGTCAGGTTGTCGAAGTCGATGACGTTCACGTCGGCCTTGTAGCCGGGAGCCAGGACACCACGATCCATGAGGCCGACGAGCTCGGCGGTCTCCTTCGTCTGCATCGACACCAGCCGCTCCAGCGGCAGCTTCGGGCCGCGGCTGCGGTCACGACCCCAGTGTTGGATCAGGGTGGTCGGGAAGCTGGAGTCCGAGATCACGCCGCAGTGGGCGCCGCCGTCGCTGAGGCCGAACGTGGTGTGCGGATGCTCGAGCATCTCCTGCACCAGCGAGAGGTCGCCGGTGATGTAGTTGAAGAGCGGGTGGTAGATGAGCGCCCGGCCGTCCTTCTCCAACAGCACGTCGTACGCGATCTCCTCGGCAGTGCGCCCCTGCGCGTCGGCGAGGCCGGCGAAGGACTCCTCGGGTGACGGCTCGTAGTTGGCGGGGTCGCCGAGCCGGAACATCTTGTGCCAACTGGTGATGATCTCGCCGACCAGGCCGTCCTTGAGGCCGGTCTCCTCGCTGAGCAGGGCCTCGCGGACCTCGGGCTTTCGCATCTCGGCGACCCGCTCCTCCAGCGGCATCTGGTGGAGTCGCCGGTACGACGGGTGGAACGAGAACGGGTTCAGCGTCGCGGTCAGCCCGAGAAGGACGCCGGTGGCCCGCGGCGGGACCTGGCCGCGCATCGGGAGGCCGTCGTCCTGGGCTGCGGAGACGGCATCGAGCAGCTCCTTCCACCACTCGGGCCGGGCGTCCTGTTGCTCGACGGTGATGGAGGTCGGCCGCCCCGAGGCCTCGGTCATGGCCCGGAACATGCGGAACTCGGCCGGGAAGTCGTAGAATTCCGAGATGCCCTGGAGCACGCCGGCGTCCAGTTCGCCGAGCGCTTCGGCGATCCCCACCAGCTCGGCCTCGTGGGCCTCGATCGACGGGGTGAGCACGCCGGCTGACGACTTGTGCTTCTCGGTGCGCGAGGTGCTGAAACCGAGCGCCCCGGCCTCGAGTGCCTCCTTGACGACGGCCTTCATCATCGCG
>JBCCFK010000117.1:0-12245 GCA_039029775.1 Actinomycetota bacterium | reverse complement strand
GCGCCAGCTTGCGCCGCGCCGGCGTCACCGCTGACGCCCTGACCGTCACCGGCATCCTGATCGCCGCCGCCGGCGCGGTCGTGATCGGCAACGGCTACCTGACGCTCGGGTTCGTCTTCCTGGTGCTCACCGGGATCCCGGACGCCCTCGACGGGGCCGTGGCCAAGGCGTCCGGCACCTCGTCGGTGCGAGGAGCGTTCTTCGACTCGGTGTCGGACCGCCTCACCGACGCCCTGCTCTTCGGCGGCATCACCTGGTACCTGGCCTCCAACGAGCCCGGCCGCATCTCGGTGCTTCCCGTGGCCGTGATGGGCGCCGCCATGTTGATCTCGTATCAGCGCGCCAAGGCCGAGTCGCTCGGCTTCGACGCCAAGGGCGGCATCATGGAGCGCGCCGAGCGATTCATCGTGCTCGCCATCGGGCTGCTCTTCAGCCAGATCCTCATACCGGTGCTCTGGATCATGTTGGTCCTCACCCTGGTGACGGCGATCCAACGGTTCGTGAAGGTGAGGCGCCAGGCCACCAACGTCATGCCCGACGCCCAGCTCGGTCGGGTCCAGCGTCGGCGCCGCCGCGTTCGCGCCGAAGCTCGCGAGCGCCGTCAGCTGTCGCGCCGCCGGCAGCGCTGATCGACTGACCGGAGCGTGGGCCGACCCGATCCGACGACACTCGCCTACAAGGCGGGGTCGGCGCTCGTCCAACGCATCCCGCCGCAGATCGCGGATCCGGTCCGCCGGCGGGCCAGTCGCGCGGCCGCACGGTCCTCCGCCGAGCGACGGTTCATGGTGGCGCGACACCTGCGCCGATCCGTCGGCCCGGGACTCGACGACCTCACGATGGACCGGCTGATCGATCAGACGATCGACGCCTACGCGCGGTACTGGGTGGACTCGGCCCGCCTCCAGTCGGCCACCGACGCCGACGTCGACCTCGGCTTCACGGTCGAGGGCTTCGAGAACATCGAGAACGCGTTCGCCCGCGGGGTGGGGCCGATCCTGGCATTGCCGCACCTCGGTGGCTGGGAGTGGGCGGGACGGTGGCTGACCTGCCGGCCCGGGTACGAGGTCACGGTCGTGGTGGAAGCGATCGAACCCAAGGAACTGTTCGACTGGATGGTCGACTATCGCCAGTCCTTCGGCATGCACGTCGTGCCGCTCGGCCCCGACGTCGCGTCGCGGGTCATCACAGCGCTCAAGGCCAACCACGTCGTCTGCCTGCTCTGTGACCGCGACATCGTCGGAGGCGGGATCGAGGTCGACTTCTTCGGTGAGAAGACGACGCTGCCCGGAGGCCCGGCCACGATCGCGCTCAGGACCGGCGCGGCCATCATTCCCGTCGGCGTCTACCAGGAGCCGGGCCGCCACCATGCGGTCTGTCGCCCGCCCATCGACACCGAGCGGCGAGGCCGGCTGCGCGACGAGGTCGGTCGTGTCACCCAGGAGCTGGCGGACGAACTCGAGTACCTGATCAGGCTCGCCCCCGAGCAGTGGCACCTCATGGGACCGAACTGGCCCAGCGACCACGAAGCGCTGGCCGCCTTCGAGGCCGAGCAGGAGGCGGGCTGATGCGGGTCGGCATGATCTGCCCGTACAGCCTCACCGTCCACGGCGGTGTGCAGAACCAGGTCCTCGGCCTCGCCCGGGCGCTCCGGGCCGAGGGCGTCGACACCCGGGTGCTCGGACCGTGCGACGGCCCACCGCCCGATGCCGGCGTCACGCCGCTCGGGGCCAGCATCCCCACCGCGGCCAACGGTTCCGTCGCCCCGATCGCCCCCGACCCGGCCGCTCAGCTGCGGATCATCCGGGCGCTCAGGGACGAGGCATTCGACATCCTGCACATCCACGAACCGATGGCCCCGGGGCCGACCATGACGGCCACCGTGCTGAAGCAGGCGCCGATCGTGGCCACGTTCCACCGAGCGGGCAGCAGTCGGTCCTACCAGTACCTGAGCAAGGGCGTGCGGTGGCTGCAGAAGCGAATCGAGGTCTCGGTCGCGGTCTCCGAAGAGGCTGCGGCAGTGGCGCGAGAACAGCTTGGCGGCGAGTGCGAGATTCTGTTCAACGGGGTCGAGACCGACCGCTACGCCGCCGCCGAACGGATCCCCTCCGACCGCCGGACGATCTTCTTCATCGGGCGACACGAGCCGCGGAAGGGCCTGGCGGTGCTCCTCGAGGCGATGCAGTGGCTGCCTCCCGAGGTCCGCCTCGTGATCGGCAGCGACGGTCCCGAGACCACAGCCTTGAAGTCACGCACCGCCGGTGATCCGCGGATCGAGTGGATCGGCCCCGTCGGCGAGGTCGACAAGATCCGACGCATGCGCGAGGCCGACGCCTTCGCCGCACCGTCGCTGCACGGCGAGTCGTTCGGCATCGTGTTGCTCGAGGCGATGGCCGCGTCGACGCCCGTGGTCGCTTCCGACATCCCCGGCTACGCCAATGTCGCCCGCTACGGGCTCGACGCGCTCCTCCCCGAGGCCGGCGACCCCAGGGCGCTCGCCGATGCCCTCGTCCTGGCCCTCGACCGCGGACCGGAGATCGAGACCATGATCGCATCCGGTCTCGCTCGCGCCGACGAGTTCTCGATGCGGCGTCTGGCCGACCGCTACCTCACGCTGTACGAGAAGGCCCTCGGCGCCGATCCCGCCGCAGTTCTGGCCTAGGCCCGGCGCCGGAGCGCGATCTCGCCGCCACTAGGATGGTCGCGTCGCTCTCCGAGGAGGATTGGACGTGGTCTGGATCATCGTGATCGTCGTCATCGTCGTTCTGCTGCTGCTGTTCTTCATCGCGCAGTACAACGGCCTGGTCCGGCTGAAGAACCGGGTCGAGAACGCCTGGGCACAGATCGACGTGCAGCTGCGGCGGCGCTACGACCTCATCCCCAATCTCGTCGAAACGGTCAAGGGCTACGCCGCCCACGAGAAGGAAACGCTCGACGCGGTCATCACGGCCCGCAACTCGGCCATGTCGGCCTCCGGTCCCGCCGAGGCCGCGCAGTCCGAGAACATGCTGACCGGCACCCTCAAGTCGCTGTTCGCCCTCTCCGAGGCGTACCCGGATCTCAAGGCGAACCAGAACTTCCTGGAGCTCCAGGAGGAGCTGACCTCGACCGAGAGCCGCATCGCGTTCGCCCGCCAGCACTACAACGACAGCGTGCTCGGCTACAACACCAAGATCCAGAGCTTCCCGTCCAACATCGTGGCCGGGATGTTCAGCTTCACCGAGAGCGAGTACTTCGAGGTCGAGGGCGACGCCCGCGGCCCGGTCCAGGTCGAGTTCTGATGACCCGAGCCCTGGCGGTGCGCCGCACCGCGATCGCCTATGGCCTCCTGGCGCTCGTCGTCGCGGTCGTGACGTATCCGATCTGGGCGTTCACCATCGGATTCGGATGGGGCGTGCTCATCTCGGCGGTACTCGGCGCCCTGGTGGCCGGCGCCATGCATCGGCGCTCGGTCGCTTCGGCTCTCCGAACGCTCGGCGCGCGTCCACTGGCCGACGGCGAGCATCCCCGCCTGGACAACCTGGTCGAAGGCCTGACGGTCGCTCACGGCTTCCGCGCCCCCGACGTGCACATCGTCGACGACGGTGCGCCGAACGTGGCCGTGCTCGCCCGCACGCCGCGAGAGGGCACGCTGGTGGTGACGAGCGGCCTGGTCGAACGGCTGGACCGCGTGCAGCTCGAGGCCGTCCTCGCCCATGAACTGATGCGCGTGCGACGCGGTGAAGCCACCGTCAACCTCACGGTGGCCTCCCTGCCGGCGCGCCTCGCCGGCATCGCCCCCGGGCTCGCGGCGTGGGCTGGGCGCCGCATCACCGAGGGCTACGAACTGGTCGACGCCGACCTCGCCGCGACCGAGATCACTCGCTACCCGCCCGGACTCGAGCGGGCGCTGGAGTCGATCCGGACCGACGGCCGGACCGTGGCCAACAACGGTCGGTCCTGTCGGAACCTGTGGCTCGACGTACCCCAGGACGCGGTCGTGTCGTCCAGCTTCACCCTCGCCGACCGCATCGCGGTGCTCCAGGAGCTCTAGGGGCTCCACGGCCGGTGGTGCGCCGGTGGCGTCGCGGGCCGGCCCTCCTGCTCTTCGCCGCGCTCGTGGCCACGGGATGCGGGTCCGACGTGCGCGGCCTGCCCGTGACCGAACGTCGGCTCGTCGCCGCCGAGGGCGTCGGGGTGGTGACGCCAGGGGCGGTCGAGCAGCCGACGCCCACCGCAGCACCGATCGTGGGGGAGGAGCCGGCGATCGAACCCGCGGACTCGTCTCAGGCGATGCCGCTCACCGGTCTCGCGTCGACCGACCGCGCCGGCGCAGCGGCGATCGCCGTGCGCATCGACAACACCCGCGACGCCATGCCGCAGCGTGGGCTTCTCGATGCCGATGTCGTCATCGAGAACCTGGTCGAGGGTCGGCTGACCCGCCTGCTCGCGATCTACCACTCGACGCTTCCCGATTCGGTCGGGCCGGTGCGGTCGGCGAGGACCACCGACGTGGACCTCCTGCCGGCGTTCGGGAGCCCCGGCTTCGCCTACTGGTCCTCGAACGAGGGCGTGGCCAACGAGATCGCCGGCGTGGCGTTCGCGCAGGGTCTGGTCGACCTGGGCATCGACCGCTTCCCGGACGCGTACGCACGCGAGGACTTCCCCGACCGTGCGCTGGAACTCACCGGCTTCGTCTCGCTGTCGCCGCTGGACGAGCAGCTGGTGACCGTGGCGCCTCCGCCGGTGCTCTTCGACCGACGACCCGATGACGCCTCGCGCACCCAGCCGCTCGTCCCCGGCGTCCGGATCGACTGGGGGGCGCTGCAGGACGTCACCTGGGTGTGGGCCGATCGAGCCTGGGTGCGATCCCAATTCGGTCGCCCCCACGTCGACGAAAGCGGCGAGATCATCGCATCGGAGAACGTGGTCGTGATCGAGACCGACTACGGCGTGAGCGCAGCCGATCCCGAGTCACCCGAGGCGGTCTCGGTCGGCACCGGCGACGCCCTGGTGCTGACCGACGGTGCCCTGATCGAGGCCACGTGGGAGCGGTCGAGTCCACGGGACTCCTGGACGTTCACCGACTCGTCGGGGCAACCCGTGCTGCTGTCGCCCGGCGTCACCTGGATCGAGATCGTCCTGCCGAACATGGCGCAGCTGCTCGACCCGGGTCGAGTGCCCGAGATCCTCGCCGACGCGGCTCCGTTCCTGCCCTCCGGCTGAGTCGACCAGCCGATATGGCTTCGGCGTCTCCGAAGCGAACCGATACGCTGACGCGCATGGCTCAGGAGAATGCAGAACAGCGCATCACCGGCTCGGTTCGCGTGAAGCGCGGGCTCGCCGAAATGCTCAAGGGCGGCGTGATCATGGACGTCGTCACCCCGGAACAGGCCAAGGTGGCCGAGGATGCCGGCGCCGTGGCCGTCATGGCCCTCGAGCGGGTTCCTGCAGACATCCGAGCAGACGGTGGCATCTCCCGGATGAGCGACCCCGAGATGATCGACGGCATCCAGGCCGCGGTCACCATCCCGGTCATGGCCAAGGCCCGCATCGGCCACTTCGTCGAGGCCCAGATCCTCCAGGCCCTCGGCGTCGACTACATCGACGAGTCCGAGGTGCTGTCCCCGGCCGACGAGAAGCACCACATCGCCAAGCACGACTTCACCGTCCCGTTCGTGTGTGGCGCCACCAACCTCGGCGAGGCCCTGCGTCGCATCAGCGAGGGTGCGTGCATGATCCGCTCCAAAGGTGAGGCCGGGACCGGCGACGTCATCCAGGCCGTCCGTCACCTGCGCTCGATCATCGGCGACATCAAGAAGATCACCCAGGCCGACGAGGCCGAGCTCTTCGAGTGGGCCAAGCAGCTCCAGGCACCGCTCCCGCTGGTCGAGGAGATCGCCGAGACCGGCTGGCTCCAGGTCCCGCTGTTCTGCGCCGGCGGGCTCGCCACCCCGGCCGACGCCGCGCTCGCCATGCAGCTCGGCGCCGAGGCGGTCTTCGTCGGCTCCGGCATCTTCAAGTCCGCCGACCCGGCACCGCGCGCCAAGGCGATCGTCGAGGCCACCACGAACTTCCGCGACGCCGACATCCTCGCCAAGGTCAGCCGCGGCCTGGGTGCGCCGATGACCGGCATCGGCATGGACGACCTCGACGTCAATTTCGAAGACCGCGGGTGGTAGGGACGCCCCGCGTCGGCGTCCTCGCGCTGCAGGGCGCATTTCGGCGACACGCCGAAGTCATCGAGACACTGGGCGCGACACCGGTCGAGGTCCGGCTCCCGGCCGACCTCGACTCGGTCGAGCGCCTGATCATGCCCGGCGGCGAGTCGACCACCATGTCGTTCATGCTGCGCTCCAATGAGTTGGAGGAGCCGCTGCGCAAGCGCCTGGCCGACGGCATGCCGGTGTTCGGGACCTGTGCGGGCATGATCCTGCTCGCCACCGAGATCGTCGACGGGCGAGACGACCAGGAGCCGCTCGGGGCCATCGACCTCACGGTGCAGCGCAATGCGTTCGGCCGCCAGGTCGACAGCTTCGAGACCGACCTGCCGGTCGAGGGCCTCGACACGCCGGTCCATGCGGTCTTCATCCGTGCGCCGGTCGTGACCCGGGTCGGCGCCGACGTCGAGGTGCTCGCGCGGGTCGACGACCAGCCCGTCCTGTGCCGTCAGGGTTCTACGATGGTGGCCGCATTCCACCCCGAGCTGTCGGACGACCGGCGGCTCCATCAGCTGTTCCTCGAGAGGTGAAGCCGTGTCGGGTCACTCCAAATGGGCAACCATCAAGCACAAGAAGGGTGCCGCCGACAAGAAGCGCGGCAAGCTCTTCGCCAAGCTGATCAAGCAGGTCGAGGTCGCCGCTCGCCAGGGTGGGGGAGACCTCGACGCCAATCCGACGCTTCGCACGATGTTCCAGAAGGCGCGCGACAACTCGGTGCCTCTCGACACGATCGAGCGCGCGGTCAAGCGCGGCACCGGTGAGCTCGAGGGCGTCAACTACGAGAACGTGACCTACGAGGGCTATGCCCCGGCCGGCGTGGCGCTGTACATCGAGACGCTCACCGACAACCGGAACCGCACCGGTTCCGAGGTGCGTTCGATCCTGTCGAAGAACGGCGGCTCGCTGGCCGAGCCGGGCGCGGTCGCCTGGCAGTTCGAGCGCAAGGGCGTGATTGTGCTCGACCGCGCGATCGACGAGGACGAGCTGATGATGGTGGCCCTGGATGCGGGCGCCGAGGACCTGGTCGACGAGGGCGACACCTGGCGCCTCACCAGCGAGCCGACCGATCTCAACGGCCTCCGCGATGCCCTCGAGGCCGCCGAGATCGCCTTCGAGTCGGCGGACCTGACGTTCCTGCCGACCCAGACCGTGCCGCTCGACGACGTGAGCGCGGCGAAGCAGGTCCTGAACCTCATCGACATCCTCGACGACCTCGACGACGTCGACTCGGTGCACGCCAACTTCGACGTCCCCGACGACGTCCTCCAGGAAGCCGCCGGCTAGCTCCTGCTCAGGGCGGTGTCAGAGCCGGGCTTGCTCTGCCATAGGTTCGACAGGCTCAGACCTCGTCGGCGACGCCGAGGAGGCGGCCGCGCTTCACGGCGTACATGCCGCGGGTCAGGACCCAGAGGGCGCCGAGCCAGGCCAGCAGGCCGATGTAGAAGGTCGAGGTGCCGGCGCCGAAGAGGGTGCCCGTGGACTGGCTGTAGGCCACCACGATCATCGGCAGCGTCACCAGGCCGGAGGCCTGCTGGGCGGCGGCGGTCGACCGGACCCGGGCCGAGAGCCGCAGGACCATGGCCAACGCGAAGCACAGGAACGGCGGGACGACCCACAACATCAGGAGCCACCAGTCGCCGGTGGGGAAGAACCAGCCGCCGACGTCGGGCCCCACGATCAGGTTGACGATCAGCGAGTAGATGCTGAAACCGACCAGCGTGGTGAGGTAGCCGGGGATCAGGCTGGCGATCAGCTTGCCGACGTAGATCTCGGTCGTGGCGGCGGGGGAGTGGGCGAGGAACTCGCCGGTGCCCTTCTCGCGCTCGCCGACGATGGTGGCCGAGCCGACGGCCGACGAGATCGTGAGCGGCACGATGATGGCCAGCGGGGCGAAGAGGTACACCGCCAGCGCGTACTGGGTGCGGCTGCCGGGGGTGTCGCCGCGGAGCTGTTCCTGGGCCCGGTCGGGGAGGACGTCGAGCGCGGCCGACACCTGCTCGATGGCGCCGACCTGGCCGATGGCCTCGATCGACGCCAACAGCATCGCCGGCAGGACGACGAAGAACAGGCCGCCGAGCACGGCCATCGGGATCAGGAAGTCCTTCGACCGCAGCAGCTGCTTGAGGTCGTGCTTCGCGACGGTTCGGACGCGGTGCCAGTCGAGGTTTCGCATCAGACGGTCTCCAGCACCGAGGCGCCAGTCATCGCGGGCTCGGGCGCGCCGGTCCGCTCACGGTGTTCTCGGCGGACCCTGAAGTACAGCTCCTCGAGCGTCGGACGGTGCGGTTCGACTCTGGTCAGCCGAACGCTGCGCTTGACGAGAGCCTCGATCAGGTCCGGCACCCGCGCGGGGTCGTCCACTTCGATCGTGGCCGCACCGTTGCGGTGGTAGCCGGTCACGCCGGGGAGGCGCCTGGCGACGTCGAGCAACCCGGGCTCCTCGGCTTCGACGACGATGGCCGCGGTCGGCCAGTAGCGGGCGATGAGCTCCTCCTGGGAGCCCTGGAGGAGGTCGACACCGTCGTCGAGCATGATGATCTGATCGGCGAGGCCCTCGGCCTCGACCAACAGGTGGGTGCACATGATCACCGTGGTGCCGTCGCCGGTCATCTCCCGGATCAGGTTGAGCACCGCGTGGGACGACTCGGGGTCGAGGCCCGACGTCGGCTCGTCGAGGAGGAGGAGGTCGGGTTCGTGCAGGACCGACCGGGCGAGTGCGAGGCGGGTCTTCATGCCGGTCGAGTAGCCCCCGACGTACTGGTCGAGGGCGTGCTCGATGTCGAAGCGGGCAGCCGCGGCGCGGATCTTGGCCTTCACGTCACCCCGCACGCCGTAGAGCGAGGCGCTGTACTCGAGGTTGTCCCAGCCGGGGAGGCGGTCGTAGAGGGCCGGCTTCGCCGAGACCACGCCGCATCGCCGACGGACCTGCTCGCCGTCGATGCCGGGATCGACGCCGAAGGTCTGGACCAGCCCGCCGTCGGACGGGAGTGCGCCGGTGATGATGCGGATGGCGGTCGTCTTGCCCGCTCCGTTGGGGCCGAGGAGGACGGTGATGTCGCCCTTGGGGACCTCGAGCGACAGTCCTCGGAGGGCGTCGTTGCCGGCGAAGGCCTTGGCGACGTCCTGCAGGAGCACGGTCGGGGTCACGGGCGCTGGTGGCGGGGCCGGCGGCAGCGGCGCCGCGCTCGGCTCGAAGAGGTCAGACACCCGGCCCAATCGGCATGGCACCGTGGGGGATGAGGGCCGCGGAGGCGAATGGGTCGGGCGGTCCGCCGCACCTCGGTCGCCCTTGACTACGCTCGTACGTATGTTCGTGCTGGGCATCGACCCGGGTCTGACCCGGTGTGGCTACGGCTGTGTGGAAACCGACGGTCGGCGCTCCCGGGCGGTGGCGGCGGGCGTGATCACGACGCCGAAGGACTGGGCGGTCCCACACCGTCTCGCCGATCTCCAACGCGAGCTGCGGTCGCTGATCACCGAGTACCGCCCCGGCGTGGTCGCGATCGAGCGGGTGCTGTTCCAGCACAACGTGAGCACGGCGATCTCGGTCGGCCAGGCCAGCGGTCTCGCCATGGCCGAGGCCGCCGCCGCGGGCTGCACCGTGGTGGAGTACTCACCCAACCAGGTCAAAGAAGCCGTCGCCGGCCACGGCGGCGCCAGCAAGGACGAGATGGAGCGCATGGTCCAGTCGCTGCTCGGCATCCGAACGCCACTCCGTCCGGTCGACGCCGCCGACGCCATCGCCCTGGCCCTGTGCCACGTGGCGCACCAGCCGGCCGGAGCGCTGCGATGATGTGGCCCGGGTGGACCACGGGACGAGTCGAGGGAGTGGAACGATGATCGGAACGCTGCGCGGGGAACTGACCGACCGCACCGGCGGTGAGGTCATCATCGAGGTCGCCGGCATCGGGTATCGCATCACCGTCTCGCCCTCCACGGCCGTGGCGCTCGGCGAGCTGGGCGAGCAGGTGTTCGTCCACGTGCACCACCACTTCCGCGAGGACGACCAGACGCTCTACGGCTTCACCAGCCGGGAGGAACGCATCACCTTCGAGGCCCTGATCTCGGCCCACGGCGTCGGTCCCGCACTCGGTCTCGCCATCCTCGGCGTCCACGACCCCGCCGGCCTCCAGACCGTTCTGGCCACCGAGGATCTCGCCTCCCTCTGTCTGGTGCCCGGGGTCGGCAAGAAGACCGCGCAGCGGCTGCTCGTCGAGCTCAAGGAGAAGCTCGACATGCCCGACGTCGACCTCACGGCCGTGTCCTCGCCGGCCACCTCCACCGGCGCCAGCGATCTCAACGACGTCCGCGAGGCCCTCACCGGGCTGGGCTACGGCGCAGACGAGATCCAGGCGGCGATGAAGGATCTGCCGGTCGACGGCGACGCCTCGGTGCTGCTCAAGCAGGCGCTGCAGCGACTCGCGGTGAACTCGTGAGGCTGCGATGAGAGACGAGCTGCTGTCGCCGGAGTTCGGCGAGGACGACATCGACGTCGAGTTCAACGACAACGGCCTCCGGCCGTCGAGCCTCGAGGACTTCGTCGGTCAGTCCGAGTTGAAGGAACACCTCGAGATCATCCTGGGCGCCGCCCGCCGGCGCGGTCAGGCGGCCGATCACCTGCTCTTCGCCGGCCCGCCCGGGCTCGGCAAGACCACGCTGGCCCACATCGTCGCGAACGAGATGGGCGTGGCCCTCCACGCCACATCGGGTCCGGCCCTCGAACGCGCCGGCGATCTCGCGGCGATCCTCACCAAGCTCGACGAGGGCGACGTCCTGTTCATCGACGAGATCCATCGCTTGTCCCGCAACGTCGAGGAGGTCCTCTACCCGGCGATGGAGGACTTCCAGCTCGACATCGTGCTGGGCAAGGGGCCCGCCGCGAGGTCGGTCCGGCTTCCCGTTTCCCGCTTCACGCTGGTGGGCGCCACGACCAGGACCGGGCTGATCACGGGGCCGCTTCGTGATCGCTTCGGCCTCGTCGCCCGTCTCGACTACTACGACGCCGACGACCTGCACCGCATCGTGGTCCGGGCGGCAGACATCCTCGGCGTCCAGATCGACGACCAGGGCGCCGCCGAGATCGCCCGTCGTGCCCGCGGCACGCCCCGGATCGCCAACCGGCTCCTGCGTCGCGTCCGCGACTACGCGGAGGTGAAGGCCGACGGGGTGATCGACGCCGACACCGCCAATGCCGGCCTGGCCACCTTCGGGGTGGACGCCAAGGGTCTCGACAAGGTCGACCGCGCCATTCTGAGCAGCATCTGTGAACGCTTCGGTGGGGGTCCGGTCGGGCTCTCCACCCTCGCGATCAGCGTGAGCGAGCCCACCGAGACGGTCGAGGACGTCTACGAGCCGTTCCTGATCCAGCAGGGCCTGCTGATGCGGACGCCCCGGGGTCGCGTGGCCACGCCCGCCGCGTGGGAACACCTGGGGCTGACGCCGCCGGCCACACCGGACAAGCAGCTGCCACCGGGCCTCTTCGACTGACCCTGGCCGTAGCCTCGACCGGATGGAGTCGGCTGCGTTCGACTACGACCTTCCCGACGAGGCGATCGCCCAGACCCCGGCGTCGCCTCGGGACTCGTCGCGCCTGCTCGTGACGGGCGACGACGTGGCCCACCTCCGGACCCGAGACTTCCCGACGCTGTTGCAACCCGGCGATGTGGTGGTGTTGAACGACACCCGGGTCCTGCCGGCCCGCATGCATCTGGCCAAGCCGACCGGCGGACAGGTCGAGGTTCTGGCCCTGGAACCGGCCGGTGACGGCCGTTGGGAGGCGCTCGTTCGACCCAGCCGTCGGGTGCCCGACGGCACGGTCCTCCAGAGCGCAGACGGCGCCGGCGTCCTGCAGGTCGACGAGGCCACGGGCGAGGGCACCCGGCTGGTGCGGCCGCTCGGCCGCGCCATGGAGCAGACGCTGGCGACCCTCGGCAGTGTCCCCTTGCCTCCCTACATCACGACCGAGCTCGCAGACGACGAGCGCTATCAGACGGTCTACGCCCACAACAGGACGACCAACACGACGCCCGTTTAGATGACCAGCACGTC
>JBCCFK010000116.1:0-12368 GCA_039029775.1 Actinomycetota bacterium | reverse complement strand
GCGCACATCGACCACGGCAAGTCCACCCTCGCGGACCGCCTGCTGGAGCTCTGCGGTGCCGTCGACCCCCGGGAGATGCGAGAGCAGTACCTCGACTCGATGGAGCTCGAGCGAGAGCGCGGCATCACGATCAAGCTCCAGAGCGTCCGTCTCGAACACCGCGATCACGTGGTGAACCTCATCGACACGCCGGGCCACGTCGACTTCGGCTACGAGGTGTCGCGTTCGCTCGCCGCATGCGAGGGCGTGATCCTGCTCGTCGACGCAGCACAGGGCATCGAGGCCCAGACGCTGGCCAACTGCTACCTCGCGCTCGAGAACGACCTCGAGATCGTGGCCGCGCTCAACAAGATCGACCTGCCGGCGGCCGACCCCGACCTCTCCGCGGCGGAGATCGAGCAGATCCTCGGCATCCCGGCCGACGAGATCCTGCGGATCAGCGCCAAGACCGGCGAGGGCGTCGGCGAGCTGCTCGACGCCGTGATCGACCGGGTGCCGCCGCCCGAGGGTGACCCCGACGGTCCGCTCCAGGCGTTGATCTTCGACTCGCACTACGACCAGTACCGAGGCGTGGTCAGCTCGATCCGCGTCGTCAACGGCAACATCGACAGCGGCGACAAGCTCAGGTTCATCCAGGCCAACGCGGTGCACGACGCCGAGGAGATCGGCGTACGACTCCCGGACTCCACGCCGGTCAAGCAGCTGGGACCAGGCGAGGTCGGCTACCTGATCGCCGGCATCAAAGACGTGGGTGAGGCCCGCTCCGGCGAAACCGTGACCACCAACTCGAAGGGCTCGGACGAGCCGCTCGACGGCTACCGCGAGCCCAAGCCGATGGTCTTCAGCGGGTTGTACCCGATCGACGGCGACGACTTCTCCACGCTCCGCGACGCCCTGGAGAAGCTTCGCCTCAACGATTCGAGCTTCACCTACGAACCCGAGACCTCGGGGGCGCTCGGCTTCGGCTTCCGCTGCGGTTTCCTGGGGCTGCTCCACATGGAGATCGTGCGCGAGCGCCTGGAACGCGAGTTCGGCCTCAGCATCATCGCCACCGCGCCGTCGGTCGAGTACCTGATCACCCGCACCAACGGTGAGGTCGAACACGTCGACAACCCCGCCGAGGTGCCGTCGCCTGCCGAGATGCAACAGATCGAGGAGCCGTACCTCCTCGCCAGCATCATCAGCCCGTCGGAGTACACGGGCACGATCATGGACCTCTGCCAGTCGCGTCGAGGCGAGATGCAGAAGATGGAGTACATCTCGCCCGAGCGGGTCGAGCTCGTCTACCGACTGCCGCTCGCCGAGGTCGTCCTCGACTTCTTCGACCAGCTCAAGAGCCGCAGCCAGGGGTACGCCTCGATGGACTACGACAATGCGGGCTACGCCAAGTCCGACCTGGTCAAGGTCGACATCCTGCTTCACGGCGAGGCGGTGGATGCGTTCAGCTCGATCGTTCACCGGGACAGTTCCTACGACTACGGCCGGAAGATGAGCGACAAGCTCAAGGAACTGATCCCACGACAGCAGTACGACGTGCCGATCCAGGCCGCGATCTCCGGCAAGATCATCGCCCGCCAGACGGTCAAGGCGTACCGCAAGGACGTCACGGCCAAGCTGTACGGCGGTGACGTCACCCGGAAGAACAAGCTCCTGAAGAAGCAGAAGGAAGGCAAGAAGCGGATGAAGTCGATCGGCAGGGTCGACGTCCCCCAGGAAGCCTTCATCTCCGCCCTCAAGCTCGAGGACTGACATTCCGGGCCCTCGGCCGGGAAGATCGAGGACCTCACGAGCGTTCGAGGGCAGTACGCAATGCCGTCGGGCCACTGGCTACCATCGCGCCCGACCCCCCTGTGGCCGAGCGCCGGCCTTTCGGAAGTCGACCGAGCATGCTGTCTGATCGAAAAGCCGCGATTCTCCAGGCCGTCGTCGAGGGATACATCAGCACGTCCGAGCCCGTGGGCTCGACCCACGTGGTGTCCACATCCGGTCTCGACGTCTCGTCGGCCACCGTGCGAACCGAGATGGCCGCCCTCGAGGAGGACGGCTACCTCCAACAGCCCCACACCAGCGCCGGCCGCGTCCCCTCCGAGAAGGGGTACCGGTACTTCGTCGACAGTCTGATGGAGCCCAGGACCCTCGGGCGCAGCCAGCAGCAGAAGGTGTCGTCGTTCTTCCGTACCGCGCAGGGTGAGCTGGAGCTGATGCTGCAACAGACCAGCGGCATGCTCGCCCGCATGACCGACTACGCCGCCGTCGTCGTCGGCCCGCCGGCCGAGGTCAGCCCGGTCCGCGGCATCCAGGCGGTCCGACTCGCCGACGACCAGGCCCTGTTGGTCGCGGTCCACGCGAACGCATCGATCGAACGCCGTGTGGTGGCAATCGAACCCGAGACCACCGACGACGACCTGGATGCTGCGTCGCGGCGGCTGATCGCCGTGCACGTCGACCGCAGGGACGACCCCGGCTCGGCCCAGGCGCGCGAGAACACGGTGTTCGCCACGTTGTCGGAGGCCTTGGCCGTGCCCGACGAGAGCCCGGTGTTCGTCGGCGGCGCCAGCACGGTCGCGGGCAGCTTCGAAGCCGTCGAGCAGGTACAGGAGATCCTGACCGTGCTCGAGAAGCAGTACCTGGTGGTCACGCTGGTGTCGGACATCCTCGAGCGGGGCATGGAGGTGGCCATCGGTTCCGAGACCGGTATGCAACCCCTGAGCGAGTGCTCCCTCGTGGTCGCTCCCGTCGAGGTCGACGGGGTCCAGGCCGGTTCGATCGGACTCCTCGGACCGACACGGATGCACTATGCCGAAGCGATGGCCACCGTCGCCTACGTCAGCCAACAACTCGGTGGCGTCCTACGAGAGGGGACCTCGTGAACGAGGATTTCTACGAGGTCCTCGGTGTGCCGCGGAACGCATCCGCCGACGACATCAAACGGGCCTACCGCCGGCTCGCCCGCGAGTTCCATCCGGACACGAACCCCGACGACGAGGAGGCGGAGCGCCGGTTCAAGGAGATCGCCACCGCCTACGAGGTGCTGGGCGACCCGGACAAGCGAGCCCAGTACGACCGGTTCGGCGTCGCCGGTGCCGGCGGCGCAGGTGGCTTCGGTGGAGGCGACGCCTTCGGTGACATCTTCGAGGCGTTCTTCGGCCAGAACCCGTTCGGCGGCGCCACACCCGGGCGTGGCGGGCCTCCGGCCGGCGCCGACATCGAAGTGATCGTCGACATCACGTTCGAACAAGCGGTCCTCGGTGGCGAGACCAACGTCGAACTGAAGCTCCCGGTGGCGTGTGAAGCCTGCGAGGCGACCGGCGCGGCGCCGGGCACGCACACCGAGGCGTGCACGACCTGTCAGGGGACCGGCCAGGTGCAGCGCGTCCGGCAGTCGATCCTCGGTCAGATGGTGTCCGCCAGTCCCTGCCCGGCGTGCATGGGGTTCGGCCAGGTCGTGCCGACGCCGTGTGAGACCTGCCGGGGCGAGGGCCGCCGGACCGAGGACAAGAGCTTCGCGATCGAGGTCCCGCCCGGCGTGGACAACGGCGCCAGACTCCGGTTGTCGGGCAGGGGAGCGGCCGGGCCCCGCGGTGGTGGCCGCGGCGACCTCTATGTCCTGCTTCGGGTCTCGACCCACCCCCGGTTCCGCCGCGAAGGCGACGAACTGGTCGAGGAACTGTGGATTCCGATGACCCAGGCCGCGCTGGGGGCGCGGCTCGACTACGCCACCCTGGACGGTGACGAGGAGCTCGTGATCCCCGCGGGCACGATCACCGGCGAGGAGTTCCGCCTCCGGGGCCGAGGCGTGCCGCGCCTCAACCGTCGGGGCCGCGGCGATCTGGTGGTACGGGTGATCGTGGAGACGCCGACCGACCTGACGTCGGATCAGGAGGCGCTGCTCCGTGAGCTCGCCGAGCTCCGCGGCGACGATGTCGCGCCGGCCGACGAGGGCTGGCTCAAGCGCATCCGTTCCGCCTTCTCGTGACTCCGCCCACGGGCGCCCATCCCGATGGCCGCGGTGGTCCCCATGCGTTCGTCGAACACCTCGACCAGCCGGTGCTCACCGAGGACGACCACCACCACCTGCGGCGTGTGCTTCGCCTGCGCGACGGCGACCCGCTCACGATCTCCGATGGTGCGGGCGCATGGAGACCTGCGGTCTTCGGCGACACCCTCGGCACCACCGGCCCGACCGTGCAGGTCGCCGCGCCCACCGACGAGCTCACCCTCGCCGTCGCCCTCACCAAGGGCGCCAAGCCGGAGCTGGTGGTGCAGAAGGCCACCGAGTTGGGAATCGACCGGATCGCCCTCTTCGTCGCCGAGCGGTCGATCCCGCGGTGGGACGCCGACCGGACGTCCAAGCAGCTGGACCGCCTGCGTCGCGTGGTCCGTGAGTCATCGATGCAGTGTCGACGAGTGCGGATGCCGACCGTCGAGGGACTGCTCGACGTGGCCGAAACGCGCGCGCTGGCGGGTGCGAGCCTCGCGGACATGGGCGCTTCGCCCTATGCGGGAGAGCGCACCGTCCTCGTGGGGCCGGAGGGTGGTTGGACCGACGAGGAGCGTGACGGGATGCCCACCATCGGCCTCGGACCCCATGTCCTCCGGGCAGAAACCGCTGCGATCGCCGCTGCGACGTTGATGGCGGCACACCACCGAGCGTCCTGAGGGCACCGATCGCCGCGGGCGTGAAGCGCGGGTAATCCCACCCAACGCCACGCAGAGTCATTGTCATGAGGAGATTTCTGCACTTATCGTGGTCTCTCACCGGCCGGCGACGGCCGAGCAGACCCAGCAGTGGACCGAGGCAAGGGCAACACCATGGACGAAGAACTTCACGAGAGCGGATACTCCCGGCGAGTCGGCCAGCGCCTGCGGGCGATCCGGCGCCAGAAGCGCCTGTCGCTGCAGGAAGTGGAGACGAGCTCGAACGAGGAGTTCAAGGCTTCGGTGCTCGGCGCTTACGAGCGCGGTGAGCGTGCCATCTCGGTACCTCGACTGCAGCGTCTGGCTCGCTTCTACAACGTGCCGGTCGACCAGCTGCTCCCCGAGGACGGACCGGACTTCGGCCTCGGCGACCAGATCGAGCCCGCTGCCGAACTCGCTCCGCTCCGCGGTGGCGGCGGCATGCCGGTCACGATCGACCTCACCCGCCTCGAAGCCCTGTCCGGGCCCGAAGCCGACATGCTCAATCGCTACCTGACGATGATCCAGGTCCAGCGACAGGACTTCAACGGCCGCGTGCTGACCGTCCGGCGCGAGGACCTCCGAGCGATCGCGTGCATCCTCGGTGTCGGCGTCGACAGCGCCGCCCCGCGCCTCAGCGACCTGGGCCTGGCCTACACCCCGGCGGTCTGATCCTCAGTTCGCGGTCCCGGGCGACGGGATCGTGAGGACCTGACCGACCAGCAACAGATCCGGGTTGTCGGGCGCCACCAGCCGGTCTCGGTTCGCGTCGATCAACGATCGCCAGTACCGGGTGACGGTCTCGTCGTCGGGCGGCGAGCCCAGCTCGTCCTCGAGGAACTCTTCGGCGATCGCCCAGAAGTGGTCGCCGCACGCGACCTCCCAAACGCTCTCATCCTGGCTGTCCGAGGCCGCTCCCGCCGACAGCGCGCCGCCGAGATCGGTGAGGTCGAGGACCGCGAAGTCGGCCGTGGACGCCTCGTCGTCGACCTCGACCTGGCCAGGGGGTGCGAGCTCGGGCTCGGTCGCACCGGACCCGACCGGCACGCGGATCGGCCCGAGGCGGGTGAACTCGGCACGCGGGGCCGGTTCGGCCGCGACAGGCTGTGCGGACGAAGCTCCGTCGACGCCGACGGCGATCGGTGCGGCCGCCAATGTCAGACCCGCCCCCGAGACCGCGAGCCCACCAGCCGACGCCAGGAGCCGGCGCAGAAACCGCGGGGTCAATGCGTCGGCGGTGGCCACGGCACGCCGCTGACCGAGGGCGCGCGCACCGGCGCCGATGACGGTGGCCACCACGAGGTACCAGGCGAGACCCATCGACGCGAGCCGGAGAACCGCAGCGATCGCGACCGCCGGGCCGACCTGGTCGACCCACGCCGGCCAGTCGACGACCGCTCGTGGGAGCGCGATGCCGGTGTCGCCGACGAGGTGCAGCACGAGCAGCACCAGAACCAGGCCGGTGCACCATGCGGGAAGCAGAAGGCGTCGCATCACGATCGCGGCTCCGTCTCGGGGATGTCGCAGCCGTCCTCGGCCCCGACAACCAGGACATCGGTCCCGGGGGCGACCGTCCGGGCGGGGGTCGTGGTGACCGGATCCCCGAGGGTGGGCCAGCGGTCGAACACGAACACCTCGCCCGTCGAGGGCCGCAGGACGGCCGGGGTCGCCCGTGACGCGCAGGCCCAGTGGCCGAGAATCACGACGTCGCCCGGGTCGCCGACCTGGTACCAGGTGTCCCGATGACGGATCAGCCGCCCCAGGACCTCGGTGTCGTCGGCACACCCGTCACCGTCGACGTCGGGTTCGGGTGCGCACGGAGTCGCCGGAAGCGGGTTCGCGGCCTGCGGGGCGCCGGGCGCGACGGCCCGGTCCGGGGGGACCGCCGAGCTCGGGCCGGCGGCCAGGGCGGGGACGACCGTCGGGCCCGCGGCACCGAGCACGTCGCGGTCGACCGCGGGCGAGGGTTGCAGGCTCGACCCGACGAGCAGGCCCACCACGAGCAGCAACCCCAGTGCGGCACACACGGCGCGAGCGCGGCGCGAGACGACGACGGCGATCGACGAGGTGTCGGCCACCACTCGGTGACGCCATGTCCGGGTTCCCGGTTCGGCGTCGATCTCCGACTGTTCGTCGCCGCTCGCCGTGGCCTCGGCCGCGCCGCCGAGCGACGCGCCCGGAACCGCAGCGAGACGCGCCGCCAGTTCCCGGGCGGTCACGCCACCGTCGAGGGCCAGCGCAGCGGTCGCGGCGACATCGGCACGAGCTCGGCGCTCTCGCAGGCCGCGTCCGACCGGGGCGCCGTCGAGCCACTCGGCGACGAGACGTCCGACCGCGGCGATGTCGTCGTTGAGCGGCGGATCGGGCTCTGCGACGGCTGCCGACAACGAGCACAGCACGGGTTGGCGTCGCGAGCCGAGCAGCACATGGTCCGGCTGCAGCGCCCCGTGCACGATCCCCGAAGCGTGCAGATCGGCGACGGTGTCCGAGATCGCTGCTCCGAGCCCGGCCACGGCCGTGACGTCAGCCGGTCGGTGATCGGCCATGGTGACCGCCCCGGCGAACTCGGTGACCAGCTCGTCGTGATCCACCCCCGGCCGGTACTCGACGAGGCGGACGACGCCGGGGTGCCGGAGGTCGGCCAGCAACGACGCCTCATGGGCGAGTCGTGCCCGTTGGCGGGTACCCGTCGCCCGCTTCACGACCGTGGGTACCGCCCCCGATGTCTCGATGGTGATCCGCCCGTGCATCGCCACTCCTCCCTCGGAATGACATGAAAATACACGAGATCAGCAAAACATCAAAGTTGACGAAATGCGTCGAGGCGCGTCGAAGCAAGCCCCTTGGGCAAGGGGCCGGCGATCGGCCGCTGGATCAGCGGTCACCCATGGGAACGTAGTCGCGGCGCTCGGGGCCCACGTACAGCTGGCGCGGCCGGGCGATGCGGGTGTTGCGGTCCAGCATCTCGTTCCAGTGCGACAGCCAGCCCGGTGCACGACCGATGGCGAACAGGACGGTGAAGATGTTCTTCGGGAATCCCATCGCCTGGTAGATGAGGCCGGAGTAGAAGTCGACGTTGGGGTACAGCTTGCGATCGACGAAGTACGGATCGGCGAGCGCCGTCTCCTCGAGCTTCAACGCGATGTCGAGCATCGGGTTCTTGCCGGTGACCTCGAACACCTCGTATGCGGTGTCCTTGATGATCCGGGCCCGAGGGTCGTAGTTCTTGTAGACCCGGTGACCGAACCCCATCAGTCGACCCTCGCCGTTCTTGACGCTCTCGACGAAGGCGTCGACGTTGTCGAAGGTGCCGATCTCGTCGAGCATCGCCAGCACGGCCTCGTTGGCGCCGCCGTGCCGGGGGCCGTAGAGCGCCGCGCAGCCCGCGGCAACCGCGGAGTAGGGGTCGGCATGGGAGGAGCCGACGACCCGAGTGGCCGTGGTCGAGCAGTTCTGCTCGTGGTCTGCGTGCAGGATGAAGAGCACGTCCAGTGCTCGGGCGAGGACCGGGTCGGCCGCGAACTGGGGCTCCGCGATCCGGAACATCATCGAGAGGAAGTTCTCGGTGTAGCTCAGGTCGTTGTCCGGGAAGATGAACGGCATGCCGAGGCTCTTGCGGTAGGCGCCGGCGGCGAGCGTGGGGATCTTCGCGATGACCCGGATGATCTGCTCCATCCGGTTGGCGGGGTCCTCGATCTCCTTGGCCTCGGGGTAGAAGGTCGACAGCGCTGCCATGCCGCTCGTGAGCATCCCCATCGGGTGCGCGTCGTAGTGGAACGCGTCGAACATCCGCTTCCGGAAGTTCTCGTGGATGAAGGTGTGCGTCGTGATCTCGTGGACCCAGGTGTCCAGCTGCTCCTGGGTCGGGAGCTCGCCGTGCACGAGGAGGTAGGCGACCTCGAGGAACGTCGACTGCTCGGCGAGCTGTTCGATCGGGTAGCCCCGGTACTCGAGCACGCCGGCATCGCCGTCGATGAACGTGATCTCGCTGTTGGTCATGGCCGTGGTCGCCAGACCCTCGTCCTTGAACCACAGGCCGGGCATGAGCTTCGCCCAGTCCGCGGAGTTGATGCCGCCGTCCTCGATGGGGATCTCGACACTCTCGCCGGTGCGGTTGTCGGTGATCGTGATGGATTCAGGCACGGTCCGCCTCAGCTCCTCAGGTGAAATGACAGTCGGTCATGGGCGCCGCGGGCGCACCAGGCGGGAGGATAGTGGCTGAGCGCTCTCGCCACCCATCCATCGCGGCCCACCGAGGAGGCGATGTCAGAGCGGCGTGTTGTCGTGGATTCGGCGACGCAGATTCTCGCGTTTGGAGGCGAGCGCCTCGAACGCCGCGGCGACCTGTCGTCGCGTCGATGCCGGGTCGATCACCATGTCGACCGACCCGCGTTCGGCGGCGATGTAGGGGTTGAGCAGCCGGTCCTCGTACTCCAGTTCACGCTCGGCTCGTTCGACCTCGTCGGCCTTGCGGTGGAGGATCTCGACGGCCCCCTTGGCACCCATGACCGCGATCTCGGCCGTCGGCCACGCCAGCGCGAGGTCGTTCCCCATGTACTTGGAATCCATCACGATGTAGGCGCCCCCGTAGCTCTTGCGCAGCGTGACGTTCACGCGGGGCACCGAGGCCCGCGCGTAGGCGAACGCGAGTTGGGCGCCGTGGCGGATCATGCCCCGCCACTCGAGGTCCTTGCCCGGCAGGAAGCCACTGGTGTCGACCAGCGTGAGGAGGGGGAGGTTGAAGGCGTCGCAGAACGCCACGAACCCCGCTCCCTTCTGGGATGCCGGGATGTCGAGTGTCCCGGCGAGGTGCTGGGGCTGGTTGGCCACCACACCGATCGGTCGGCCACCGACCGACGCCAGCGCCGTCACCAGGTTCGCCGCCCACTCGGCGCGGAGCTCGAGCACGAATCCGTCGTCGACGACCTCGGCGACGATGTCGCGCACGTCGTAGCTGCCCATCGCCGTCGTCGGCACGATGTCGGCCACATCGGGGAGGAGCCGATCGGGCGGGTCCGCGGTGTCCACGATGGGCGGGAGCGCACCGCTGTTGGCGGGGAGGATCCCGAGCACGTCGGCGATGTAGGCGTCGGCCTCGTCGGTCGTGGCCACGACCGCTGCGGCGACACCGCTGGTTCCCGCGTGTCGGCGAGCGCCGCCGAGATCGTCGTTGTCGATCGGGACGCCCGTGTACTCCTGGACCATCCTCGGCCCGCTCACGTAGCTGTAGGAACCCTCGATCATCACCACGATGTCGGCCAGACCGAGCAGCAGGGCCGAGCCGGACACGGCGGTCTCGTGGACACACATCACGATCGGGATGATCCCGGACGACCTCGTCAACTCCCGCGCCGCCACACCCCAGCCGTGGAGGGCCTCGACGCCCTCGGATGGCGGAACACCACCCGAGTTGATGTGACAGACGATCGGCACGCCGTTCTCCCGGGCGACGTGGGCGCCGATCGCGAGCAGGGTGCCGTCGTCGACGCCGAGGAGGGCGGCCTGGTCGCCGTCGCCGACTCGAACCCGGACGCACCGCCGCCCGTCGATCTCCGAGACCGACACCTCCGTGGCACCGGGGCGCTGAGCCTGGATCTCCAGCGGAATCATCGAATGGCGCCGAGCGGGGCGAGCACGGCTGCGATCGTAGCGCTCACCCCGGGAATCGGGTCGATGCGGGTCGCGTCCATGCAGTCTTCGACCACGGCGGCGTCGCGCCCGTTAGGAACGGCCGTCACCGCACCTACTCGACGGCGGGATGGATGCCGTCCTGCTCGTTGGCGTGGGATCGGACGACCTCGAACAGCACGGACCGGACGGCGCGAGACGTCGCGGACGGCGGCACGCGGCGGTTGGAGACGAGGCCGACCACACGAGGGGCGAGGCCGCGGACCGGGACCCGCTTCCAGTTGCCGGCGCTCGTCGTCGCCGAGGCTGGGAGCACGGAAGCCCCGAAGCCGTCGGCGGCGAGCGACTCCAGGAGCCGCATGCCGTCGACCTCGGCCTTGGGCGTCAACTCGATGCCGAATCGCTTCAGGTCGTCGTCGAGTGCGTCACGGAACGCGACTCCCTGTGGACTCAGCAGGAGCGGGTACTTGCCGAGGTCCTGTGGCTCGACGACGTCGTAGGCGGCGAGCGGGTGGTCCGGCGGCGCGACGAGCATCGGCTCTTCCTCGAAGAGCGGGCTGACCTCGAGATCGGGATGGTCGATCGGCAGGTTGACGATGGCGCCGTCGAGCGAGCCGCCGACGACCTGGGGGAGAAGGCTGGTGGTGGTCGCGTCGACGACCTGGATGCGCACCCGTGGATGTGCCATCGAGACGGCGTCGAGGAGCCGGGGGAGCAGCCAGCGACCCGTGGTGCCGATCACGCCCATGCGGACGACCCCGGACACCTCGTCGCGAAGTGCGGTCACGTCGAGCTTGATCGCCTCCAGCTCTGCCTGCACGCGGCGTGCCCGGGCAACCACGACCTGACCCTCCTCGGTGAGTGTGCTGGTGCTGCGATCGATCAACGTCACGCCGAGGTCGCGCTCGAGTCGAGCGATGTGGGTCGAGACGTTGCTCTGCACGGTGTGCAGCGCCTTCGCCGCGGACGAGAACGTGCCGTGATCGACCACCGCGACCAGGGCATTCAGCTGACGGATGTCCATGCAACGACCACCTGGAGACCAACTCGAACCCGTGGGACACCGTCCCACCGGGCCATCGCTTCTCCGAACAGGTTACCCACAACCCGATCTGTTTTCGCGATCAACTTGATCGGTGCAAACTGTTGGACGTGGAGCGCTCCACACGAGATGATGAATCCACAAGCGAGATGACGTTTCAACCCCCCTGAAGCGCCTCGCACAACGCGGTCGGAACGAAATCCCCCCTTCGAACCACCGCAATCAGAAAGCGACCAGTTGCCCCCCAGCTGGTCGCTTTCTCGGTTTTTCGGTGCGCTACGGTCGGCGGCGATGGCTCCACGCGCGGCGATCTTCGACCTCGACCGGACACTGTTGCCCGTGGCATCGGGTCCGGCCATATCCGAAGCCCTCCACCAGGTCGGTCTCACCGGTGGGCCCGTGCCGGGCCAGAGTCTGGTCTTCGGGTTCTTCGATCGCTTCGGCGAGAACCGGACGTCGATGCTGTTCGCCCGGCTGGGGGCCCGAGCCGCCAAGGGATGGGAGCGCAGCCGCGTGCTCGAGGCCGCCGAGATCGTGGCGCCCACGCTGCTCGACATGGTCCAGCCGTGGGCTCGCGGCCTCGTCGAGCGCCATCGCGCCGACGGCGACCGGCTGATCCTGGCCACCACGACGCCGTTCGACATGCTCGGCCCGTTCGCCGAGTCGTTGGGCTTCGACCACGTGGTCGCCACCCGCTACCGGGCCGAGGACGCGGTGTACACCGGCTCGGTGGAGGGCGAGTTCGTCTGGGGGCCTGGCAAGCAGCGCGCCGTCCGGGCGCTGTGTGATGCCGAGGGGGTCGACCTCGCCTCGTCCGCGGCGTACTCCGACAGCTACTTCGACGCCCCCCTGCTCAACGCCGTCGCGCACCCGGTGGCGGTCAACCCCGATCCCCGCTTGACCGCGCTCGCGCGGCTCAGGGGCTGGACGATCCGCCATCTCGACGCCCCGCCCGGCGTCCCCAAGGTGCTCGGACGCGAACCCCAGCGGCTCCTGATGCCGTTCCTGCGACTCCCGCAGT
>JBCCFK010000115.1:0-12407 GCA_039029775.1 Actinomycetota bacterium | reverse complement strand
CGGCGATGGCGACTCGACCTCCCCGCCCCGAGAACGGGTCGCCATCCCGGCCGACACCCACCTCGACCCCTTGAGGTGATCGGGCCGGGCTGCGATACAGTTCGGGGCCCCGGACCGTTAGCTCAGTTGGCTAGAGCGTTCGCCTCACACGCGAAAGGTCACTGGTTCAAGTCCAGTACGGTCCACGGTCGTCGCTGACGCTGCTACCAGTCGCGATTGACATGTCCAAGTGCCTTTTGGTCTCACAACCGATCGGCCACCTGGGACGCGATCCGGTGGGGATGCCTGCGCCGAATCCCACCCAGTGACCGCTGGCCAGGCAGAGGAGCGGGCCGGGTTCACTTGAGCAGGGTCACCAAGCGCGCTCGGCACTCCCTCTCAAAAGCCATCCACCCGTTCGCGATGGCGTTCGGGATCCCGTTGTACGCCTCGACCAGATCGACGACCGTCTTGCGCTCCTCCCACAGTTCGTTGTCGGGTTGTGTCGAGCGGTACGCCACACCGAACTGATCCCGACACGCTGCCGGGAAACCGGGAAACAGCATCCAGTCGAGCTTGGACCAGTCCGCCGTTGCGTCCCAGAGCTCCGACTGGTCGAAGTCGAGAATCGCGGCCAACGATCCATCCTCGCGGGCCAGGAGATTGTCGGAGTGCAGGTCGCGGTGACACAGGGCGGGCCGAGCGGCGTCACTGACGTGATCGGCGCGGCGTTGAATTTCGCCTTCGATGTCGTTCAGGTCTTTGTCGTCGAACGCTTGTGTGGCCTCGCAGCGTGCGCGCACCTGGGTCAGTCGATGCGCGATGTATTCGGCCCACCGATCGAATGAGGGCGCCGAACCGTCGAGGCGGGAGCTGAACTTCTCGACGCGCACCGACTGCAGAGCTGCGACGGCACGGCCAAGCTCACTGAAGAACCGGGACGCAGCGGACGCTTGGTCGGTGAGGCGAGCCGGCGAGATGCCCTCGACCCACTCGAAGATCCGCAGGATTTCCTCAGCCCCGTCTCCGAAGTAGACGAGTCGAGCGACAGGCACACCGACAGAAGCAGCAAGCCGTTGCGCCTCCTGCGCCGACCGCCACTTGGCCCCGGACGACGACGGTCCGAACTTCGCGATGAAGCGCTCCCCCGACGAGGTGGTCAGGCGCCAGTTCTCGTTCCCGAAGCCGATCGGTAGATGCTCAGCAAGCACCACGTCGTCGGCCAGAACCGAGGCGGTCAGCTGCGCGACGCTTTCGGAAGATCTCTCGGCCGACACGTCTTCGAACGTACCCCGTTCGACGAAGCGAGCGATCAGCCGGTCATCTCCGAGCCCGGATCTCGGCGGCGCACATCGCTGGGGCCCCTCTGGGCAGCTCCGCTGACGTCGAAGTCGGGCGCCCGGTACGGTCGATGGCGGTGACGACCAATCCCGAGGTGGACGGCTACTTCGCGACCGCGACAGCGTGGCCCGCCGAGCAGCGAGCCCTCCGCGTGATCCTGCAGCGCACCCCGTTGGTCGAGACGTGGAAGTGGAAGCAGCCCGTCTACACCCACGACGGCGCGAACCTCGTCACGATCTGGGCCTTCCAGGACAGCTGCGGCCTGGGGTTCTTCAAAGGCGTGTTGCTGTCCGACCCCGACGACATCCTCGTCCCCGTCGGGGAGAACAGCAGATCGGCCATGAAGATCGTGTTCCGTTCCGTCGCGGAGATCCAGGCCGGCGAACGGCGAATCGCCGCGTATGTCGCTGAAGCCATCGAGCGCGAGGACGCCTGGGAGCAGGTCGAGTTCGCGAAGGAGGATCTGGAGTGCCCCGAGGAGCTGATCGAGGCCCTGGCCGCCGACCCTGAGCTCGCGTCAGCGTGGGATGCACTGACCCCCGGCCGGCGCCGCAGCCACATCCTGCACGTCTCCGGCGCCAAGAAGTCCGACACGCGCCGGGCCCGCATCGAACGCAACCGAGCCAACATCATGGACGGCAAGAACTTCCAGGGCCGCTGACCTGCATGCGCCGGGACTCCCGGCACTGACACCGGGTTGAACGCGTCGGCTGAGGCCTCGTGCGTCGGCTTGCAAGCGGCGGTCAGAAGGTCACGCGTGTTGGGCGACGAGTCTCGCGCCGATCTCGGCCAGGTGGGTGCGCACGCCGGGCGGGGCGGTGATCTCGAGCCACTCGACGAGGCCGGCGAGCTCGCCGGCGAGGGCGTGGTCGTTGTTGCCGCGGACCACGACCTCGATGCGGCCGTCGGGCGCGGCGCCACCGACGTGGAGGCGGCCACCGGTCACCATGCGGAGCAGGTCGAGGCCGTCGGGGCGGCAGAGTCCGTGGGCTTCGACGGGGGCGCGCTTGCGGTCGACCTCGTCGGCGATCTCGCGCCAGCTCTCGGCGAGATCGAAGCCCTCGGGTCGCCGGGCGGGCTCGTCGGTGAGTTCGACCGCGGACACCCGGTCGATCCGGAACGTGCGTCGGCCGGCATCGGTGCCGGCCACCAGATACCAGGTCGGACCCTTGGCGACGACGCCCAGCGGATGGACCAGTCGGTCGGTCTCGGCGCCATTGCGGTCGACGTAGCCGAGCCGCGTTTGAACGCCTCGCACGACCGCCTCCTGGACCTGATCGAGGAATCGGGGCAGACGAGGCTCCAGACGGCTCCGCGACTCCCAGCCTCGGCGGTCGACCAGCAAGGAGCCCGCGGCCACCTCGGCCTCGGCCCGGAACGGCTCGGGCAGCGCACTCACGAGCTTGCGGAGGGCGGCTTTCACCTCCGGCGTGGCCGTCGAGGCCGGGCCGGCAACGAGGAACAGGGCGCGGGCTTCGCTCTCGGTCAGTCCGGACAGATCCGTCCGGGCACCACCCAGCAGGCGCCATCCACCCCCACGGCCCTGCACGGAGTAGACGGGCACGCCGGACATCGCGAGGGCGTCGAGGTCACGTCGGGCCGTGCGTTCGGAGACCTCCAGCTCGGCGGCCACCTCGGCGGCCGTGACCTGCTCGCGCTCCTGCAGCATGAGGAGGATGGCCACCAACCGATCGGCTCGCATGAGCTCAGCTTTCCACATTAAACCGGTCATAGCCTGACCGGTTTAATGGGCGACGATCACCACATGATCACGACAAACACCCCCACCTCAGGCCACCTCGACGACCCCCGGTCGACCTTCGATCGAGCGATCACCGTCGCCGAAGGCATCATCGTCGCCGTCCACCCGGATCAGCTCACGGACCCCACCCCCTGCACCGAGATGGACGTCAGGACGCTGTTGGCCCACCTCGTCGGGGTGCTCGATCGGGTGGCTGCGCTCGGCAACGACGAGGATCCCTTCGCCGTCGCCGAGACACCCGTCGCCGACGATGCGTGGGCCCGGACGTGGACCCGATCGCAGCGACGCACGTCCGATGCCTGGAGCGACGACACCAAGCTCGAGCGGACGATCACCCTCCCCTGGCTCGAGGGGACCGGCGCCGACGTGCTGGCGTCGTATCTGGCCGAGCTGACAGTGCACACCTGGGATCTCGCCACTGCCACCGGCCAGGATCCCGACTGGGACGAAACGGTCGTGGCCGCGGCCCTCGCCGCGCCGCAGATCCTGCCGGGCGAGAACCGGCGGGAGCTCTTCGCCGCGATCGCATCGGCGAGCGGCCTCGACGAGGTTCCCGAGCCCTTCGCCGAGGTCGTCGAAGTCCCCGCCGACGCGCCCGCCATCGACCGTCTCGTCGCCTGGTACGGCCGCGACCCGATGAGCTGAGAGGGACTCTCCGGCCGGCCGTCAGTTCGTCGAGCGACGGCTGACCGACGGCGGCGCAGCGTCGGCTGCGGCGGCGATCTGGGCGCGGAGCATGACGACGAACAGGTCGATCACCTCGGTGCGGTCGAGGCGGTCGGTGATCCAACTCCGGAGAGCAGCGGTGGATCCCGCCGTCAGGGAGCCGGCGACGACGCGGGCGGTGGTCGGAGCCAGGTCGAACTCCCTCGTCAGCTCGTCGGCCCAGACGTCGACCGCACGCCGACGGCGCTCGTCGACCGCAGCCCGCAGGCTGGGGTGGGCGACGTCGTCGGTGAGACGGAGGAGCAGCAGGCCGTCGCGCCGGAGGACATCGGTCCAGAGCGTGAGGCCGGCACGGACCTTGTCCTCGAAGTCTCGGTTCCCGTCGGCGAGGATGACGTCGGTCTCCCGGTCGACCTCGCCGACCAGGTGGCGGTAGAGCTCCTCGGCGATCTCGTCGACGGAGCCGAAGTACTTGTACGGCAGCGTGGGCGACACGCCAGCGGCCTCGGCCACCGCTTCGAAGGACAGGACGGAGCGCTCGGGTCGTCGGAGCACCTCTGCCGCAGCGTCGAGCAGCGAGGTACGGCGATCCTCTCGTCGCATTCGGCGGGGTGCGGTGTCGGCCACGACCGTCACCGTACTTGCCCCTTGCGCTTGTTCAAAGATTCTGCGTAAGCTGTTCAAAGATTCTGAACAGTGGAACCTGAACGACGCGGCTGAGCCGCAACGAGGACATGCCATGACCGTCACCGAGCCCAAGCCCTACGAGCCCGTCGTCGACCGGGAGTTCGCCGAGATCTTCCTCCGCAACGTGGACGACCCGATCAAGACCCACGTGATGGGCATGTTCCACGCCTGGTGGGAGGTGGCCCCGGAGGGGGCGATCGACCAGTACCTCGAACTGTTCCGCTCCCAGCCGGGCGCCGAGGCCTACCTGGCCGAACGACACCTGCCCGAACCCCTCTCCCTCGACGACCTCGCCCACCACGAGCCGGGCACGCTGGGCCATGCGTACCGCTCCTTCATCGTCGACAACGGCCTGATGGAGAACCTGGCCACGAACTATCGCGAGCTGCATGACTCGCTGGGGGCCCAGGGATCCCTCGACCGCATGCCCGACGACCTGCGATACGCCGTGGTCCGGGGCTTCATGCTCCACGACTTCGTCCACACCATCGCGGGCCACGGCCCAGACATCCGCGGCGAGCTGACCGTGGCGGGCTTCCACTTCGCCCAGATGCAGTACCCCTACCACGCGTTCCGGCTGGCGGTCACCACCGGCCATGTCGCGCTGGTGAACCCGAGCGGGATCGTGATGGTCATGGACTGCTTCTGCGAGGGCTGGATGCAAGGCCGCGCTGCCAAGAACATCCACTTCACCAAGTGGGAGGAACAGCTCGACCGCCAGCTCGACGACATCCGCGACGAGTACGGGATCGTCGTCGCGGCCTGAACCTCAGAGCACGTCGAAGGTGAGGCCGGCCTCGGCCTCCAACGCGGCGATCAGCCGGTCACCCATCGCGGTGGCAGGCGTCCAGAACCCGCCCGGGGTGCCGGTCTTGGCCCCTCGGTTGGTGGTGAGGAGCGTCGTGGCGCTCTCACCGAGCATCTTCGCTGTCGAGCCGTAGCCCGGGTCGCGGTCGCCGGTGACGCGGGTGGTGATGGTCTGCCCGTCGTCGGTGGAGCCGTGGAACCGGACGTCGAACAACCCGGCCTCCTGGGCTTCGGGACTGGGGCCCTCCCCCGGGTCCGGCAGGAACCGCCCCAGCAGCGATCGGGCGGGACCGAACGCGGCAAGTCCCATGAACCCCCCGAGACCGCCGGTGAGCGCCCCTGCCTTCGCCGCACCACGTGGGCCCGAGCCCATCAGCATCGCCTCGTCGTAGCGGAACTCCCGACCCCAGGGGAGGCCGAGCAGGGCGTGCGTCCGGTGCACCACCTTGGTGTTGATGCCGGCCATCACGAACGGCGCCACCCACTCCCCCGACGCCTCGTCGCGGGTGGGGGTGACCACGTTGGGTTGCTTGACACCGGTGCGCATGTCGACGGGCGCCAGGGCGTACGGGTTGGCGAGCGTCTTGCGCAGCTCGTTGTCGTTGCGAGCCTCGTCCATCATGTTGAAGATGCTGGCGATGGTGCCGCCGCTGGCCCCGCCCTTCATCGCCTTGACCCGCATGGCGATCGTCGAGCACGAGGTGCCGAAGAGCTCCTGGGCCTGTTGCTGGGTGAACCACACGCCCAGGTCCGACGGGATCGAGTCGAAGCCGCAGGTGTGCACGATCCGTGCGCCCGTGCGCTCCGCCGTCGCCGAGTGGGCGTCGATCATCGCCTGCATCCACTGCGCCTCGCCGGTGAGGTCGACGTAGTCGGTGCCGGCCTCGGCCACGGCGGCCACCAGCTCCGACCCGTACAACGCATACGGACCGACGGTCGAGATGACCACCCGTGCAGCGTCGGCGAGGGCACCCATGGCCTCGGTGTCCGCCGCATCGGCGACGATCCTCGGGACGTCCGCACCGGTCGACGCGGCCACGGACTCGAGCTTGCTCCCACTCCGTCCGGCGATGGCCCACGACACGTCACCGTCGACGCCGTGGCGTGCGACGAGGTGACGGCACAGGATCTCGCCGACGAAGCTCGTGGCTCCGAAGACGATCAGGTCGTAGGGACGGTCGGCGCGCGAGGTCATGCCCCGAGCCTACGGAGTCCGGCCGCCGAGGCGCTGGTCGAACGCCACCATCGCGCACGCTCCACGACCGCTCGAGCCGACGTGGGAAGGTGTCGCCGTGACCGAAGCCCTGCACTCCGCACGATCGGAGGCGATCGACCGAATCACCGCGACCGGTGCCGGGGCGGCGCTCGGCGCGAATCGGATCGCGGCATACGTCGACGGCCTCGTGGCATCGTCACGGGTCATCGCCCGCTCGCGGATCGGAGCCGAGCGGCTGGTGCGAGTGTGCGGGCCCGTGGCCGGTCAGCCGTCCACGGTGATGATGGCGGGGCTCGACAACCCCGACACCGACTACTGGCAGGCGCCGATCTCGGCCGACGCCACCTACGAGATCGTTGGACGCCGAGGGACCTCGGCCGACCTGAGCTTCCAGCTCCTGACCGGCGACTACGACGATCCCACGGCCCTCCCCACCAGCGCCGGGACGCTGACGCTCCGCGACCTGCAATGCGGCCACGACGGCACCTACCGGGTGGAGATCGGACCCGACGCTGGGGGTCCCAACGCGCTCGTACCCGACAAGCTCGCACCGATGCTCTTCTGCCGCGAGACGTTCTCGGACTGGTGTACGGAGCGCCCGGGAACCATGGCCCTCCGCCGGCTTCACGGCGACCCGCCCGCACCCACCCGAGAAAAGGCTGACGACCTGGCGGCCACGCTGCTCCTGCGGCGCGTCGACGTCTGGCTGCAGTTCGCTCCGGGCGCAAAGGCCGAGATCACACATGCGGGCTTCCTTCACCTCATCGAACCCGACACACTCGTCGGCCCGCTCCAGACCGGCGGTGGCCTCCCCGACCAGTTCTCGGCATCGGGACGGTTCGCCCTCGTCCGCGACGAGGCGCTCGTGATCACGGCCTCGCCCGCGGCCGCGCCGTACATGGGGATCCAGGTCGGTGACGACCTGTTCGCCTCGCTCCCCTACGCGGACCGCTGTTCGAGCCGGACCGCGCACCAGTCAGTTGCCGATCCCGATGGCGACATCCGCTGGATCGTCAGCCATCGCGACCCCGGGGTCGCGAACTGGATCGACACCACCGGCGCAGCACAGGGGTTCGTCTTCATCCGCTGGCAGGGACTCCGGGCCGATCAGCCGCCGCCGGCACCCACCATCGACCGGATTCGGCTCGGCGCGCTCCCACGGGACATCGCTCGTCGCAGCCCGGCCGAACGCAAGCACGAGCTCCGGGCCCGCTCGACGGACCTCGAGCGGAGCGGCCGCGTGCGGGCCGGGGCCACGGACTGAGATCGATCAGTCCGGCAGGAACGCCAACAGACGCTCGAGGACGAGCGCGGTCGCCGCGTCGTCGTACTCCTGATGGCTCGAGTCGGTGAACAGGTGAGCGTCACCCGGGTAGCTGTGCAGTTCGCCATCGGTGGCCTCGACGAACGTCCGGGCGTCCTCGACCGGGCACCACGGGTCGTGTTCCGCCACGTGGACCTGCACCGAGACCGACGTCGGCCACACCTCGCCGAACGTGTCGACCGGCACGTCCCCGCCGTGGAGCAGAACCAGGCCGGCCACCCCGGGCTTGGTGTGTGCAATCGCCTGCGCCGGCAGGCCACCGAGTGAGAAGCCGGCGACCACACCGCCGTCGGGAAGCTGTCTGGCGAGATCGACACCTTCGGCGATGAGGGTCGGGAAGCCGATCTGCTCGGCGTGATCGACCCCGGCCTGGATGTCGGAGAACGTGACGCCGTCGAACAGGTCCGGCGTCGTCACCTCATGGCCGGCGCTCCGGAGGGCCTCGGCGAACGCGTGGACGCCCTCGGTCAGCCCGAGCGCATGGTGGAACAGCAGGAGATCAGCCATGGTCGAACCCTAACGACCCCGGCCGACAGGGACGATCGTCCCGGGCTCGGGGGCATCCCCGATACGAGGATGAGGGTGTCCTCCACCTTTCGGTGGAGGACGGAACGACCGGCGGACTGACGACTCCGACGACACCGTTTCGTACCGTCGAAGGCGTACCCCAGACAGAGCGCTCCCGGAGCGCAACCAAGAGAGAGACACCGCAATGACCGTCCCATCCACCATCGACCCCGGCACCTACCTCACCGTCGACTCCCCCCACGAGGTCGCACGCTGGCGCCCGTTCGTGCACTGGCTCATGGCCATCCCGCACTTCATCGTGCTGCACGCCTTTCGGGCTCTCGCCGGCGTGGTGTTCATCTTCTTCTGGCTCGGGCTGCTCTTCACCGGGCGGCTGAACAGCGGCCTCTACGGCCTGATGACGATGTACGAGCGCTACAACGCGCGGGTCGGGGGGTTCTTCCTCGGCTACACCGAGCGCTACGCCCCGTTCGACTTCAACGGCGGCCCCGACGACAACGGCGTCTACCCGCCTGTGGCCCTCGAGTTGCCCTCGGTACCCGAGACCGCGAGCCGCAAGAGCCTGTTCAACGTGCTCCTGGCGATCCCGCACTACCTGATGCTGATCGTCTACGCGATCGCCGCACTGTTCGTGGCCATCGGCGGCTGGTTCGCCGTGGTCTTCACCGGCCGCTGGCCCGCCGGCTGGCGTCGCTTCCTCGTCCGGGTGTCGAACTACTACCACCGGGTCTGGACCTACGTCGCCATGGTCGAGCCCAGCTACCCGAAGTTCAGCCTCCCGAGCTGACCCGGGATTCCCCCTGGGCCGGTCTCCCACCGGCCGGCCCGAACGACTGCCCCTTGACCCTCCCCCCGGGTCAGGGGGCAGGATCGTTCCCAGATCACCGACCTCCACGGAGCGCCACCATGACCCTGTCCATCGGCAACGTCACCTTCGACTGCGAGAACCCCGCTCAGCTCGCCGCGTTCTGGTCGGAAGCCCTCGGGCACCCCGTCGACGACGTCAACGAGGAGGCGCAGCCGTTCTTCGCCTCGATCGGCGGCACCGACCCCGGCTTCTCCCCGACCTGGCTGTTCCTGAAGGTCCCCGAGGGCAAGACGGCCAAGAACCGCATGCACCTCGACCTCGTCGCCGAGGATCCGGCGGCCGAGATCGAGCGTCTTGTCGCCGTCGGGGGGACGCACGTGGCCGACAAGGACGAGTGGGGCATCCAGTGGTCGGTCATGCTCGATGTCGAGGGCAACGAGTTCTGCATCGCCCGGGCCAACCAGCACTGACGCAGAGGCCGTCAGTCGGCCGAAAGGTCGCCGGCCCCTCCTAGGCTGACGGCGCCATGGCCGTCCTCCTCAGTCTGATCACCGCGGCGGCCTACGGGGCCGGCGACTTCTGCGGTGGCCTGGCGACCAAGACGATGCGGGTCGTGCAGGTCGTGGCGGTGTCCCATGTGGTCGGCCTCATCGGGGTGCTGGTCGCGTCACCGCTGCTCGCCGACGCCTTCACCGGTCGGGACTTCGCGCTCGGGACCGCCGGCGGGCTCTTCGGGGGCATCGGCGTGGCGCTGCTGTACCGACGGCTCTCACTGGGACCGATGTCGGTGGTGGCACCGCTGACGGCGGTCACGTCCGCAGCGGTTCCCGCCGTCTGGGGCGTGATCGACGGCGACAGTCTCAGCGCGATGTCATGGGTCGGCATCGCCCTGGCGCTGATGGCGATCGCCCTGGTCTCTGCCGTGAGCGACGGGCGGAGCGCGCCGGTGACGCCCGTGGTGATCGTCGAGTCACTCGCCTCCGGGGTCGGGTTCGGCAGCTTCTTCATCTTCCTCGACGCCACCGAAGGCGCGACCGCGCCGTGGCCGGTGGTCGGCGCCCGCCTGGCGACGTCCGTGCTGCTCGTGGCGTACCTGCTGTCTCGTCGGCAGCAGATCCTCCCAGCGGGGACGTCCAGCCGGTTGCTGCTCGTCGCGGTGGGCGTCCTCGACACCGGGTCGAACATCACGTTCCTGTACGCGACCGAGGAGGGAGCCCTGACCGTGGTGGCGGTCCTGAGCTCCCTCTACCCGATCGGCACGGTGTTGCTGGCCCGGCTCGTCCTCGACGAACGGATGACCAGACCTCAGCTCGTCGGTTTCGTGGCGGCCATGGTGGCCACCGGGTTCATCGCCGCCGGCTAGGCGGCGGTCGGCCGGCTCAGCGGCCCAGCTCGAACACCGGGTCGGTGATCATCAGATCGTTCCAGCCGGCACCGAAGAACCCGAACATCACGAACGCCGCACCGGCGATCGTCAGATTCTTCATGAACATCGACATCTCGGTGATCTGCTTGTCGCCGGAGTCCTTCCAGAACGGATGGATCAGGAAGGCGATGATCAGGACCAGGATCGAGATCAGCAGCAGCGCCAGATCGATCCAGATCCCGAGGATGACGGCCACGCCTCCCGCCAGCAGGCAGACGCCGCTGATCTGGGCCATCAACGTGGCGTTGGGCAGGCCGCGCGCCTCCGCGACCTTTGCGGTGTCGGCGGTCTGGGCGAGATGACCGACACCGCTTCCGATGAACATCAGCGAGAACGCGATGCGACCGATGAAGATGATCGTCTCCATGGACTTCCCCCTTGGTTGAGACGCACCCAGTCTCTCGCAGTTCCCGCCTGAAGACCCAAAATGCCGTCGACGGGCGACAATGGAGCGATGGGCACGTCGGCGAAGAATCCGGGCCTCAGGGGTATCCCGGGCCGCGATCGCGTCGATGTTCATGACATGCGGTCCGACACCGACCTGCCTCCCCCTGCCCCGCCGGCGGCCACCGATCCCCTTCTCGAGGCGGCCAGGCGCGGCGAGAGCGCCGCGTTCCAGACCCTGTTCGAGCGGATCTCCCGACCGCTCCGCGCGTTCGCCGCGACCCGCGGCGCCGGCGATCCCGATGGCCTGGTCAACGAGGCGCTGGCCGAGGCGTTCCGAGGACTCCCGACCTTCGTGGGCGGCGAAGACGCCTTCCGGGGATTCGTGTTCCACATCGCCCGCCGCCGCCTGGTGGACGAGTACCGCAGGTCCAGCCGTCGCGTCAGGACCGTGCCCATCACCGAGCGGATCGACGCCATCTCCCCCGCAGACCCGGCCCGAGAGGTCACTTCCCGGGATCGTGCGGTCCGCCTGGTCTCCGCGTTGACCGAGGATCAGCGCGACGTGATCCTGCTGCGCGTCGTCGCCGACCTCAGCATCGAAGAGACCGCCGCCGCGCTCGGGAAGCCGATCACGGCGATCAAGGCCCTCCAGCGCCGCGCCCTCGGCACCCTCCGCCGAAAGATCGCCGAGGGGGCGGTCTCCTGATGCCGGCCGCCGACGATCTCCTCCCTGGACACCGCACCTCCGCTCGCCACCCCCGGAACGATCATCATGTCTGACGCGATCAACCCCCCGAACGGCTTCGAGCCGCCCACCCACCCCCCGCTCTCCGACGACGACGCGGACGCTCTCCTCCGAGGCGACGCCCGCCCCGGTCATGAGGACATCGCTCAGGCGATCGCCGACCTCCGCAGCGTTCCGCGGCCCCCGGCCGGCGTCGGGCCCGAGCTCGGCGAGTTCGTGGCCACGCCACCGACCAGGCCCCCCTACATCGACGAGACCCCACCGGTCCCCGTGCCCGCTCCGGAGCCCCCACGACAGCCCCTCCTCGCGCGCCCACTCGCCCGGCTCGCGCTGGCAGCCGGCATCGGCGTCGTCGGCGTGACCGGAGCCCATGCCGCCGGCGTGGTGGACGTGCCCGGACTCCCCGACCGCGGCGACGGCACCGAAGTGGTCTTCGCCGACGACGAGGCGCCCCCGGCCGCCGGTGTCGCCGCGGACGACGAGGGCGGCGACACCACGCCCGCAGCCGAGGCCGGCGGATCGGTCCTCGAGGATCCTGTCGAGGCCACGGTCACCTACGGCGACCTGTCCGTGTCGATCTCGATCGGCTCTGCCGATGGCCAGAGCTTCACCATCGACATCGACGTCGAAGGCGTCAGCCCCGCGTGCGAAACCGCCCTGGAGAGCCTGAGCGGCACCTACACCAGCGAGGACGCGGCCGAGGCGGCCGCGGGCGAGGCCGAGGCCGCCTG
>JBCCFK010000114.1:0-12481 GCA_039029775.1 Actinomycetota bacterium | reverse complement strand
GACGGCCACCACCGGTATGCCGAGCTTGTTGGCCTCGGTGACGGCGATGTCCTCCTTCTTCGTGTCCAGGATGAACACGGCGTCGGGAAGGCGGTCCAGGTTGCGGATGCCGTTGAGGTTGCGCTCGAGCTTCTCCAGCTCACGCGAGAGCAGCAGCGCCTCCTTCTTGGGCATGACGTCGAACTCGCCGGAGTCCCGCATGCGCTGGTACTCCTTCATCTTGCCGACCCGCTTCGACATCGTCTCGAAGTTGGTCAACATGCCGCCCAGCCACCGCTGGTTGATGTACGGCTGGCCACAGCGCTCGGCGTACGACTGCACACCGTCCTGAGCCTGCTTCTTGGTGCCCACGAACAGGACCTGACCGCCATTGGCGACCGTGTCACGAACGAACGTGTAGGCATCGACGATGTGCGAGAGGGTCTTCTGGAGATCGATCAGATAGATCCCGTTGCGCTCCCCGTAGATGAATCGCTGCATCTTGGGGTTCCAGCGCCTGGTCTGGTGTCCGAAGTGGACGCCCGCTTCCAGAAGCTGTCGCATGGTGACGACAGGTGCCATCGGTTGTGCTCCTTCCCATCGGTTCAACGAATCCCCGGGCCCACACCGCTTGCGCGGCGACCGTGGGTGGCCTGGGGTGGAAATGTCGATTGGTTCGGGTTCGAACCAAGGAGCGAGTGTAACGGGATCGTCCCCCACGCCCCACCTGCGCCGTCTCGTGCCTCGGTCCGGTTCGGCACCCGACCGGGGCGGGGAACCAGACGCGGCGGCCCCAGGGCGGCGAATGCGAACAGCAGGGCCGGATCGACATAGGCACCGTTGCGCCTCAGTCCGAAGTGGAACGTGTCCGCCGTCGACCCCAGCACGGCTCCCGGGCCGACCACCTGACCGCGGGTCACCCCGATGTCGGCGAGGAACGAATACGTCGTGCGCAATCCTGCCGGGTGGTCGATCGACACGTGGAGGTTGCCGGCAACCGGACCGGCGAATGCCACGACGCCGCCCAAGGCCGCACGGACCTGCGTCCCGGGCGCCGTCGCGTACTCCCATCCCCTGTTCCCCGGGGCGCCGATGTGGGCGGGCGGCCGGAAACCGTCGACGATCACACCATCCACGGGCGGGGTGGCCTGTGCCGAGGCGGCCGGGGCGGACGAGACGATGAGCAGCACGGTGCACAACCACGCCGCGATGCAGGCGGCGCGGCGGTCGGGTCGAGCCATGACGGCTCCCTTCGCCGGGGCGGGCCGATTCGGGCCCGTCAGCAGTTCAGCCGGGGAGGTGGGTCGGCGAGTGGCCGACGATCAGTCGCGGGTGGCCGCGAGCATGCGGGCGCGCAGCTGCAACACGGCCTTGCCGTGGATCTGGCACACGCGCGATTCGCTCACGCCGAGGATCGTGCCGATCTCGGCCAGTGTCATCGACTCGTAGTAGTAGAGGCCGAGCACCGTCCGCTCACGATCCGGGAGGGCCAGGATCGAGTTCGACAGGATCTGGCGAACCTCGCTGGCCTCCAGTTGGCCACCGGGCCCGGGACCGTCGTCGGCGACGGTGTCGCCGACGCTGACACCCTCGGCGCCACTCGCGCTGACCATCTCGTCCAGTCCGAGGATGCCGCCCCGGGCGATCTGCCCGAGCGTGTTGCGCAGGTCGTTCAGCGACAGGCCGCTGCGGTCGGCCAGCTCGTCCTCGCCCGGACTACGACCCTCGTCCGCCTCGAACGCCGCCATGGCGGTCTCGATGCGACGAGCCTTGGCCCGCACCGATCGGGGAACCCAGTCCATCGACCGGAGCTCGTCGAGGATGGCGCCCCGGATCCGCGGGATCGCATAGGTCTCGAACTTGAAGCCACGTTCGAGCTCGAACTTCTCGATCGCGTCGATCAACCCGAACATGCCGTAGCTGACCAGGTCGCCCTGCTCCACGGTCGAGGGCAGGCCGGTTGCCACACGGGCGGCCACGTACTTGACCAGCGAGGCGTAGTGCAGGATCAGCTGGTTCTGCAGCTCGGGCGCGCTGGAGGCCTTGTAGTCCGTCCAGAGCTGTGTGGTGTCGTTCGTGTCGGTCATGCGCGAGGGTGGGACTGCTCGACGACTCGGCGGAGGCGTTCCTTCGAGACGTGGGTGTAGATCTGCGTCGACCCGAGGTCGGCATGCCCGAGAAGCTCTTGGACCTCGCGGAGATCCGCGCCGCCGTCGAGCAGGTGCGTAGCGTAGGTGTGCCGGAGGGCGTGGGGGTTGACCGGTGCCGCCGCTCGCCGGTCGAGGACGCGGCGGACATCTCGCGGCGTGATCGGTCGCCCGACGAGGTTGAGGAACAGCGCGTCGCCGCTCTCGGTCGACAGAAGGGCGGGTCGGCCGCGGTCGATCCATGCGGACAAGGCCGTGAGCGACGGCTCCGAGAGCGGCACGAGGCGTTCCTTGTTGCCCTTGCCGACCACCCGAACGAGTGCCAACGAGCGGTCGATGTCGGCTGCGGTCAGGCCACAGAGCTCCGACACGCGCAAGCCACTCCCGTACAAGAGCTCCAGGACGGCGGCGTCGCGCAGCCTGCGGTGCTCCGGGTCGTCGGCCACGGCGGGTCGAGGCTCGTCGAGGAGCACGTCGAGTTCGTCGGACCGGAGGACCCGGGGCAGCCGGCCGTCGCCGGCGGGCGCCTGGAGGCCGACCGTCGGATCGGCGTCGACGAGGCCGCGCCGCAACGCCCAGGCGAAGTAGCGCCGGACCGATGACGCCTTCCGGGCGATCGTGCGACGGGCGTAGCCCTCGTCGATCATCCAGGAGAGCCAACTCCGGAGGTGGCGACGTGTGAGCCCGGCGGGCGCCGAGTAGCCGCGTTCGTCCGCCCAGTCGCCCAGCGCCGCCACATCGCGTCGATAGACGGATGCCGTCGCCGGGCTGACCGACGTCAGCGAGTCGGTGAAGTCGGAGAGCTCCCAACGCACAAGGCCAGGGTACCGATGCGGTGACGGAGGAAAAGGGCACGACCGCGATCTGTGGCCACTTCATGGGTCGTACGACCCGGACTGCGGCCGGATTCGGTGCACGCGCTCGTACCAGCCGCCCCGGCGCGCCACGACCCCCGCGGCGACGAGCTCCTCCAGCCCGGCCCCCGCGTCGGCGATGTCGAGGTCGCCGCTGCCGACGATGTCGTCGAGTGTCGCCGGCTGCCACCCGATGGCGTCGCGGACGCCGGCCGCGAGCGCCGACAGCGCCGGCTCGACGAGGCGGTCGACCGGGACGGGCGCCACCAGACCCAGGATCTCGAGCACGTCGCTCACCTCGCACACCGGGTGCGCACCATCGGCGAGCAGCCGATTGGTCCCCAGCGACACGGCGCTGCGGATCGGACCGGGCACCGCCAGGAGCGTGCGGCCCCGATCCACCGCCTGCGCCGCGGTGTAGAGCGACCCACCACCAGAGGCCGACTCCACGACGACGACCACGTCCGAGAGGCCGGCGATGATCCGGTTGCGCGCCGGGAAGCGCCATCGCTCGGTCGGTACCCCTGGTGGCCCCTCGCTGCAGACCAGCCCCGTTTCGGCCACCCGACGCCACAGCCCGGCGTTCTCTCGGGGATACGGCGTGTCGATCGCCGTGCCAACCACGGCCACCGGTGGTGCACCGCCTCCGTCCAGGGCGCCGTGATGCGCCGCGGCGTCGATCCCACGGGCCAGGCCCGACACCACCGTGACCCCGGCGGACGCGAGCTGAGCGGCCAGCTCGTATGCCACGTCGTGGCCGTATCTCGTGCACTGACGTGTGCCCACGATGGCGACCCGTTGAGGCGCCAGACACCCGGCATCGCCGCTGGTGAACAGCAGCTCGGGCGGCTCGGGATCCTCACGCAGGACCGACGGGAAACCGCTCCCGCGTCGCCACAGGACGCCCACACCCGACGCTCGCAGCTCCGCCCACGACCGGCTCACGTCGAGGTCACGTGCCGTCTGCCGCCACACGTCGGCCCGGTCGGGCCGACCGGCCACCGCGGTCACCGCCCGTGCCCCCGACGCGACCTGGTCCCACACCAGCGCGGGCGGTCCGATGTCCAGCAACCCGGCCAGGCGCCGCGGACCGACGCCGGGCAGGCGCGCCAGTCCGGCGATGAAGGCTTCCTCGGGGAGCGAGCTCATGCCGCACCCGGCTGCTCGACGGGGTCGAGCACGTCGGGGCGCAGCGCCAGCGCGGCCGACACCTGCCGCGCTCCGATCGGACCATCGCTGGCAGCGAGGTCCGCGATGGTGCGGGCCACGCACCGGACGCGATGCACGCCCCGAGCACTCAGCCGACCGTCGTCCACGGCTCTGGCGAGCACCACTTCGGCTTCATGCGCCAGCGGCGCCAGCTCGTCTGCGTCGGCCGGTGAGATCGCCACGTTGCTGGGGACACCGCGGGCGATCGCTCGCGCCCGGGCGAGCGCCACCCGCTCGGCCACGGCCTCGGTCGGCTCACCTCGCGCACCACCGAAGATGTCGGCGGAGGTGGGCCGGCCGACGTGGATTCGCAGGTCGAACCGGTCGAGCAGCGGGCCCGACAGGCGACGCAGGTAGCGGGCCCGTGCGACCGGCCCACACCGACAGGCTCCCCCACCCGCCGGATCCCCCTCGCCGCAGGGGCACGGGTTCGTGGCGCCCACCAGCACGAACCGGGCGGGGAACGCGGCCGCCCCGTACGCGCGGGCCACTCGCACGGTGGCCTCCTCGAGCGGCTGGCGGAGGGCATCGAGGGCATTCGCAGGGAACTCGCCCAACTCGTCCAGGAAGAGCACACCTCCGTGCGCGCAACTGATCTCACCGGGCCGCATCTGCCGAGTCCCGCCACCGACCAACGACACCATCGAGCTCGTGTGATGCGGCGCTCGAAACGGTGGCCGACTCACCAACCCCCCGGGCGGGAGCGCGATGCCGGCCGCGGAATGGACCGTCGTGACCTCCAGAGCGTGGTCGGGTGCCAGCGGCGGGAGCAGGCCCGGTATGGCTTTCGCGATCATCGTCTTGCCCGCGCCGGGCGGGCCGACGAGCAACAGATGGTGGCCACCGGCGGCCGCGATCTCGGCGGCGCGGCGCGCTGCCACCTGGCCTCGGACGTCGCCGAGGTCGACCTCGGGCTCGGCGACGACGGCCGGATCGGGGACGACCGCTGTCGGCCAGGGGTGGTCGCCTCGCAGCGCGCCGACACACTCGGCCAGGTGCTGGACCGGCAGGAGGCGCGTGAGCGGCACCAGTGACGCCTCCGCCACGTTGTCCGGCGCGACGACAGCCACATCGGCTCGGGCCGCCGCGGTCAGGGGAAGGGCACCGGGCACCGGGCGGAGGGCACCGTCGAGGCCCAGTTCGGCGATGAACGCGACACCGTCCACGTCGCGCTGATCGACCTGGCCGCTGGCAACGAGGATGCCCATCGCGATCGCCAGGTCGAGCCCGGCACCGACCTTGGGAACGCCGGACGGTGCGAGGTTGACGGTGATGCGGGTGTCGGGCCAACGCAATCGAGACGTCGCGATCGCCGCTCGGACCCGGTCCCGGGCCTCGCGGCACGACGTGTCCGGCAGTCCGACGACGGTGAAGCCGGGTAGGCCGGCGCCGACGTGGACCTCGACGGTGATCCGTCGCCCTCGAATTCCGTGGAGCGTGGCGGACGAGACGGTGGCCAACACGGTGACCTCCTGATGACTGGATGCCAGGCGGCCAGCTGTCGGTCAGCCGGCGAACACGAGCGTGACCCTAGCGAGGCGCGCCGACAGTGCCGACCGCCCCGCCATCCCACTCAGTTCAGGACCTCCCGAACGTACCGGACGACGGCCTCGATCTCGTCGGCCTCGAGCCGGTCCTCGAAGCTCGGCATCCCGGAGCCCTTGCCCTCCACCACCACCGCGATCATCTCCTCGATCTCCGGATAGCGCTCCAGCGCGCGCCCGCGGTTGAGCGGCTTGCCACGCCCGCCCTGACCCTCGTTCCCGTGACAGCTCGAACACTGGGCGCCGTACACCGTGCGACCGAGCTCGAGCACGGGATCGGGCTGGCCGTCGGCGCCGAGGGGCACCTCGGGCGCCGCTCCCCCACAACCGGCTGCCACGAGGCCGGCCACCGCGACCGCCAGCAGGGCGCGTCGAAGCGGACCGGCGAGGAGTCGGACCCGGCCCCCCGCCGTCGTGGTCTCGTCGATCACCAGCCCGTGAACTCCGGGTCGCGCTTCTCGCGCCAGGCGAGCATCGCCTCGGTCGTGTCCTTGGTATAGAACTGGAACGTCTGGCCCAGGCCTTCGCCGTCGAGCGCCTCGTTGAGCGTCGACGTGAACGACTTGTTCAGCAGACCCTTGGACACGGCGATGGCCCGGGGCGGACCCGACGCCGCACGCGACGCCCAGTCCTGGACCAGCTCGTCGAGCTCGTCGGCGGGCACCACCCGGTTGACCAGGCCCATCTCAGCGGCCTCGGCGGCGCTGTAGATGTCGGCGAGCAAGATCATCTCCTTGGCCCGCTGCATGCCGACGATGCGCGGCAGCAGGAAGGATCCGCCGAAGTCCACGTTGAGGCCCCGCTTGGCGAAGATCTCGCTGAAACGCGAGCGCTCGGACGCCAGGACGAAGTCACAGGCCAGCGCCATGTTGAGCCCGGCCCCCACGGCCACGCCATCGACGCGGGCGATCGTGACCTTCGGCATCTCGAACAGGGCCTGGCAGCAGGCGCCCACCGTGCGCATCGACTGCAGCTGATGGGTCTTGCGCTCCGAGCGGTCACCGCTGACGTCGGCGCCGGCACAGAAGTCGGTCCCCGCTCCGGTGACGATCACGCAGCGAACGTCGTCGTCGAAGCCGAGCTCGGTGAAGACGCGAAGCAGCTCGCTCCACCCTTCGCCGGTCACCGCGTTCTTCACCTGGGGGCGATTGAGGGTGACCGTGGCCACCCCGCCGTTCTTCTCGACAAGCACTTCGTCCATGGGGGCGACAATACTGCGAGGCATGGGCTTCGACCCCAACAGACCGATGCGAAAGACGCCGGCGGACTACGTGTTCGTCGCGGCCGCCGTCGTCGTGGGCATCGCCCTGGTGCTCTGGGCGTTCCTGGGCTGAGCGGGCGGCGACGACGTGGACATGTGGGACGACGACCAGGTCGAGGTGCGCTTCATGCAGCCGTATCAGGCGACCAAGACCTACCTGTGCCCAGGCTGCAACAGGGACATCCCACCCGGGACGATGCACGTCGTCGCGGTGCCCCACGAGGCACCCGACCTGCGTCGCCACTGGCACCGAGGGTGTTGGGAAGCCCGCCACAAGCGTCGACCGAAGGGCTGAGTCCGACTCAGAAGGCGCTGCGTCGGACCTCGACCCAGCGACCCTCGACGGTGGCCACGTCGAATCGGATCCGGCCCCGGCGGACGCCGGTGGCGGCCATCCACTCGAGGGCCAGTCCTCTGATCCGTTCCTGCTTCGCCGGGGTCACGGCCTCGGCGGGATGACCGAAGCGGCGACTCGTCCGCGTCTTGACCTCGCAGAACACGACCTCGCCGCGCCGGGTCAGGACCAGGTCGAGTTCGCCGTGTCGGCTCCGCCAGTTCCGCGCCTCCACGCGATAGCCGCGCCGTCGGTACCACTCCGAGACCCGCCGCTCGCCGGCGTCACCGAGTTGTCGTCGCCTGTCCCGTGGTCGCCCGTCGATCGTCATGCGACCGACGCTACGAACCCGCGCTGACAGCGCGCGCAGATCGCCGCGGGTCTCCTCAGTCGAGGCAGGTCATGACCGCTCGACCCGTCAGGGTGAACGAGTGGACCCCGGTACCCGGGATCTCGATCGTCACCGGGTAGGTGACGACCATCTCGGCGGGGAGCCCTGCGGCGCACGGCGTGCCGGTCACGCTGACGCTGCCCGCATCGAGTCCCGTGGTGGCGGCGAGCGCCGCAGCCTCCGCCGCCGCCTGGTTCTCGGTGACGGCCAGCACCCGCACGCCTTCTCGTGCCGCATGGGTCACGGTGAGGCGGGCCTGGTAGGCACGACCGAACTCGATGATGCCGAACACCAGCAGCAGGAGCAGCGGCAGGATGATCGCGAACTCGACGGCGGTGACACCACGGTCACCGGCGGAGCGTCGGCAGGTCTTGGCGTAGTCGAGCATCGTCACTCCACCAGGCTCACGCCGTAGCTGTAGCCGATGTCGTCGATCGCTCCCGAGTCCTCCATCGAGACCGTCATGAAGTCGATGTCCTTGACCGGCGTCGGGAAGCGGGTCTCGACCTCGCCGTCACCGGCTCCGTAGAGGTTCTCCTGAGCGATCAGCACACCCGCTCGGTAGAGCTTGATCAACACGATCGAGTCCGGCTCGGAGTCGACCACGACCATCGAGCCGATGGTCACCAGGCCGTCGCCGAAGTTCGAGAAGTCGAACTCCATGTAGCCGCCCCACCGCTCGTCGTCGGGGTCGCTCGAGTCGCCGTCCTCGGAGAGGATCAGGATGTTGCCCTGCTGCGGCTGGAACAGGTCGTTGTCGCCGCCGGTGCAGTTGGTGGGCTGCCCGTTGCAGGTGGCGTCGAAGATCATGGGGTCGTTGCCGCCGTCGCCCTGCGTCTTGGTGTAGTCGTGGCCCGACAGGGTGACGGTGCCGCCGATGAAGTCGCCCGAGATGCCGTTGCCGTGGCTGAGGGTCGTCGGGACGTCGCCCGAGCTGAAGTTGTCCTCGAAGTCGATCGTGGTGAAGTTGGACTTCGCCACGGCCGAGGCGACGACGTCGCTCTCGGGGTTGCCGATCGCGCCGGCGAAGCTGTGCACGACCGGGTTGCCGCGAGCGTCGGTCCGGCGGGCCGTCACGCGGACGGCATCTGCGGGCGTGCCGCCCGGGATGAACGTGTCGGTCGAGCCGTCCCAGGTGCCGAACTCGACATCGCTCGGAAGCACGACGAGCGAGCCGCCCTCCTGGTGGTTCTCCTGGGCCCACTGCTGGGCGGCGGCGATGGCCACCGCGGGGTTGTCGACGTGCTCGGCGGCTGCGAGGGCCGCCGCATCCGCGGCGTTCTGCAGCTCGGACTTGGTCTGGTACAGCTGCCCGACGTCGACCACCAGCGCGACCATGCCGAACAACAACACGATCGAGAGTCCAACGACGATCGAGGCCACGCCTCTTTCGTCTTCTTGCCTTCCTCGGAACATCCCCACGGCGAACCCGTCCTGTCCTGTCCTGTCTCCAGAAGAGGTCTCGTCGTCGTCGGGGAGGCGGTTGAGCAGAATGCCCCGAAGGGTCGCAATGGCCTGGGGCGCGCGGCTCAGTCCGCTGAGATCAGTCGATCCGGGCGTGTTCGAGGTCGGCCAGGATCCGGTCGACGGTCCGGTCCACGGTCAGGTCGGTCGAGTCGACCCACAGCCCGATCCGAGCCGTGTCCTGGCGCAGGACGGCGTCCAGGTCGAGCGGGGTGATGGCGCCGTAGCCGGTCTTGGAACGGGCGGCCTCCCGCCTCGTCACCTCGGCGACGTCGGGCGCCAGCACGACCAGCGAGAAGGGCCGGACGGCGACCATGTGGACGAACTCCTCGAGCATCGGCCCGATCACCACGTCCTGCAGGACCGTGGTGAACCCGGCTGCCGCGTACCCCTCCGCAGCCTGGATCGCGAGCCGATACCGCAGTCGCAACTGCCGGAACGCCTCCTCGCTCGGCTCGGCCCCGATGTCCTCCCGCCCGGCCACCACGAACCGCCGAAACGCGTCCCCCCGCACATGCGCACTCCTCGGCAGTCGCTCAGCCAACGCCTGAGCGACCGTGGACTTGCCAGCCGCCATCACCCCCGTGACGACGATCAGTTGCCCCTCAGCCATGCCGCGAGGATGTCAGGAAGAACGCGCGCCGTCAGGCGCACAGCAGCCCTTCGAAGCGAAACCTCCGGTTTCGCTTCGAGACCTAGTCGCGCTTTTCCTTGATCTTGGCTCGCTTGCCGATGCGATCGCGCTGGTAGTAGAGCTTCGCTCGGCGGACGTCGCCGCGGGTCACGCGCTCGATCTTTTCGATGATCGGGGTGTGGACCGGGAAGGTGCGTTCGACGCCGACGCCGAAGCTGACCTTGCGCACGGTGAAGGTCTCGCGGATCCCGCTGCCCTGCCGGGCGATGACCGCACCCTCGAAGACCTGGACCCGCTCGCGGTTGCCCTCGACGACCCGCACGTGCACCTTGACGGTGTCGCCGGGCGCGAACTCAGGAATGTCGTCACGCAAGCCGGCCTTGTCGACCAGATCGGTGGGGTTCATGTCCAGCTCCTCGGCGGTGTGGTGCGACGGCGCGCAGCCTTCAGGGACCCAGACAGGATAGGGGGTCCCGACACGGCCTCCAACACGTGAGGACGACCGCTCAGAGGTCGAACTCGTCGAGCAGTGCCTGATCGTCGTCGGACAGTCCGCCCCGTGCGTCGATCAGGTCCGGCCGGCGGTCGAGCGTGAGCCGGAGCGACTGCGCTCGGCGCCAGCGGGCGACGCGTGCGTGGTCGCCCGAGCGCAGGACCTCGGGTGCCTGCCAGCCGCGGTACTCCCACGGGCGGGTGTAGTGGGGGTACTCGAGGAGGCCGTCGCTGAACGACTCGTCCTGTGCGCTGGTGTCGTTGCCCATCACGCCGGGCACGAGGCGGGTCACGGCTTCGATCACGACGATCGCGGCCGCCTCTCCCCCACTCAGGACGTAGTCCCCGACCGAGACCTCGCCGTCGATGAGGTGTCGCCGGACGCGGTGATCGACGCCCTCGTAGCGACCGCACAGCAACGAGAACCCGCCACCACCGGCGAGCTCGATCGCGAAGTCCTGGTCGAACGTGCGGCCGGAAGGGCTCAGCAACAGGAGGGGGCGTGGCGGTTCGGCGGCTTCCACGGCATCGAAGATCGGTTCGGGTTTCATCACCATGCCGGCGCCGCCCCCGAAGGGGGTGTCGTCGACCGTGCGGTGGTTGTCGGTGGCGTGTTCGCGAGGGTCGTGGAGGCGCAGGTCGAGGAGGCCGTCACGGCGAGCCCGTCCCATGATGGAACCTGCGGTGAATGCGTCGACCAGGTCGGGGAAGAGCGTGAACACGTCGATGCGCATCAGTCGCCGTCCTCGGCGAGGTCGAACAGCCCGGCGGGAACGTTGATGGTGACGACGCCCTGGGAGAACTCGACCACGAAGGTGAGCGGAACCAGCGCCCCCGAGTCGGTGACGAGGAGGTCGGATGCCGGGTTCGCCTGCACGCTCTCGACCGTGCCGCGCTCGGTGCCGTCGGTCTCGACGAGGGTGGCCCCGATCAGTTCGTGGACCCAGAGCGCGTCCGGGTCTTCGATCGGGTCCGCGCTGAGGGCGGCCCCGCGGAGTTCCTCGGCGGCGTTGCGATCGTCGACGCCTTCGAAACGGACGAGCCAACCGTTCTGGTGCGGACGCGACGAACCGACGACCAGGGTCCGGCCGTCGGTGTGCAGTTCGGATCCGGGATCGAGCCGCTCGGTCCGGTCGGTGGTCAGGCGAACCTGCACCTCGCCCCGAAGACCGTGCGCTTTGCCGATCGAACCGACCTCGAGTCGTTCGGTCGGCTGATCAGCCATGGGGCTGACGTGGGCTCAGTCGAGGAACTCGACGTCGACGTCCACCCCGTCGCGCACGCCGGCGGCGCGCACCACGGTGCGGATGGCGTTGGCGATGCGGCCGCGGCGGCCGATCACGCGGCCCATGTCACCGGGGCCGACCTCGACGGTCAACTGCACCTTGTCGCCATCGGCGTCGGCGTTGACCTTCACGGCGTCGGGGTCACCGACCACGGACTTCACCACGTGCTCGAGCACCGCGGTGGCGTGAGAAGCGGGACTCTCGCTCATTCCTCTTCGTCTCCGGCGTCGCTCTCGGTGGCATCGTCCGATGCCTCGTCCTCGTCGGCATCGGCCGCAGGGGCCTCCTCGGCCGGCTCTTCGGCGGCGGGTTCCGATGCGCTGGCGGCCTTGGTCACGACCGGGGCCGGCGCTTCGCCGGTGAAGTCCTCCCAGGCACCGCTGATCTTCAGGAGCTTCTCGACACGCTCGGTCGGCTGGGCCCCGTTCTTGAGCCAGTGCACGGCCCGCTCGTTGTCGATCTCGATCACAGACGGGTCACGGCGAGGCTCGTAGGTCCCGACGATCTCGATGAAACGGCCGTTGCGGGGCGACCGGGCGTCGGCGGCGACGACACGGTAGGTCGGCTGCTTCTTCTTCCCCATCCGCATGAGGCGGAGCTTGACTGCCACGTTGATGTCCTTGGTTCTTGCGGTACTGCGATCGGTGGGCCATGGCGACGCGGTGAGCGGCGACCGCGTTTTGGCCAGCCCATAGTCTGCCGCGGTCGGACGGATTTCACACCTCCACGTCCCTGGGAGGAACGCTTGTTCGCACTCTGAGCTGCAACATAATGTACGACTCTACGGTTAGCGTTAAGCCCCGCAGGGGAATCAAAAGTCAGCGAATGGTGCAAAGAGGGGACGATACATTTTACAAAACAAGCTATCCAGTTACATGAACGTTTT
>JBCCFK010000113.1:0-12549 GCA_039029775.1 Actinomycetota bacterium | reverse complement strand
CGTGGCGGATCCGGCGTCGTTCACGGCCACCCTGGCCGAGCGCGAGGTGGACTTCCAGGCCCTCCACGAGCTCGAACCGCCCTTCATCGTGAGCGGGACCTGCCCGCCGCTCGCCGAGTGGACCCGCAAGGACGCCCTCGAGGTAGAGGAACTGTCGGCTGGCGACGTGCTGACGGGTGTGGCCTGCTCCCCCGGTGTCATCACCGGTCGTGCCCGCGTGATCCTCGACCCGTCCGACCCGACAGCCCTCGAGCCCGGCGAGATCCTGGTGACCCAGAACACCGACCCATCGTGGACGCCGGTGTTCCTGGCCGCCGGCGCCGTGGTGGTCAACGTGGGAGCGATCGCCAGCCATGCCAGCATCGTGAGCCGGGAACTCGGCATCCCGTGCGTGGCCTCGGTGGCCGACGCCAGCCGGAGGATCCCCGACGGAGCCACGGTCACCGTGGACGGTGCGGCCGGCACGGTGGTCATCGACTCGCTCCCCTAGGACGCCACCACTCCCCCGGTTGCCCGCATCCGTCCGACGGCAGTCCAGAAGGCGCTCTCGCCCGAGAGCCCTGCCGGCAGGGCAACTACGCTCCCGGCGGTGAGGGGGACGATCTCGACATCGGCACGGCTGGCCGGGCCGACGCGCGCCGCCGTCCTCGCGGGCTTCGTCGGCGGGTGGGATGCCACGGCCCTGTACTTCGTGTTCCCCGCCATCAGGGACGGGCTCGCCGACGGCGATGCCGCAGCCGCGTCCTGGGTCCTGTCCGTCACCTCGATCGTCGCCGCCGCCGTGATGTTGCAGGCGGGCCGGGTCGGCGACCGGATCGGCCACGTGCGGGCCTTCCGGATGGGGACCGCGGGCTATCTCGCCGGCGCGTTCGCCAGCACACTCGCCCCGTCGCTGTGGTTCCTCGTCGGGGCGCGAGCGCTCCAGGCGATGGCCCTGGCGCTGCAAGGTCCTGCGTCGATGGCCCTCATCCTCGGCGAGACCACACCCGGGACCGAAGCCAGGGCGATGGGGCGCTGGGGGGCGGCGACGGCCGTGGCGGGAGTCCTCGGCCCCATCTCGGTCGCCGTGCTGCTCGACTCGGTCAGCTGGCGGGTGACGTTCGCACTCCAGATACCGATGGCCGCGGTTCTGCTGCTGCTGATCGCCTCCGTCCGCGACCGGCCCGACCGACCCCAGGCGAAACCGATCCGACCGCTCGACTCGGCTCTGACGGTCGCCGGCCTGGTCGCGCTCATCGTCCCGATCGTGGAAGGCGACGCATGGGGCTGGGCCGACCGGCGGACCGTGCTGTGCCTCGCGGTGGGCGTCCTGATCCTCGCCATCGTGGTGAGCCGGTCGCGCGACCGCGACGCAGGGGTCCTCCCACTGCACCTGCTCGCGAGCACGCACTTCACCACCGCCACCGTGGCCGCCACCGCGGGCGGCGCCCTCTTCTTCGCGCAGTGGATCGTGTACCTGCTGTTCCTGACCGACGTCTGGGGGTACGGCCTCATCACGAGCGCCATCCTGCTCACGCTGATGCCCGGAACCATGGCGATCTCGTCGGTGTCCCTGGGGACCGCCATCGATCGCCTCGGCGCCCGGTGGGTCCTCGTCCCGGTGTCGGCGCTCTACACCGCGACGATCACCGTGTTCGCGCTCACGGCCGACGAGGATCGCCGGCTCTGGCTGATCGTCCCGATGCTCGTCGCCGCCGGGCTGGCCATGTCGGCGATCTGGCCATCGCTCAACGCCATCGCCCTGCGGGGCGTGCCGTCCGGCGAGATCGCCACCGCCGCGGCCTTCATCCGCACGATCTCCCGCATCGGCTCGGCGGCCGGTGTCGCTGCGGGTGTCGCGTTGGCATCGAGCGGCGGCGATGCGCTCACCGGCAGCCTGCGGAGCTTGTGGTTCCTGGCTGCGGTGGCCGGGGTGACGACGATCGGGTCGGCGCTCATCCCGGCCCGCGAGGACTGAACGGCGGCCTCAGGTCGCGGTGTTGCGGCGGAGGACGATCTCCTGGGCCACGCTCGCCACGTGCGTGCCGTCGAGCGAGAAGATCTGGCCGGTGGCCAGACCCCGGTTGCCCGTGTAGCCGTCGGGCTCCAGCACGTGGAGTTGCCACTCGTCGGCACGGCCGGGGCGGTGGAACCAGAGCGAGTGGTCGAGGCTCGCACCGACGAAGAGGTGCGGGCCGTCGGGATCGTGTTCGATCGGGCGGTCCGGACGCACCGACGCCGCAGCGTCGTAGGGGACGTCGTCGCTGGCGTAGGCCAGCCCGATGGTCTGGGCGGCCGCTGACGGGAGGGCCTGGAGATCCTCGTCGAGGCGGATCCACACACCCGTTCGACCGTCGAGGGCGTCGGCCGGCACAGACCGACGCGACATGAACGGCGCCCAGGAATCCCCCTCGAGGTCGTCCGGGCGGGGCACGTCCGCGGGCAGACGGTGTGTCTGGATGTCCATGTCGCCCTCCTCGACATGGAACGACGCCGAGATGTTCAGGATCGCACCGTTTGACTGTCGGGCCACCACCCGGCGTGTGGTGAAGGAACGGCCGTTGCGGATCCGGTCGACCTCGTAGCGGATGGGCTCGTCGCTCGTGCCCCCGCGGATGAAATAGGCGTGCAGCGAGTGCGGCCGATAGTCCGGATCGACGGTTTCGGCGGCTGCCGCGAGCGCCTGCGCGACGACCTGACCGCCGTAGACGCGGCCCCACGGGTAGCGCCACGACTCCCCCACGAAGACGTCGGGCCCGTGGGGCTCGAGGTGCATCATCTCTCGGAACGTGTCGAAGGGCTGGTCGGTCACGCGGGCGATCCTACTGGCGCCACCCGGTCGGCCCGGGTGTGGCCGGCGGTGGCCCGGACGCCTGCGGCCCTTGCGGTCTCGCGACGACTTGATGGCGTTCGTGACGAGAAGGTGTCGATCCACGAAATCGGAAACTTCGGAGCCACCTCGGACGTCTTGGCCTGCAGACGTCGACACGAGGAGGAGACACATGGGAGTGCACCTGCGAGGCCTGGCACTGCTCGGCGGCCTGTTGGCGACCCTTGTGCTGTACCTGCAGTTCCTGCTGGGCTGAGCGACGCCGCGTATGCGCCGGCCACCTCTCGGCGCCCGGGTAGTCTCCCGGCGTGCGCTTCACGCTGCGACCCGGGATCGACCCCGTTGCCGAGGCCGACGGCACGCTGCTGCGCGCGATGGGCCTGCCGTCGGGCGGGGTCGTCCGCGTGGGTCGGACCCACGTCGTCGTGCGACCCGCCGAGGTCGCCGGGAACGCGTTGCTGATCGGGCCGATCGCGGCGGCCAACAGCGGACTGGAGCACGGAGCCTCGGCCGAGGTCGTGCGAGCGATTCCGACACAGGCGACCCGGGTCGAGGTCGAGAGCCTCCCGGTCGGCGGCTCGCGAGCGGTCACCGCGCTCCAGGGCCGGGTCGTGACGGCGGGCGACACCGTGACGTTCGAGCTCGAGGGACAGGTGCACGAGGTCCGCGTCATTGCGGTCGAGCCCGGCAATGTGGTGCTCATCGGTCCGCCCACACAGATCACCGCCGACCACGAGACCGGTCCCGTCGCGGACACGAAGTCCCGCACGGCCGAGGCCCTCCTCGCCGGACTCGACACCGAAATCGACGTCCTGACCGGCTGGTTCTCGCTCCTCGCGTCGGACAAGGGTCTCGAGACCACGTGGGGCATGCCCCAGGTGGCGGGCATCACCCTGACCGGCCCGCTGGGGTGCGGCAAGGCCGAGCTGGTCGACGAGGCCGCCCGCCGCGCCGGAACCGCGGTCGAACACGTCGACACCAGCCTGGTCTTCAAGCCGGACAAGCTGCTCGACCTGCTCGCCGCTGCGGTCAACGACTCCCCCGGTCCGAAGGTGATCTTCGTCGACCGCATCGAGGCCGTCATCGGCGGCAGCAGCATCTCCTCGTTCCGCACCCAGGCCCTGGCGATCGTCCGTTGGTTCCTCGACGCGGTCGCCACCAAGCCCGGCGTCGCCTGCGTGCTCGGCGTCGAGAGCCTCGGCGAGATCGACGAGTCCGTGTCCACCTCTCCCCTGCTCCCCCGATCGCTGGCGGTCCCCCCGCCGGACCTGGACCGACGCCGACTCCTGTTCGACGCGGCGCTCCACGAGGTGCCGAGCGCGGACCTCGACAACGATCGCCTCGCCGCGCTCTCGTCCGGGTTCTCCGGAGCCGACATCCTGGCGGCGGTCCTGCACGCCTCGGCCATGATCGCCCGGACCGGCGAGGATCTCACCACCGATGTCGTCGCCACGGCCATCCGCGACACCCCGCCGTCGCTCGGCGCCGTGCCGATGGGCCAGGTCACCTCGTTCGGGTTCGACAAGGTCGCCAACCTCGACGAAGTCAAACAGCGCCTCGTCGAGGCCGTGGTCTGGCCGATGCAGGACCCGGCTCGCTTCGAGCGCCTCGGTATCGATCCCCCGAAGGGGATCCTGTTGCACGGACCACCGGGCACGGGCAAGACGTTCGTGGTCAAGGCGCTCGCCAACGAGGCGGGTGCCGCGTTCTTCTCGGTCAAGGGTGCCGAACTCCTGGACAAGTACGTCGGAGAGTCCGAGCGCGGTGTGCGCGACGTGTTCAACCGGGCCCGGGCCGCGTCCCCGTCGATCATCTTCTTCGACGAGTTCGACGCCCTGGCCCCCGTCCGCGGGAACAGCACCAACAGCGTGACCGACTCGGTCGTCGCAGCCTTGTTGACCGAGATCGACGGCGTCGCCGACCGCGGGCAGGTCTCGGTGATAGCGGCCACGAACCGCAAGGACCTGATCGACCCCGCCCTGCTGCGAGCGGGCCGGTTCGAGACCCATCTGTACCTCGGCCTGCCACCGACCCCCAGCCGGCTCGCGTTGCTGAACATCACCGACGTCCCCCTGGCCGACGACGTCGACCTGAACACCCTCGCGGAGGCGACCGAGGGCCTGTCGTTCGCCGACCTCACAGGCGTGCTCCGCGAGGCGGCACTGATCGCGCTCCGCCAGGACGAGACCGCCGCGTCGGTCACCAGGGCCCACGTCGAGGCCGCGCTGGAGCGCTTCGGCTCGGATCGGCGCGACTGACCGCGACCACCCCAGGGGCCACATCGGCCACACTGGCCACATGCCGCTGAGTCAGGAAGACATCCAGGAACGTGTCCCGGAGGGCCTCGTCGAAGCCGCCAGCGACAACCCCACGTTGACGGCCATCCTGGTCGTCGCCGGGATCATCGGCGTCCTCGGGTTCTTCTGGGGCGTCGCGAAGAGCGCCTTCAAGGCCGCGGCGTTCTTCGCGGTCGTGGCGGTCGTCGCCTGGATCTGGTTCGCCAACCGCTAGGCGTCAGCGCCCGAGCATGCCGGCGCTGAGACCACCGTCGACGTAGAGCACCTGACCGGACACGTACCGGGCATCCGGGCCGACCAGGAAACCGACGACGTCGGCAACGTCGCCGGGCTCGCCGACGCGTCCCAGCGGAACGGCGAGGGCCCTGAGCTCCCCGGCTCGGCCTTCGTAGTTCTCGGCGGTCCCCTCGGTCACGATCATCCCGGGGCCCACCGCGTTGACGCGCACTGGAGCGAGTTCCAACGCCCACTGTCGGGTGAGGCTCTCCACCGCGGCCTTCGTGGCCGGGTATGTGCCCAGGTTCGGCGAGCTCGAGGCGGCGGCACCGGAGGACAGATTCACGATGCACGGCTGGTCGCCCGCAGCGAGCCGTGCGGCGAAGGCCCTCGTGCAGTGGACGACGCCCATGACGTTGACGTCGACCACGTCGCGCAGCTGGTCCGGGGAAGACGACGCGAGCGAGAGCTTGTGCCAGATCCCCGCGTTGTTGATCAACACGTCCACGGCCCCGATGGAAGCCGCTGCGGCCTCCACGGCTTCGAGATCCCGCACGTCCACCTCGATGGACGTCCCGCCACACGCGCTCGCCGTCGCGCGAGCTGCCTCGCCGTCGACGTCGAGTGCGACGATCTCGAGGCCGTCACCCGCAAGCCGCTCGGCGATCGCCCGTCCGAGCCCCCGTCCTGCACCCGTGATCACCGCTCGTCGCATGGCACGGAGCTTCGCACACCGAGCCCCGCACGAGGCCGAATCCGACGCTTGCGAACATGTGTTCGATTCCCTATGGTCGACCCATGGCCCTGGTCACCGCTCCCCCCGCCACCTGGCAGAGCACGCTCTTCGGATCCTCGCGCCCTGCCCTGCAACCGCTCGACCGCCTCGAACGGATCCAGCTCGACGACGAGTGCTGGATCGACGTGGGCCGCGACATGGTTCACGGCACCGACCAGCTGTTCGCCGAGGTCCACGAAGCGCTGCCGTGGCAGAGCGGCGAGCGCCCGATGTACGACCGCATGGTGCAGGTCCCTCGACTGTGCGCCTTCGTCGACCACGACGACCATCGACTGCCCGGCACGCTGACCGACCTGGCCGACGCGTTCACCGAGCGCTACGACCACACGTTCGACCAGATCGGCGCCAACCTGTACCGAGACGGCTCCGACTCGGTGGCGTGGCACAGCGATCGCGTGGGCCGTCGGGTCCACAATCCGGTGATCGGGATCCTCTCGTTGGGCGGATCTCGCATGTTCCGCCTGCGCCCGAAGGGCGGTGGTCGAGGCCGATCCGTCCCGCTGCACAGCGGCGACATCCTCGTGATGGGCGGGGCCTGTCAGCATCGCTGGGAGCACACCGTGCCCAAGGTTCGGCGGGCCCAACCCCGCATCAGCGTCACCATTCGGCACGATCGGCCTGGGACCGACGACCCACCGGAGCGGGTTTGGGTCTGATCGACCCATCCACCTCGGTCCGAGCATGCCGATCCCCTCGTCAAGACGATGGCACTGCTCTCCCCCACCCCCGTCCCGTTCGCTCCCCTGGAGCTGACCGTTCCCACCTCGCCGCGCACCGTGGTGAGAATGACCGTCGACGCATCGACCCTGCTGTGGGACGGCGCGATGGTCGACCTCGACTCGGTCACCGCGATCTCCTACTCGGCCAAGCGTCGGCGTCACCGGGGCCTGGCACGGCGCGTCACCCGAGCCATCTCGCTGTGGCGCGCTGACGGTGCGCCATTCGTGATCGAGCTCGATGGCGGAACGCTCGGGCACTCGCTCGAAGAGCCACAGCGCGCCGCATACGGCGCCATCACCGGCGCGTTGTACGCCGCCACCGAGCCCCGGCTCCGTGCCGAGGCGCTCCGGCGTATGGCGGCCGGAGACGTCGTGGGCCTCGGACACTGGCGTCTGGACGACCGCGGACTTCACGACGGCGCGGGTCTCTCGATCGCCTGGGAGCATCTCCCGACCGCCGTGTTGGACGGCGAGGCCGTCGCGATCACCCACCGCCTCGAGTGCGGCCGGGTCGAACACCGGCGGCTGTCGATGTCGACGCCGAACGCCGTGCTCCTGCCGGAGTTGCTCGACGAGGCCGCGATCGTCTTCTCCTGACTCCGACGGCGGGCCTGACGACTCCGTCCGGCCCGGTGCCTCGTCGGTAGAATCGGCCCATGACCCGCAGGCGCATCGCATGACCGAACGCTGGGATGCGGTCGTCGTGGGCGCAGGCCCGAACGGGCTGGTCGCCGCGGCCACGCTGGCCCGCGCCGGCCGGTCGGTGGTCGTCCTCGAGCGAGCCGACGCGATCGGCGGTGGTCTTCGCAGTGACCTGCTCGACGGCCTCATCCGAGATCGGTGCGCTGCGGTCATGCCCTTCGGCGTCGCGTCTCCGGCGCTGCTCGAGCTCGACCTGGAGCGCCACGGACTCCGCTGGGCGCAACCCGACGTGCCGTTCACGCAACCGCTCGATGGCGGCCGCGTCGGCGCCGCGCTCCGCGACCTCGATGCCACGGTCGACCTGCTGGGCCCGGACGGCGACCGTTACCGCAAGCTCGTGCAGCCGTTCGTCGAGAGCTGGGAGGCCTTGTCCGCCGAGGTGCAACAACCCATCGCGCACATGCCCCGCCATCCGCTGCTGCTGGCGCGGTACGGGCTCTCGGGTGTCCGCTCGGCGCGACACCTGGTGTCACGCTTCTCGACCGAGGAGGCCAAGGGACTGTTCGCCGGCTGCGCCGCGCATGGGGTCCTTCCTCTGGAGGCCCCGTTCACGGCTGCGTTCGGAACGCTGTTCGCGGCGAGCGCACATGCGGTCGGCTGGCCCGTCGTGCAAGGCGGTTCCGGCAGGCTGGCCGAGGCGCTCGCGGCCGTGATCGTCGACAACGGCGGCGAGATCCGCACCGACGTGCACGTCGATTCCTACGCTGATCTGCCTCCGCACGACGCGGCGATCTTCGACACCGACCTGCGCCAACTCGGGGCGATCGCAGGTGACCGCCTGTCGGCCCGATACCGGCGCGCCATCGCACGCTTCCGGTCCGGGCCTGGGGCCTGCAAGGTGGATCACGTGCTCTCGGGGCCGGTCCCGTGGGCGGATCCTCACTCGCACCGTGCGGGCACGGTGCACGTCGGCGGGACGTTCGACGAGACCGCGGCAGCCGAGGCCGAGGTGGCGACTGGTCGCCACCCCGAGCGCCCGTTCGTCCTCGTCGTCCAACAGGATGCTGCGGACCCGACCCGGGTCGGGGACGACGGCCGCCGCACGCTGTGGTCCTACACCCACGTCCCGAACGGCTCGCACGCGGACTGCAGCGAGACCATCGAGGCGCAGATCGAGCGGTTCGCCCCGGGATTCCGCGACCTGATCATCGGGCGCGAGGTCACCACGGCGCCGGCGTTCGAGACCTACAACCCGAACTACATCGGCGGCGACATCACGGGTGGCGCGCACAGTGCGCGCCAGCTGATCGCCCGCCCTCGGCTGTTCCGACCACATCGCACGTCCGACCCGACCATCTACCTCTGCAGCGCTTCGAGTGCACCAGGTGCGGGTGTCCACGGGACCGGAGGCCGCCTCGCTGCCGAAGCCGTGCTGGCCGCGGCATAGACGTCGGTCGGGCCTCGCCGAACGGGCCGACGGTGTCGGATAGCTTGCCGGTCATGACCTTCGACGTCAGCCCCGACAGCACTCGCCTCGGTTGGATCGGCCTGGGGGTGATGGGCGCCAGCATGGCCTCGAACCTTCTCGACGCCGGGTACGCCATGACCGTCTTCACGCGCACGCGATCCTCCGCGGACGCCGCGCTGGCCAAGGGTGCCGTCTGGGCCGATGACCCGGCGACCGTTGCGGCGGCGTCCGACATCACGTTCTCGATCGTCGGCTTCCCGCGCGACGTCCGCGACGTGATCCTGGGAGCGAACGGGGCGCTGGCCGGGGCCGCGGCGGGCAGCGTCCTCGTCGACATGACCACGTCGGAGCCGGGGCTCGCCGTCGAGATCGCCGACGCCGCCGAAGCCAAGGGGGTCGTCTCGATCGACGCACCGGTCAGCGGTGGCGACATCGGCGCGCGTGAAGGTCGGCTGTCGATCATGGTGGGCGGCGACGCCGCGACCGTGGAAGCGTTGTCCCCGGTCTGGAGCGTTCTCGGTGCCACGACCGTCCATCAGGGCGGGCCCGGCGCCGGGCAGCACACGAAGATGGTCAACCAGACGCTCGTCGCCGGCGGCATCGTCAGCGTGTGCGAGGCGCTGCTGTACGCCTACGGAGCGGGCCTCGACCCGACAACGGTGCTCGAGTCGGTGGCGTCAGGTGCCGCCGGCTCATGGGCGTTGTCGAACCTCGGCCAGCGAGTGATCGACGGCGACTTCGGCCCGGGCTTCTACATCGAGCACTTCGTCAAGGACATGGGCATCGCGCTGGCCGAGGCGGACCGGATGGGGCTCGACCTGCCGGGCCTCGCGTTGGCGCACCGCCTGTACGAGGCGATGCAGGCCGACGGACGTGGCCGGCTGGGAACACAAGGGCTGATCCTGGCGCTCGCCGAGACCTCCGGCGTTTCGCTGCCGAACCGAGACTGAGCTCAGTCGACCTCGGCCGGCTCGGGGCGCAGGGATGCGCGGACGGAACGGGCCATGGCAGCCGGGGCGACCACGTCGGCCTCCGGCTCGGGCGCGCTGGCCCACGCCGGCATCGGTGCCTCGCGGTCCAGGATGTCGGCGAACGGCGAGTCCGGTGCCACCGCCGCTGCAGGCGCCACGGTCGGCTCGGGCTCCCACGGCGGTGCAACCTCGTCGGCCTCGACCGCCACAGCCTCGGCGACCGGTTCGGGCTCCCACGACGGCGCAGGCTCGTCGGCCACGGGCTCGGGCTCCCACGACGGCGCAGGCTCGTCGGCCACCGGCTCGGGCTCCCACGACGGCGCAGGCTCGTCGGCCACGGGCTCGGGCTCCCACGACGGCGCAGGCTCGTCGGCCACGGGCTCGGGCTCCCACGACGGCGCAGCTTCGGCGGCCACGGGCTCGGGCTCCACGGCCGGTTCGGGTTCGATCACCGCGGCTTCGACCACGGTCCCGTGGTCGACGGGCGGCGGGGGTGGCGGCAGGACGTCCTGGTCCCCGTCGGCATCGGGAGCGGCATCCCACCACGGCTCCGCCGCCGGGGCCTTCCTGCCCTGCGACCAGAACTCGGCCTCCACGTCGGCCGGGTCGGCCGAGTGCGTGCCGGCGTCGGCGTCGAGCGAATCGCCGACGGCATCGGCGTGCGACGGCGCGACAGACCCTTCCGACTCGGGTTCGCCCCACGCCGCGTCGGTCGTCGGAGGAGCCCACGCTTCCTCCGCGCCGGAAGGCTGCTCGGTCTCGGTGTCCTGGCCCCATACGGCGTCGGTCTCCGGCGGCGTCCATGCCGGGCCGTCCACCTCTTCGACGTCGGCCGGCGGGTCCTCCGGCTCCACGACGTCGAGCGGCTCTGCGGTCTCGGACTCGGCCGGGGCCGTCTCGGCTCGGGCGATCCCGCGGAGGTCCAGTTCGAGCACCCGTGAACTCGTGGGCGTCGTCGCCGAGTCGTCGGCGTCGGGCCGGCGCATGCGGTGGACCTGCACGGCCGCAGCGATCGCGAACAGCACCAACGCGGGCAGGTATCCCACCCGATCGAAGACGTCGTTGAGCGTGGTGCGAAGTCCCGAGAGCGGCCCGGTCGGTGCCGCTTGGTCGGATGCGACGGCGAGACCCAGGCACACGAGCCCGAGGACGATCATCGCGCCGACGACGGTCAGCGTCGGGTCCTCGGCCTGCGCCGGACCGTCGATGTGCGAGTCGACGGGCGTGCGATCGGGAGCCAGCCGCTTGGCCAGCGTGTCGAACACCCCGAGGGCGATCCCGGCATTGCTCCGGGGCGGCTCGACGACGAACGTTCCTGCCCCGGCGAGCTCCAGCTCGAGGCGGTGCGCATCGGGGACGTACCGCAGCGACTCGATGGCGCCGATGGCGATCCTGGTCGCGTCGCTCCCGAAGTCTGCGGACTCGACCGACCCGCCTCGGCGGGCCTCCTCGAGTTCGACCACCTTGTCGTCGGCCAATGGCCCGCTCAGGATCAGGAGGGCATCGGTCAGCAGGACCACGCGGGACCCACCGCTCTCCTCCCACCACCAGAAGACGGGGTCGAGGTGAATGTTGCTGGCGACCATGAGCTCACAATCGGCAGTTCGACTGTCGATATGAGTCGACCGGCAGGGGTCAGTCGGGCCGATCTCCCCGGAGGAACTCGTCCCGGGCCCGATCACCCTCGCCCGCGAGGTTCAGCTCGAAGGTGAAGCCCTGCTCGAAGCGGTAGCTCGTGCGGACGTCGACGGGTTCGATTCCGTTCGCCGACCGCTTGGCAGCGCGGATCGTCCCGGCCTGCTTGGAGGCGATCGTGGCTGCGATCTCCCGGGCCCGCGGCATCAATGCCGCGGCCGGCAGGACGTCCAACACCGAGCCGTATCCCGCCAGTTCGGCGGCCGGGGCCGCTTCGCACGTGTAGAGCATGTGCCGAGCCCGCTGGGTCGGCACGAGCCGGTTCAAGTGCGTCAGCGCGCCCAGCGCACCGTTGTCGACCTCGGGCAACCCGAACGTGGCGGTCTCGGCCGCCACGACGATGTCGGCGTTGCCCGCCAACCCGATGCCGGTCCCGAGGCAGAAGTCGTTGACCGCCACGATGACCGGGACGGCGCACTCGTAGACGGCCCGAAACGCCTCGTAGCACGCGTCGTTCACCGCGAGGATGCCTTCGTGGTCGTCGAGACCCTGCATCTCCTTGATGTCCACGCCGGCGCAGAACCCTCGGCCGGTAGCGGTCAATATGACGACGCGCGCCTCGGGCCGACGCTTGCAGCCGTCGAGGATGTCGGCGAGCGCATGGGTGTCGGCGATGTTCAGGGCGTTGACCGGCGGGTTGTCCATGGTGAGCTCGACCACGCCGGCAGCGTCGATGGACTCGTGGATCGTCATGACGGGACCTCAGCGGCGAACGACGACGGAACTCCCGTGGCCGAACATCCCGTAGTTGATCGTCAAGCCGACGTGTGCGTCATCGACCTGACGAGGCCCCGCCTCCCCACGCAGCTGCCACGTGAGCTCGCACACCTGGGCGATCGCCTGAGCCGGGATCGCCTCGCCGAATGCGTCGATCGTGGCCATTGCGGGCAGCGCGTGGATCGTCGTGTCACGTCCGAGTGCCGAACGCCGTCTGGG
>JBCCFK010000112.1:0-12566 GCA_039029775.1 Actinomycetota bacterium | reverse complement strand
ATGTAGAAGTTCAGGTTCTGTGTGAGCTACGTGAAACTGAACTAGCACTTGGTGGAGGACATGGCCCCCGCACCCAATGTTCGCTCTGTGTTGGACTAGCTGTATAAAGGTAAGTTCTACTCGGTCCTGGACGTTAGGGCAGGGTTCCACAATGTGGAGGTGAATAAGGAGTCCCGCAAGTATCTGGGATTTGCAACATAGATCAGCTCGTCGAGGACGGCATCACCGCGCTGGTCGACCTGCTGGGGTCGCCGACGTTCGAAGCCCCGTTGGTCCGACTGGCGCTGGACCACCGGACCGCGGGCGGCGGGCGATCGCGTGTCGCCCCCGAGCGCTCGATCGCCGCGGGCCCGTACATCCCCGGCAGCTTCGCGGTGCGGGCCGATCGGTTCGCCGCGGTCGGTGGCTACGACGAGGTGCTGGACTACGCCGAGAACACCGAACTGTTCCTTCGCGTCCTCGGCGAGGACGAGCGAGCCACCGTGCTCGACGAGGTGTCCGTGCGACACCATCACCGGGCCGACGTCGCGACCCACTACCGGAGCGCTCGCATGGCCGCGGTCGATCGCATTCTCGCGGTGCATCGCGCACGGCTGATCCACCACCCGGCGATGCTCGGGGACATGCTGGCGATCGCCGCGCACGACCACTACCGGTCGGGAGATCGCGGGCCGGCCGTGCGGTTCGCCTGGCGGAGCGCCCGGGTCAAGCCGACCTTCAAGGCCCTCGCCCGCATGCTGCGGATCGCGTTCGTCCCCGCTCGGCTGGCCAGGCGGGGCGCGTGAGAGTCGTCGTCGCCAGCCCCGGGGCGGGCCGCACGACGCGCGGGTACGAGGTCTTCGCCCTCCAGCTCACCGAGTATCTCCGCGGCGCCGGGGTGGACACGGAGTTGCTCACGGGCGGCCATGTCGACGGCGCCACCAGAATCCACACGATCGAGCGGCGATCGCGTGCAGCGGCCGTGCTCGCGGCCGGCGGCCGGGTCGAACCCCACTCGATCGAGCAGTACACCTTCGCCGTCGCGGCGACGCGCATGATCCGACGGCTCGGGCCCGATGTGGTGATCGCCAGCGAATCCGCCCTCTTCGGCATCTGGCGGCGCCTGCACCGGGCCCTCGGCGATCCGACCCCTCGATTCGTGCTGACCAACGGCGGCAGTCGCCGCCCTCCGTTCCGTTCGGTCGACGCGGTGATCCACCACGCCGCCGATCTCCGCGAGCTGGCCGCCGCGGCCGAGCCCGAACGCCTGCACACGCACCTGCCCTGCCCGATCCATGTCCCACCCTGGGACGAGGTGGATGCCATGCGCGAACCCCGACGCCGGTCGGCTCGCCGCGCCGAACTTGGGATCCCCGAGACCGCGTACGTGGTGGCGTGCGTCGGGGCGATCGACCGTGCGGTCAAGGGCATCGACAGAGTCGCCGAGGCGCTGTCTCGACTGCCGGCCTCGATCGAGGGCCACCTGCTCCTCATCGGGCGCGAAGGCCCGGACGACGCGGGCCTCGTGGCGGCGATCCGCGATCGTGTGGGCGGCCGCCTGACGGTGATCGAGACCGATCCGGACGAGGTCGGTCCGACCCTGGCCCTCGCCGACGTCCACGTCTCCGCCAGCCTGACCGAGGGATTCGGACGCGTCTTCCTCGAGGCGCAGGCGGTGGGGGTGCCGAACCTCGTGCACGACACCGAGCGCTCGCGCACCGTGACCGGGGGCCATGCCACCTTCGTCGACACCGCGGATCCCTGTGCGCTGGCCACCGCGATCGCCGACCACGCCGCCCGGCCCGCCTCGGTCTCCACCCGGGTCGCATGGGAGCACGCGCGGGCGAACGGCTGGACCACGCTCGGCCCGAGCTACGTCCAGGCCCTCCACGAGGTCGCCACCTCGGAGCGGCCCCGATGATCCCCAACCAGCGGGAGACCGCCCGGGCATTCCTCGATCCCCGAGCGCCCGTCTACGTCGGCGCCACGACGAACCGCAGCAACGTGGGTGACGATCTCCTCCTCGTCGCCCATCAGGAGCTGCTCGGCACCCCGGCGGCCATCCTGCCGATGGGTGGCAACGACCGACTGCTTCGACTGCGCCTCCTCCGGAGCGGAACGCTCCCGCTCCTGCTCGGCGGGGGCACGCTGATCGGCCGGCCGGCCTACCGCCGCGCGTTCGAGTCGGCGACGGCCAGGGCCGGGAGCGGCCTCTCGCTGTCGATGCTGGGGCCGGGCGTGTCGGCGCCGGACGAAACCGGAAAGAGCTCGCTGGACGAACTCCGAGCCTGGGCCCCGTTGCTCGACTCGTTCCCCGAGGTCCGGGTCCGGGGACCCCGCAGCGCCGCCCACCTCGCCCGAGTGGGGGTCGAGTCCACCGTCGTCGGCGACCCGGTCCTGTCCCTGATGCGCCCCTTCCGACGCGAGCAGCCGGCGCCGCGTCCACCACACGTCGTCCTCAACGCAGCCGACGTCACGGGGATGGACACGGCCACGACGGTCATCGCCGAGGCGATCGCTGCTGTGGCAGCCGTTCAGCCCGACCTCGAGGTCAGCGTCGTCTCCGCCGCCGACTACGACGACCAGGCCGCGGCGAGCCTCGCCGCCGCGTTGCCAGCGCACGCACGGCCCGCCGACGTCGTCCGCCTCTCCGGGGCGACGCCCCGACAGGTGGCCGCACAGCTGGCCGCCACGGTCGCCGTGCCGATCCGCTTGCATGTCGGTGTGTGCGCCGTCGCCCTCGATGTGCCCACCATCGCACTCGGCTACGAGGACAAGTGCGACGACTTCTTCGACTCGGTGCACCATCCGGAGTCGCATCGCCGCACGCCGGCGACGGTGGAGTCGGGGTGGCTCGCGGAACGGATCGTGCAGGCGATCGACGGATCGGCTCCGGCGACGACCGGAGCGGTCGATCGGCTGGTCACCGCGCAGGGCCTCGCCGCGATGCACGTTCGAGCCGAGCTCGGGTTGGCCTCGGTCTGACCGCCGATCACCCTGCGAGCTGACGGGCGAACAGGGCGCGCATCTCAGCGCCTATCGGACTCGAACAGCCGCTTCACGTAGGGAGACCGCTGCGCGACTTCGGCGGCCGGACCGTCGTCCACGATGCGACCCGCGTCGATCACCACCAGCCGTCCACACACGCGGAGGGTCGCCGGTCGGTGGGCGATCACGATGATCGTGGTGGAGTCCCCGAGCGCCACGATCGCATCACGGATCACGAGCTCGCTGTCGGCGTCGAGTGCGCTCGTCGGCTCGTCGAGGACGAGGATGCGAGGTGCGCCGAGCAGCGCTCGGGCGATGCCGACGCGCTGGAGTTGCCCACCGGAGAGGTCGCGCGACGACGAGCCGAGCACGGTGTCGAACCCGTGGGGCAGGTCGGCGACGGCCTCGGTGAGACCGGCCAGGCCTGCGGCCGAGCGCACTTCCTCGTCGGTGTGATGTGCGCGGTGGTAGCGGATGTTTTCCGCCAGCGTCCCCTCCATGAGGGTGGGTTGCTGCGGCACCAGGGCCACGCTGCGGCGCCACGCCTCCTCGCTGATCGCCCCCGCCTCGGTCCCACCGATCGACATCGTGCCGGTGTCGGGGGCGCGCAGGCGCAGGATGACGTCGGCGAGGGTGGACTTGCCGCTGCCGGATGCACCCACGATTCCCACCGCCTCGTTGGGCCCGATCGCGAGGTCGATCGCGTCGAGCGCGGTCTCACCAGCAGTTGCGTCCGGGTACCTGTAGGACACCCCCAGGAGCGAGATTCCCGACTCGTCGGGGAATGGCGCATCGCCGCTGATCGGCGCCGAAGCCACGAGGTGCGAGACGCTCGCGCCGATCTGGTCGGCGTAGACGACCGCCTCCCCGCTGGTGTTCAGGGCGGTCTGCAGACGCTGGCCGTACGACAACGACCTCAGGATCAGGAGCGCCGAGCCTCCGAACGCGGCGAGGTCGCCGCCGTCACCCGAGCTCACGAGGGCCAACGCACCGACGATCAGCAGCAGCCCGATGGTCTGGTAGACGACCGGCGCGGTCGCCTGGAGCACGATCGACCGTCGCCGGTGGTCACCGGCGCTGCGGAACGCCGTCGCGCTCTGGCGGCCGACGGCGCCGGCGGCGCCGTGGAGCCTGATGTCTCTGGCGGCCACGGTCAGCTCCGCCATCGCCGAGGTCTGCTCGACGGCCGCCGCACCGTGGTGTCGAGCCGCTGTCGTGATCCGCCGGGAGATCGGACGGAGTGCACCGAGCAACACCGCACCGAGCACCACGATCCCGATCCCGACCACCGGGGCGACGAGAATCGCACCGCCGACGAAGACGAGCAGGTTGACCGCCGACAACGCCACCTCCGACGTCGAGTTCAGGCCATTGCCGGCCCGAGCGACCGCGGTCCCGGAGAGTTCCAGGAATTCGCCGGCGCGATAGCGCTGTTGGGTGCTGTGGTCGGCTTCCAGGTACGCATCGGCCATCCGCGTGCGGAGCTGGACCTCGAGGTCGGTGGTGGCCCGAGCCCGGACCCGACCCGCAGCCAACCGCAACGCACCGGCGATCACGACGAGCACGGCAGCGAGGGCCAGCAGCCAACCCGACCCGGCGTCGGTGTCGATGCCGAACGGGAGGTCGATGCCCTCCGCGTCGTCGACGGTGCCGACCGCCACGCCGGCGATCACGACGAGCGCGACGGCTTCGGCCACCGCTGCCGGGAATCCGAGCAGCACGACCTGAGCGACCGGACCGCGATGCGTCCGCAGAGCGCTGAGCTGTCCCGGCATCGTCGATCGAGCGTACTTGTCGACCTGGCGGGGCACGGCGATGCGCTCGAGCGGGCCAGAGCGCCTTCTATGATGCGGCGGCGTGAGACCGGTCCTGCACCTCATCAGCGATCGGCGACGCCGCGGGGCCCAGGTGTTCGCCGTGCAGCTCGACGAGGCACTGAACGAGCTCGGGATCCGGGGCGAGGTACTCGCGCTGGACGGCGACGGAGAGCAGGGCCTCGACGTACCGGTGGCGCCGTCGGGTTGGCGTGGGCGCCGGCGCCTCATGTCGGGTCACGGGCTGGTCGTCGCCCACGGATCGACCACCCTGCACGTGGCGGCGACGACGGTCCCGGGTGGATTCGTGTACCGCAGCATCGGCGACCCGACGTTCTGGCTCGACCGCCCGCGACGCCGCGTGATGACCGCCGCGCGCCTGAGGAGTGCACGAGGCGTGGTCGCGCTGTACGACGCCGCAGCCGACGCACTCCACGAGCGCGCCCGGGTCCGGCGCGATCGCCTTCACGTGATCCCCAACGCCGTGGTGGATCGCGACTCACGACGAACCGCGCCCCGCCCCCCGGGTGTACCGGAGCGCTACGCGCTGTACGTCGGTGCCATGACGTGGGAGAAGCAGGTCGACCGGATCATCGAGGCTGTCGCCGGCACCGAACTCGGGCTCGTCTGCGCCGGCGAGGGGCCGCTGGCCCCGAGCCTGCGACAACAGGGCGAGGCGACGCTCGGTGACCGATTCCTCATGCTCGGACCCGTCGAAGACCCGGAGCCGTATCACCGGCATGCCAGCGTGCTGGTCCTCGCCAGCCGGTCCGAGGGGATGCCCGGCGTCGTCATCGAGGCCGGTCTGGCCGCCACGCCGTCGGTGGTCCCCGACGTCGGGGGCCTTCGCGACCTCGTCGTGGACGGCCGGAGCGGCGCCGTCGTCGCTCACCCGACAGCGCCGGCGTTGACGGAGGCGATAGCGAACGTGGATGCCCACTCCGCCGCGATGGGCGAGGCCGCACTCGACCACGTCGCCGCCCACTTCACGATGCACACCGTGGCCGAGCGCTGGGCCGAAGTGCTCGACCGGCTCACCTGACGTCGGCGGCCACCGTGCGGTGGATCCCGGCGAGGATCGAGGCCGTGACGCGGACGTCGAACCGCTGGTCGACGGTCGGCGGCGGGAGCGAACCCCGACCGAGCTGATCGATCATCGCGAGGTGACCCGCGGCCAGCTCGTCCGGTCGGCCGGGTTCGACGAGGACCGAGCGGGCGGGATCGACCGCCTCGGGGACGCCACCCACCGAGGTGGCCACGACCGGGAGACCCAGCGCCGACGCCTCCATGAGGGTGACCGGGAGACCCTCGTGATGCGACGAGAGCGTCACCACGTCGAACCCTGCCATCACGCGGCGCGCGTCCGCCCGGTAGCCGAGGAAGCGGAGGCGATCTCCGAGCCCGGCCTCCGCTGCGAGGTCCCGATGTGTCTGCTCGAGCGGTCCCTGCCCGACCGCCACGTAGACGACCTCCGGTCGCCGACGCGTGACGTCGCGTGCCGCCTGGACGAGGACCTCGTAGCCCTTCTCGCGACGATGGTTGGCGACGATCCCGACCACCACGGCGTCCTGGAGCCCGAGTTCGGCTCGGACCGCATCCCGCTCAGCGGCGAACGCGGCGACCGACTCCAGATCGATCCCGTGCACGACCACCTCCACGGGCGCCTTCGTCCGCATCGAGCGACGGACCGCGTCGGACACCGCCAGGACACGGTCCTCGCTCCTCAGCGTCAACCGGTTGAGCAGACGGGTCGGGCGCCGATGGCGACCCCACTCGTTGTGCTCGGTGTACACCGAGGCCGGTCGCCGGTGCCGAGGCACCGTCCTCCGCACGACCCGCGCGAGCGACTGCACGAGCGGCGAGTGGCCGTGGACGACGTCGACGTCCGCCAGGAGCCGGCGGAAGCGCACGAGCCATCGCGGATCCCAGATTCTCGCTGCGTCGAGGCATGTCACCGGCCATCCCGACGCCTCGATCTCGGCCACATGGTGATCCTTGGCCGGGACCAGGTAGGCGATCGACGACTCCACGCCCTCGACCGCGACGCCGGCCTGGGCGACGAGCAGGGCTTCGGCGCCGCCGGGCCCGAGGCCCTCGATCAGGTGGAGGACCCGGGTCACGGCCTCAGGCTAGGGCCGCCACATGGCCCGGAGCGGGACCTCCGGAGGGGCCAAAAGCCCACCGTACGGGTCAAAAGGCCTCCCCGATCTGCCGATTGGTCATCGCTACCATTCTCGTGGTGAAGGGACAGAACGCGTGAACGTGCTCGTGACCGGAGGCGCCGGTTTCATCGGAGCGAACCTGTGCCGCCACCTCTCGCGCAGCACCGGCGTGGACGCCGTCGTCGCTCTGGACGATCTCTCGCTCGGCCGACGGTCCAACCTCGACGACGTCGACGCCCGTCTGATCGTGGGCAGCATCCTCGACCCCGACGCGCTGGCGACGGCGGCGGAGGGCGCGGATGCGATCGTGCACCTGGCGGCGCTCGGGTCCGTCCCCCGTTCGATCATCGATCCGCTCGGGTCCCACGAGGTGAACGCATCCGGCACCCTCGCCGTGCTCGAGGAGGCGCGGCGCCGAAATGACGCGCACGTCGTTCTGGCCTCGTCGTCCAGCGTGTACGGGTCGATCCCGACGCTGCCGAAGCACGAGCTCCTGGCCACGAGGCCACTCAGCCCATACGGAGCGTCGAAGCTCGCCGCGGAGTCCTACGCCCTCTCCTACCAGGAGTCGCTGGGCCTCCCGGTCCTCGCGTTCAGGTTCTTCAACGTGTACGGGCCGCTCCAGGCCGCCGACCACGTCTACGCCGCGGTGATCCCGCGATTCATCGACGCGGCCATGAACGACCGTCCTCTCGAGATCTACGGGGACGGCACGCAGAGCCGCGACTTCACCTACGTCGACACCGTGTGCTCGGCGATCACCTCGGCACTCCTGGACCGGGTCGTCCATCCCGCGCCGGTCAACCTGGCGTTCGGCGAACCGCATTCACTGCTCGAGGTCGTCGAGGAACTGCGTCATCACTTCCCCGACCTGACGACCGAGCACGCTGACCCGAGGACCGGCGACATCAAGCACTCAGATGCCGACTGCTCGGTGTTGAACAGCCTGCTCCCCGACGTCACGCCCCGCCCGTTCGTCGAGGGACTCGCCGAGACCGTGCGCTGGTTCCGGGAGCGTTGACGCATGGCCGGGACAACACCAATCTGGAAACGGGCGATCGACCTGGGATTCGTGGCGCTCACCGCGCCGATCGTCGTGCCGGTCGCCCTCGCGATCGCCATTGCCGTCGCGCTGACGTCTCGCGGTCCGGTCCTGTTCCGTCAGGAGCGAGCGGGCCACCTCGGTGAGCCGTACACGACGCTCAAGTTCCGGACGATGCTCGACGGCGACAACCCGCTGATTCCCTCCGACGACCGCATCACGGCCGTCGGGCGCGTCCTCCGCCGGACGAGCCTCGACGAACTCCCCCAGCTGATCAACGTCCTCCGCGGCGAGATGAGCGTCGTCGGGCCTCGGCCGATGCTCGTGGCGCAGGCAGCGGTCTGCGACGAGGCTCAACGCCGCCGGTTCGACTCCCTCCCCGGACTGACGGGCTGGGCTCAGATCAACGGGCGCAACAGCCTGGCCTGGGCGGAACGCATCGACCTCGACACGTGGTACGTCGACAACCGATCACCCCTGCTCGACCTTCGGATCATGGTGCGGACCCCGCTCGCCATGGCCTCCGGAGACGGCATCGACGGCCACCCCGTCGACGACCCCTTCGTGGCCCGGCTCACCCAGGACGCCTCCGATGCGTGACCTGGTGATCGTGGGCTGCGGCGGTCACGGGCGCGAAACGCTGGACATCGTGGACGCCATCAACGCCCAGACGCCGACCTGGCGGTTCGTCGGCTTCGCCGACGACGATCCCCGGCACCCCGACCGCCTGCAACGTCGACAGGTCGGTGTCATCGGGCCGGTCTCCACCGTCCGCGACGCCGGCCACCCGCACGTGATCGGCGTCGGGGCACCCGACGTGCGGGCCCGCATCGACCGTGGTCTGACGGGCGCCGAGGCCGTCACGCTCGTGCATCCGGCCGCCACCGTCGCGTCCGACAACCGGCTCGGGCCAGGGATGCTGGTCGCGGCGGGTGCCCGCATCACGACCAACGTGACGGTGGGCCGTCACGTGCACCTGAACGTCAACGCGGTGGTGTCGCACGACTGCGTCCTCGGCGACCACGTCACCGTCTCACCGGGGGTCAACGTGAACGGGTCGGTTCACATCGGAGACCGCGTCTTTCTCGGCACCGGTGCCATCGTGCTTCCCGGGCTGCGCATCGGCGACGATGCCGTCGTCGGGGCCGGGGCCGTCGTGATCCGGGACGTGGCGGCCGGCAGCACCGTCGTCGGGGTCCCGGCCCGATGAGGACCGCAACCCGCCACCGGCCGACCGGCCGGCCGCGAGCCACGGGCTGGTGGCTGTTGGGCGCGACGCTGTTCGCTGGCGCATTCATGCTCTACGGCCTCGCGGCGCTGCGCGGCGAGGCAACCGGGCACGGGCTGATCGCGGTCCCGGTCGTGGGCCTGCTCGCCATCCCGCTGCTCTCACACGCCAGGCGCTCGGAGGATCGCTTCGACCTGGCGGGCATCGTCTTCGCAGCCATCGGCGCCAAGCTGTGTGCCACCTACTGCCGTTTCTGGATGGTCGACTCCCTCTACGACGGCGTCGGTGACTCGACGACCTATCACCTGTACGGGTCCGCGTTCGCGCCACTGTTCCGCAACCTCGACTTCGACGTCGATCCCGGCCGACCGGTCCCGGGCACCGGTTTCATCCGCGTGCTCACCGGCGTCGTCTACGCCGTCGTCGGCTCCGACCGCTTCGTGGGCTTCATCGTGTTCGGCCTGCTCGCGTTCATCGGGTCCTGGTTCTTCTACAAGGCCTTCGTCACCGCAGCCCCCTACGGCGAGCACAAGCGCTATGCGATCCTGATCTTCTTCTGGCCGTCCCTGCTCTTCTGGCCGAGCGCCATCGGGAAGGAAGCGTGGATGATCGCGTGCCTCGGACTGGCCAGCTGGGGGGCCGCTTCGATCTACGCTCGCCGCCCTCGGGGCTACGCACTGTTCGCCCTGGGCGTGCTGGGTGCGGCGATGCCGCGACCCCACATCGCGATCGTCGTGATCGCCGCCGCCGGTGTCGGACTGGTGGTCACCTCGCTGTTCCACAGCCGGCGGTCGACGATCTCGCTCGGCTCGCGAGTGGTCGCCTCGCTCTTCCTGCTCGTCCTGGGCAGCATCCTCGCCCCACGACTCGCCACGTTCCTCAACGTCGATGACGTCGGCGGCAGCGGCTTCTCGGAGTCCCTGGACACCGTGTTGGAGCGGACGTCCCAGGGCGGCTCCGGCTTCGACCCTGCGACGATCTCGTCACCCCTCGACTATCCGCGGGCGTTCATCACGGTGCTGTTCCGTCCGTTCCCGTTCGAGGCGACCAGCATCTCGACGATCATCACCGCGGCCGAGGGCACGCTGCTGTTGGGACTGACGGCCCTCTCGCTCAGCAGGCTCGCTCGCCTGCCGAGCGCCCTCGTCCGCAACGCGTACGTGGCCTACGCCTCCGCATTCACGTTCATGTTCTGTTACGTGTTCGCCTTCATCGCGAACTTCGGGATCCTGGCCCGCCAGCGGGCTCAGGTGCTGCCGTTCCTGTTCATCCTGTTGGCGCTCCCCGCGCTGACCGACCGTCGCTCGATGAGGGGATCGGGCCGCACCCCGGGGCCCGCGCACGCCGCGCCACGCACGATCGAGTTGGTCGACGCTCCGGTGCTGGCGCCGCCGAGAGCGCGAGCGTGACCGAGCTCGAACGCATCGCGACCTTCGGTCTCGAAGGCCTCGAATCCACGACGCCGATCGTCCCGGGCGATTGGGGGACGTTCATCCAGGACGTGGAGCGGCATCGGCTGGCGGGCCTGCTGACCGCGGCGACCCGCGCCGGCGCGGTCGATGTCGCGGCCGACCGGCTCGACGACATCGAGGCGGTCGATGCGCGATGGCAGCGCCACGCCCTGCTGATGGCGCGCCTGCTCCGCGACGTCGTCGAGGCCCTGTCCGGAGCATCGATCCCCCATCGGGTGATCAAGGGGCCGGCGCTCGCCCACCTCGCCTACGACGATCCGGCCCACCGTGTCCACGGCGACATCGACGTGGTGATCCCGGGCGCCGATCTCGAGCGGACGAGACGGTTGCTCGTCTCGGAGTTCGGGGCCGAGGACCCCTTCCCGGAGATCCGGCCGGGATTCGACGCCGCGTACGCCAAGGACGTCCTCATTCGCGTCGACGGTGCCGAGATCGACCTGCACCGGACGTTGGCCTCGGGCCCGTTCGGTCACCGCGTGCGGACCGGCGACCTGTTCGAGGACGCGACCACCTTCGACGTCGGCGGGACCAGCGTCCCCACGATCGGGCCGGACATGACCTTCGTACAGGTCTGCTACAACGCCGCGCTCGGCGACATACCCCCGCGGTTGGTGTCGCTCAGAGACGTCGCGCAGGTCCACCGTGCGCTGCGGCCCGATCCCGACGCGGTGATCGAGATCGCTGACCGTTGGGGTGGCCTGACGGTCGTCGCGACCGCCATCACGCTGACATGGGATGCCTTCGGCCTTCCGACCGACGACCTGTCCGGGTGGAGCTCCGCCCACCGGCCGGGCCCCGTCGATCGTCGATACCTGGACGCGAGCCGCTCGGCGGCGCGGAGCTACACCCGCCACCTGGCGACGCTCGCGTCGATCCGAGGTGTGCGTGCCAAGCTCGGATACGCGCGGGCGATCGGACGACCGGACGAGCAGTACCTCGCGGCGCGGGGTTGGACCGCCAGGTCCCACGCGACTCGTGCGATTCGCCGCCTCCTCGGGCGCTGAGCTCAGAACAGCTCGATGTCGCCCAGTTGCAGATCCCAGTCGTCGGTGGAGGTCGGGGCCGCGGCCGCGAGCGACCGGACGGTGATCACCGGTCCGTGGCCGGGAACGCTGACGAACCGACTCCCCGGCCACCGCGTCCCCAACGTCAGCAGGTAGTCGGCATCGACGGCGCGGCGGAGGCCCGCCAGGAGGGCTCGCCCCCGATCGGGCTCGCCCGGCGGTGTCAGAACGAGCGACACAGCGCACTCACGGGCCGTGCCGCGACGCCGGATCCGGAAGTACACCGCACCGGCGTCCGGGCCGTCGGGTGCCCAGACCCGATATCCGAGTTCGCCCAATCCGAATCGCCACCGCACGAAGGCGGGGCTGAGGCGCGTCGACAGTCCGACGGTCGTCCTGGCCTCGAGCAACGGCTCGAGGTCGGTCGGCTCGAGCGCGTCCCCGGGGTCGCCGACGTCGGTCCGCTCCGACCACTTCGCGGCCGGGGCGCGGGCACCACGGAGTCGCGACAGCGCACGGAACGACGTCGGGCGAGCGGCGATGGGAAGGTGGCCGAGGCTCTCCCATCCGAGCTTCAGGTAGCCCGGCAGGGACTGCTCGTTCGGGGTGTTGAAGACCAGGTCGACGCCCTCGGAAGTCATCTCCTCGACCGCCGCCGACGTCAACGAACTGAAGACCCCGCGCCGCTGGAAGTCGGGGTGGGTCGCGGTGTCGACCGCACGGACCGCCCGCCGTGTTCGATCGCCGGCACCGGTCAGCTCCCACCGCATGAAGGCGCGATATCCGGCGAGGCGGCCATCCGCCTCGGCGACCCACATCGCGGAGGGCCCGAACGGGTTCTCCAGATGTTTCCAGGCGAAGAGGGCCTCGTTCGGAT
>JBCCFK010000111.1:0-12789 GCA_039029775.1 Actinomycetota bacterium | reverse complement strand
GGTCAGGTCTTCGGGACCCAGGGAGCGTCCTCGCGAGCGAGGAACGCCTTCATGCCCGCCGCGGCCTCGTCCGAGGCGAAGAGATCTCCGGACAGCTGCGACGTGTAGCGGAACGCCTCGGCGAGAGGCATCGCCGGCACGTCGCGGATCAACGCCTTGGCCGCCGCCAGCGCCTTCGGCCCACCACGCACCACGTCGGCCACGACCGCGTCGACCTCGGCGTCGAGATCGTCGCGGGGCACCGCCCTCGAGATCAGTCCGAGCTCGGCCGCCTGCGTCGCCGGGAAGCGGTTGCCGCGAAGGAACGCTTCCATCGCCTCGCCCTTTCGCATCTTGGGGAGGCACACGACCGAGATCATGGCGGGCGCGACACCGAGACGGACCTCGGTGAAGCCGAACTTGGTGTCGTCGGCCGCGATCGCGATGTCCATCGAGGCCGCGAGACCGAGGCCGCCGCCCACGACATGACCCGCGATCTTGGCGATCACCGGGGTGGGGGACTCCATGATCTCCACCATGAGGCGCTCGAAGCCGTTTGAATCCGACGTCTTCTCCGAGTCGGCCGACCGCTCCTTCAGGTTGGCGCCGGCACAGAAGGTGTTTCCCTCGTTGGTCACGACGACCGCGCGGACCGCCGGATCGGCGTTGGCGAAGGAGATCGCGCCTCGAAGGCCCTCGACCAGGGCGAACCCGAGCGCGTTCTTGTTCTCGACGTCGGCCAGGGTGACGGTGGTGATTCCGTCGGACGTCTCGGTGCGGACGGGGGTTGACATTCAGAAGCTCCCTGCGGTCGGTCCGTCGGTGGCGCCGCCGGCGAAGGCCTGCGCCTTGGTCATCCAGTCGCGGGACGCCGCCCCGGTGATCACCAGGTCGGTGTCGTCGGCGTGGCGCCGCTGGGTCACGACCTGGCAGAACGCCTCGGCCGTCCCCACGACGGTCTCGTCGGCGTCGTCCTCCCCCCAGGTCCAGGTGTCGCCGGACGGGGCGGTCAGCTCCACGCGGATCGTCGTGTCGGGCATCTCCAGCCCGCGGTTCGCGTACGTCCAGCCGCGCGTGATGAATCCGAGCTGGGCGATGTGGCGCAGCCGGTCGGTCGGAGCGCGGACCGCGCCGACCGTGTCGCACACGTCCTGCCCGTGAGCCCAGGTCTCCATCAGCCGCGCCGTCAGGAAGGACTTCCCGCTCATGTCCGGTCCGTACCACGGCAACCGATCGCGCTCGCCAAGCGTGCCGGCCGCCTCGATGAGCCCCCTGCGTCCTTCCTGCCACCACGCCATCAGCGTTGCGGCGTCCATGCTCCGCGGCTCGTCGAGGGTCGGATCGGTCCCACCTTCGAGAATCGCGTCCAGCATCGCCTTGGCCGACGCCTTGAAGGCGTCCGGGTCGGTGATCGCCTGCGCGGCCGTTCGGTCGAAGTACGCCAGGTGGCCGACCTGGTCGGCGATGTCCCAGCCGGGGCTCGGGGTGGCCAGCGCCCATTGCTCCGCGGCCAGTGGCTCGAGGATGCGTTCGAGGTCGGCGTGTTCGGCCGCAAGGTCGGCGGTGATCTCAGCGACGGTTGGCATGGCGGGGACAATACGTCACCGGCTCGGCCACCGGTGGCTCTCAGCCGAGGGTGAACGAGGCGCGAACGCCGTCCTCGCCGGTCAACCACCAGGAGGCGTGGTCGCCGACGAGGGAGACGGTCTCGCCGGGGCCGATCGGTGCGCGGTACTCGATCTCGAGCCGAGTCGGGCGCTCGAGTCCGCCCGCCGCCAACTCCTCGACGACGACGGCGTAGGCCGCGTTGTTCACGTGCCCGAGCCGGTCCAGATCGCCAGCTCGGAACCGCCACGGCCGGACAGAGGCCCCGTCGGGTGGGTCGTCGTGCTGAAGTCGGGCGGTGACCCGGCGTCCCGCCGCCGCGACGTCGTAGGCGGCGTGGAACGTGTCGGGAAGGCGGGCAGGCGCCGCGGTCTCCGGATCGATCGCGACCCAGAGCACCACTGCCTCGCAGTGCCCGCCATCCTCGCCGACGAGACGCGTTCGGCGTTCGGCCCAGCGCGGCCCGTATCCGGCGCACCAGGTCGTCAGCGTGCACGTCTCCTCCGATGACGGTGCCGTCGGCACGTCGAGGACGGCTCGCCGCACGACCCACGCCAGATAGGAGGCCGTCATGGTCTCACGGGCGTCGTCGGATGCAACGTCCTGGACGTAGCGGGCCAGCGCATCGAAGCGCAGGAGACCGTCAGGGGTCGTGTCGGACAGGCGGACCCGGCGTTCGGCCGAGAACGTCCGTCCGTCGTCGGGCAGGTCCAGCAGGCGGGTGGCCCCGTCGTCTCGGCTCATCGCTCGTCATGGTGCCACGCCGAGGAGCGCGCCCCGCGGCCGGCGCGGCTTTGCCGTGCGGGCGTCCGCTCAGCGGCCGAGGCGCGAGCGGAGCGAGTCGGTCACCTTGCGGAGACCCGCTGCCGCCCGGCCGACGTCGGCGGCCATCCGGGCGCGCTCGACCGCGGCGCGGTATGGGAGTCGGACCGAACCGCCGTGTCGCGAGGACGCATCGATCGCGGCCATGATCTGCAGGTCGAGCTGGGCGTCGGCCGCCGAGTACAGCGGACTCGCCGTCCCCTGCGCGCTCCTCGCCAGCGCATCGACATGGGCCGCCGTCGCGATCTGCTCGTCGTTGAGCCCGTGCCCGACCCACGGGTTGGCCCACCTGAGCAGACCGTTCGGCCCACAATCGACCTCCATCGCGGTCAGCTCACCGTCAGCGGTCACCCGCCGCAGCTGGGTCCTGACGATCTGCCCGTCCGCGGCGATGAAGCGCAGCTCGTCGCCCGACACCGTGCCGTTCGACCCCTCGACCATGAGCCGGCGCCCGAACCGCAGCGGGCCGTCGACGCCGGCGATGAATCGCTGCGTGATCGACGAGCCGTCCGCGAACGCAATCGTGGCGTTGTAGGCCGGCCGCGGCGCAGCGGGTTCCGTGGGCGAGGCCAGCAGCGGTTCGAAACCGGTGGACTGCACCGACACCGGCCTGGTCAGCGGGGACAGCATGCGCCGGGTCACCGCGATCCCGTGGAAGTCCCAGACCTCGCCGTCGTTGTGCACGGCCTGGACCCGCCCGAGCAGCCCTTCCTCGATGATGCGGGCCCTGAGGCGTTCGAGCGGCAGGAACGGGTGCCGCTCGGCCACCCCGACGAGCGCGGTGGGTTCGACGGCGTCGAGCAGCCGTTCGCCGTCGCGAGGGGACCACGCCCAAGGCGGCTCCACCAGGACCGGCCTGGCCGTTCCGAGGAGCTCCGGGGACGTCTCCCCGGGCAGGACACCGATCAGGGCGTCGGGCTGGGAGGTCTCGAGCATCGCCGGCAGCGAGTCGTGCGCCACCGTCTTCAGCGCGCCGGCCGCTCGGCCGGCGAGGTCGGTGTCCTGGGCCGTCACGCCGACCACTTCGACGTCGCCTGCGAGGGCGCGGAGCGCCGGTGCATAGGTTGCCTCGACCCGGTCGTCCACGCCGACGAGCCCGATGCGGGTCCGAGTCCGCGGCCGGGCCCAGGTGTCGGGGGCCGACTCGACCGTGGGAGCGGCGGCTGTGTGTCGGGCGCGGACCGCATCGGCGACCCGCGCGGCGAGGGCGGTGAGCATCAGGGTCGGGTTGGCCGTCCCCACCGTCGGGAACAGCGCGCTGCCCGCCACGTAGAGCCCGTCGACGCCGAAGACGTGGCCCCAGGGGTCGGTGACCCCCCGGCTCGGATCGGACGCCATCCGGACCGAGCAGCTGTGGTGGGCCGTGTCGACCACGTGGCCGCGCCAGTCCTCGTCGTACAACCACGGCGACGCCGTCGGTTGCGGCAGACCGACCCGGCCGAACTCGGCGGCGACGATCTCGAACATGGTCCGGATGGTGGCAATCTCCTGGTCGTCCATCCGCCAGTTCATCCGGGTCAGCGGCATGCCGAGGGCATCGGTGCGATCCGACAGCGTGATGCGACTCTCCGGGTCCGGGCGCTGTTCCGCATTGACACCGAGGGCGATTCGGGTCGGCGGCACGATTGGCGGCAACCCCTCGAGCTGTCGTCGTCGGGCCGCCTCCGCCAGCTCCATCGGCCGGCTCAACAGGGCCTTCACGTCCGCCGCGGTGTCACCGGTCCCCGTCGCCAAGCGGCGTGCGGCATGGACGGCTGCGTTCTCGTCGTCCTCGCTGAGCACGTACATGCACGCGTTGAGCAGCTCGCGCTCGCGCTGCACCTTCGGGCTCAGCGCCAGGCCGCTCATGAACACCTGCTTCCCGCCGGGGTGGGTGTACCAGTGGTTGCCGAACCTGGTCAGCAGGGCGTCCCAGTCGTCGTCGATCGAGAAGGTACCGACCTCGCAGTAGGGGTGCTCGGCGTAGTACCGGCCGACGAGGTCGCGGTCGTTGCCGAGGCCCGTCGGTACCACCGACCGTGAGGCGAGCAGGAGCCGGGCGGTCTCGATGCCACCAGCGGCGACGACAACCGTTTGCGCGGTGACGGTGCCGCGCTTGCCCTCGAGTGTCGAGAGCTGCACGTGGTCGACGCGCCGGCCGTTGTCCGAGGGCACGATGTCGAGCACGTTCGCGTGGAACAGGACGCGCAGGTGCGGCTCGTTCTCGATCCGGTCCCGCAGGTCGATGTTGACACGCATCGGCTGGCCGGGCTCGCGCCCCTTGGAGAACTGCCAGATCTCGTCGACCAGCTGCGACGGGTCCAGTGTCGGCCCGGGCCGGTTCCCGTCGAAGGCCCGCCAGATGTCGCGGTCGTATCGCATGGGCGCGTAGCCGAGAAACCTCGAGGCCCGGCCGAGATGCGGCTCGAGTTCGTCGAGGGTGATCGGCCATCCGCTCATGGGAACCCAGGGGCGGGTCTCGAAGTCGATCTGTCGAAACGGTGCGGACCGACCGGTCCACTGCGTGGCGCTGCCGCCGATCTGTCGAACACGGATCTCGTCCTGCGGGAGGCGCGGCAGGCCGACGTTGTCCAGCTCGTAGAGCGCGTTGGTCTCGGGCTCCACGTCCCAGCCACCGCTCTCGACGATCACGACATCCACGCCGGCCGATGCGAGCTCGAGCGCGACGATGGCGCCGGCAGGTCCGGAGCCGATCACACACACGTCGGTCGCGAGCTGTGTGTCGTGCTCGTGGTCGCGAAGATCGGTGGGCTTCATCCCATGTCCTCTCGGGATCCCGTCATCGGGCAGCCAATCGGCGCCACCCGGCCGGTCATGAGCGGGCTGCCCAGCAGAATGGAAGACACTACTTGCACGGTCGAGAGTGGGTTGCGACTGCAGCGGCGAGCCGCCGCTCGGTCCTGGTTAGGTTGGTGCGATGGCGGCGACGAGAGATGCGAATTCACGAGCGTTCGCCGAGCTGATCCGCCTGCTTCGTGCTCGCGGCGTCGACCCGAGCGCACTGTGCGACGGCCTCCCCATCGAACTCGAGGCGCTGGAGGGATTCGCGTGGCTGGAGTGGGAGGTGGCGGCCGAGCTCCTCGCTCGCATCGAGTCCTTGGCCGGCGGCCGCGACGAGTTCATCGCGCTCGCCGGCGACCTCACGAACCACCCGGTCGCCAAGCGAATGTGGGCGATCGGCCGCTCGGCGGTCAGTGTCGAGCTGCTCTACCGGCTGACGGTCAACTACATGGCGCCGAGCGTGTTCCCCGTCCACACATCCTCGTTTCGCAAGATCGCCGACGGCGAGTACCGCATCCGCCTCGAGCTGCCTCAGGACCGAGTCGGGTCCGAACCGTTCTTCTGGGCGGGCTACGGCACCTATCTGGCGCTTCCGAAACTGCTCGGTGTCGATCGAGCGTCGGTCGAGGCCACGATCGGGCCTCATCGTGGCGACTTCCACGTGAGGACCGAGCAGAAGGCGCGTCGGCGATCGGCCGTCCTTCGTCGCATCCGGGCGGTCGGGGCGTCGGAGGAGGTCGTCCGAACCCTTGGGGAGCAGGAGGCGGAGCTGCGGCGCAGCCACGGCGACCTGCTGGCAGCGTTGGCGGAACTCGAGGAGCGGAAGGCCGACATGCTGACCGAGATCGAGGACCACAAGGCCACCCGCGATGACCTGAGGAGGCGGGAGCTCGAGCTTCGTCAGGCCCAGAAGCTCGAGATCGTCGGCACGCTCGCCGCGTCACTTGCCCACGACTTCAACAACATCCTGGCCGTCATCGCCGCGACGTTGGGTCCGCGCGACGTCGCGGGGGCGGTGCCCGCCGAGGACGCGTCCCGCATCCGCGATGCCGTCGACCTGGCGAATGCCATCACCGCCCGACTGGCCACGATCGGAGCGCCGCGAGAACTCGAGCCACAGCGGCTCGACGCGAATCGCCGACTCGAGGCCGGCCGGCGTCTCTTCGAACTCGCGGCGGGGGAGCGGCGACTCGTCTGGAGCCTCGGGGACGACGCGCCCGAGATCGTCATCGACGCGATCGAGTTCGAGCAATGCCTGCTCAACCTGATCATCAACGCGCGCGACGCCAGCCCGCCCGGCGGCGCCGTGGAGGTCTCGACGCGTGCCGGGACCGACGGCGAGGTCGATGGCGGTCTGGTCCTGGAGGTCCGGGACGAGGGTGCGGGCATGAGCGCCGAGACGTTGGAGCGGATCTGGGATCCGTTCTACACCTCGGGTCGGGAACGCGGCACCGGGCTCGGGCTCGGGATCGTCCGGCGCGTCGTTGCGGACGCCGGAGGCGACATCGCCGTCGTGAGCGAACTCGGTGAGGGCTCGACCTTCCGAATCTCCCTGCCGGCGGCTTCCGACAGCGAGGTGCCGGGCTCTGGGCTCTAGCCGGACGCGGCCGCCAACGCTCGACCGGTGAGCACCCTGGCCAGGTGGCTCCGGTACTCGGCGTCGCCGTTGTTGTCGGTGGGCGGGCTGGTGCCGTCCGCGGCGGCGGCCGCCGCGTCGGAAGCCGAAGCTCCCGAGGCGACGGCAGCCTCCACGCCCGCGGCCCGTAGTGGCGTCGATCCCATGTTGACGAGTGCCACCCCGTTCCCGCCGTCGGCCACCGCTGCGGCCACGATCGCCCAGTCCTGGGCGCGGCGATTGAACTTCTCGTAGGCCCAGCCGCCGGTCGAGACCGGGACCCGGATCTCTGTCAGCAGTTCGTCGGGCGCGAGCGCCGACTCGAGGAAACCGGTGAAGAAGTCGTCGATCCCGATCTCGCGTTCGCCGTTCGGGCCCCTGGCGACCAGCGTCGCCTTCAGCGCGATGGCGGCGGCGGGGAGGTCCGACGCCGGATCGGCGTGGGCCAGAGACCCACCGATCGTGCCGCGGTGGCGTACGGCCGGGTCGCCGACCAACGACGCCACGTGGGCGAGCATCGGACAGGCGTCCCGGAGCTCGGCGGAGTGTTCGAGCTCGGAGTGGCGGGTCAGTGCGCCGATGCGCACCGTGTCGCCGTCGACCGAGATGCCCCGGAGGTCGCCGTTGAGTCCGCCGACATCGACGATCACCCCTGGGGTCACCAGGCGGAACTTCATCAGCGGGATCAGGCTGTGGCCGCCGGCCATCAGCTTGGCGTCCTCGCCGTGTTCGGCGAGCACGGCGAGCGCCTCGTCGGCGCTGGCCGCCCTGACGTAGTCGAATGCTGCGGGGATCACGACCCGCCTCCTTCCGCCGCTTCGATCGCTCGTCGGACCCGCCACGGTGTCGCCGGCATCTCCATGTCGGTGATGCCATGGGGGCTCAGGGCATCGCACACCGCGTTGATGACCGCGGCGGCCGAGCCGATCGTCCCGGCCTCCCCGACGCCCTTGACGCCCAAGGGGTTGCTGGTCGACGGGGTGACGGTGGACTCGACCTGGATCGACGGCATCTCGGCTGCCGACGGGACGAGGTAGTCCATCAGCGACGGGTTGGTGATCTGGCCCTGGTCGTCGTAGATGGCCACCTCGTACAGCGCCTGTGCCGCTCCCTGGACGATGCCGCCGTGCACCTGGCCTTCGACGATCAACGGGTTGACCTGGTTGCCGCAGTCGTCGACCGCGGTGTAGTCGATGAGCTCCACGTTGCCGGTCTCCTCGTCGACCTCGACCACCGCGACGTGGGTCCCGAACGGGAAGGCGAAGTTCGGCGGGTCGAAGTTCACCTGCTCCTGCAGGTTGGGCTCCATGCCGTCGGGAAGATCGTGGGCCGCGAAGGCGGCGAACCCGAGTTCTTGGATGTGGACGGACCTGGCCGGTGTGCCGGCCACCGAGAACGCGCCCTCCTCGAAGACGATGTCGTCGGCCGAGGCCTCGAACTGGTGGGCCGCGATCTGCTTGGCCTTGTCGATGACCTTGTCGGCCGCCATCGCGATGGCGACGCCCCCGACCGCCAGCGACCGCGATCCGTACGTGTCGAGGCCGAGCGGGCTGGTGGCCGTGTCGGAGTGCAGGACCGTCACGTCGTCGGGGCTGATGCCCATCTTGGTGGCGATGATCTGCGACCACGCGGTCTCGTGACCCTGCCCGTGGGGCGTCGAACCGGACACCACCTCGACTTTGCCGGTCGGCAGCATCCGAACCGTCGCGTGCTCCCAACCGCCTGCGCCGTAGTTCAGGCCACCGAGGGCTCGGCTCGGCGCCAGGCCGCAGATCTCGACGTAGGTGCACATGCCGATACCGAGTTGGACCTTCTCTCCGGCCTCCCGCCGACGAGCCTGCTCCGCGCGCAGGCCCGCGACATCGGCCATCTCGAGGGCCTTGTCGTGAGCCGGGCGGTAGTGCCCGGAGTCGAAGATCAACGTCGACGCGGCTTCGTGGTTCTCGAAGAACTCCCCGCCGTTGATGTAGTTGCGGGCGCGCACCTCCTCGGGCGTGATCCCGACCTCGCCGGCGACCATGTCCATGACGCGTTCGATGGCATAGGACGCCTCCGGTCGTCCCGCGCCGCGGTACGCGTCGGTGGGCGTCATGTTGGTGAACCAGCCGTCGCAGCTGAAGCTCAGATTCGGGATGTCGTACACCCCGGTGTACAGAAAGCTGCCCAGCAGCGGCACGCCCGGTGTGATGAGCATCATGTAGGCGCCCATGTCGGCGTCGAGGTGCACCTTGACCGCGGTCACCTTGCCGTCGGCGTCGGCCGCGGCCTCCATGTGCTGGATCTGGCCGCGTCCCTGGTGCGAGGACCCGGCGGCCTCCGAACGAGTCTCGGTCCACCGCACCGGCCGGCCGAGGTGGTTGGCCAGGGTGACCGAGAGGATGGCGTCGGCGTCGACGTTCAGCTTGCCGCCGAACCCGCCACCGACCGCCGGCGCGATGACGCGGATCTTGCTCTCCGGGATGCCGGTGGTCGCGGCGATCATCACCTTGAGGATGTGCGGGACCTGCGTGGCCGAGTACAGCGTGACCTCGCCGCCGGCGGGCGACGGGATGGCCAGGACGCCGCGAGGCTCCATCGGCGTGGGGATGAGCCGCTGCTGGATGAACCGGGCCTTCACCACGTGCGCGGCGTTCTCGAACGCAGCTGCGGTGGCTTCCGGGTTGGGGTCGAGCGGCCAGTGGAACGCCTTGTTCGTGGTCAGGTCGGCGTGCGCCATCACGTCGTCGGCCATGGCGTCCTCGATCGAGGTGACCGCGCCCAGCGGCTCGTAGTCCACGATGACCTGCTCGGCCGCATCGGCCGCGCCGTAGCGCGTCTCGGCCAGGACGACGGCGAGGATGTCGCCGACGTGTTTCGCCTCACCGACGGCGACGGGGTTGTGCGGCGGGTTGACCATGTCCTCGGTCACCGGCCACGCGCAGGGGAGCGGAGCGGCCCACAAGCCGAGCTCGGCCAGTTGCTCGCCGGTGTACACGGCGTGGACGCCGGGCATCGCCTCGGCCTCGCTGGTGTCGATCGAGCCGATCGTGGCGTGGGCCATGGTCGACCGGACCATCCCCATCCACAGCTGACCGGGCGCCTTGATGTCGTCGACGAACTTGGCCTCGCCCGTGACGAGCTTCGCGTCCTCCTTGCGGAGCATTCGGTGGCCGATGCCGGCGGTGGTGGGAGCGTCTTCGACAGCGGTCATGATGCACCTCCGACCGCGAGCACGGCCTTGACGATGTTGTGGTAGCCGGTACAGCGACAGAGGTTGCCCTCGAGCCCCTCGCGCACCTGCGCTTCGGTGGGGTCGGGGTACTCCTCGAGGAGTGACGTGGCCGCCATGATCATGCCCGGGGTGCAGTAGCCGCATTGGAGGGCGTGGCACTCGTGGAACGCCTGCTGCATCGGGTGGAGGCCGTCGCCGTCGGCGAGGCCCTCGATCGTGGTGATGTCGGCGCCCTCCGCCGACGCCGCGAGCACGGTGCAGGACTTCGCGGACCGGCCGTCGATGTGGACCGTGCATGCGCCGCAGGAGCTGGTGTCGCAGCCGACGTTGGTCCCGGTCAGGTCGAGGTGGTCTCTGAGGTAGTGCACCAAGAGGGTGCGGGGCTCGACGTCCGCGGAACGCGAGACGTCATTGACGGTGACCGACACTTCCATCGGTGTCCTCCGTGCTCTGTGCGCGTATGTGACGGGTACGCTGCGCGCCGCAGCGGATTCGCAGCCTCCCACACCCGCGGGAGGTGTGCCACCGGTCACACTCCGGAGCCCGACGCACTCTGGCAGCATGAGCAACAGCGCCCCCTCGCGCCACGACATGCGGGAATCGAGCCAGAGGAGAGCACGTGCGCCTGATCGCCTATCGGACACCCGGCGGACCCGTCATGGGAGCCGTCGAGGGCGACATGGTCCGCCCACTCTGCGGCATCGACGAGTTCTACGCCGACGTCGATGCGGGTCGCGCCAGCTCCGGCGGCGAACCCGTCGATCTCGCCTCCGTCGACCAGGTCCCACCCGTTCCGCTGACCAGCCGGATCTTCTGCATCGGCCTCAACTACCCGCTGCACATCGAAGAGACGAAGAGCACGAGGCCGGACCATCCCAACCTGTTCGCGCGCTGGTACACGACGCTCGTCGTCGACGGGGGCTCGACCCCGGTGCCGCCAGGTGAGCGCGGCCTCGACTGGGAAGCAGAACTCGCAGTCGTCATCGGCAAGGAGATGCTCGAGGTCGATCGGGCCGATGCGATGGACGGCGTGTTCGGATACACGTGCTTCAACGACATCTCTGCCCGGAAGTACCAGCGGGCCACGCCGCAGTGGGCACTCGGCAAGAACCCCGACAACTCGGGGCCGATTGGTCCCGTGGTGGTCAGCGCCGACGAGATCGGCGATCCGTATGCCCTGTCGATCGGCTCCCGCTACAACGGTCGAACCGTGCAGGACTCGGTGACCGGCGAGATGATCTTCAAGATCGACGAGACGATCGCCTACATCACCCAGGCGCTGACCCTGCGGCCCGGCGACGTCATCGCCACCGGCACCCCCGATGGGGTGGGGTCACGCATGGACCCGCCGGTCCTGATGGGTCCGGGCGACACGATCGAGGTCGAGATCGGCTCGATCGGTGTGCTGACGACCCACATCGTCTGACCGGGAGGCTCGGCGCCGTCAGCCGCCGAGCGGGATGGCGAACCCGACCTCGGCCCCCGGGGTGGAGGGTGAGTCGGTGGCCCAGACGGTGCCGCCGTGTGTCTTCACGATCTGATCGACGATGGCCAGGCCCAGCCCCGATCCCGGCATCGTGCGCGTGGCGTCGGAGCGATGGAAGCGGTCGAAGACGCGCTCGCGGTCGCCCGGCGCGATCCCCGGGCCGTGGTCGCGTACCGCCACTCGGCCCTGGTCCACCACGACTTCGATGGGCGTGCCCGGCGGTGAGAACTTGTGCGCGTTGCCCAACAGGTTGCTGATGGCGCGTTCGAGCAGCGTGGCGTCACCCTGGACGACGCTCGTGTCGGCATGGACCGAGACCGGCCGGTCGGTCCGTCGTGCCAGCCGGTCGACGGCGCGCTCGGCGACCGACCCGAGCTCGAGTCGGACGAACGGCTCGGCGTGCTGGTTGTCCGTGGCCAACTCGATGAGTTCGCCGAAGAGCTCGTTGAGCTCGCCCAGTTCAGCCTTCACCGACGCCAGGACCTCGGCTCGATCCTCGGGCTCGAGACGGTCCGCCCGCTCCAGGAGCGAGACGTTGGCGCGAAGGCTCGTGAGGGGAGTCCGCAACTCGTGACCCGCGTCGTGCACGAGGCGGTGCTGTTGTTCGCGGCTCGCGGCCAGGGCGTCGAGCATCTCCTTGAAGCTGCGGGCGAGCGCCCCGACTTCGTCGCTCCGGTCGACCTCGATCGGTGTGGCCAGGTCGTGGGTGTCCGCCACGGTCGTCGCCGTGGCGGCGAGCCGGCGGAGCGGCCGCGTGGTCTGGCGAGCGACGAGTGAGCCGATGACGGCCGCGAGGGCGGACATCGCGAGTCCGATGGCGATCACCCGGTTCTGCAGCGAGTCGAGGACGCGTGTCGTCTCCTCGACCGACCGGGCGACCTGGACCGCCCCGCCACCGGGGATGGCCTCGGTGTAGAGCCGGTAGTCGACGCCGTCGATCGTCACGTCTCGGAACATGTCCTTGCGGCTCGAGGTGCCGTCGTTCTTGCCGTCGAGCGCCTGGGCGATCGACACATCGATGGCGCTCACAGGCAGGACGACATCGGACGTCGACGATGCGGTGATCTGGCCGCTCTCGTCCAACGTCTGGACGATGGCGTCGGGGTCGAAGGGGGAGCTGATCTCGACCTCGTCCGGTTGCGGCGGTTCGCGACGGCCTCCGCGGTCGCGAGACGGTTCACGGCGTCCCTCGATCAGGTCTTCCGCGCGACGCTCGAGGAAGTCGTCCGTCTCGGCGGCCAGCTCGGTGTCGGCCGACTGGAAGACGAGTAGCGCCACGACCGCGATGCC
>JBCCFK010000110.1:0-12834 GCA_039029775.1 Actinomycetota bacterium | reverse complement strand
GTTCAATCAAAGCCGCTCCTCGGATGACCGGTGCTTGTAAGTCCAACCGTCAATTTTTAACCGAGGACGACGTTCTCCGCGACCGTGAACACGGGCACGAGCATGAAGTGCTGGTGGACCATGCCGATCCCGGCGGCGATCGCCGCAGCCGAGGATCCGAGCGTCAGTGGGTCCCCGTCGATCAGGATCTCACCCTCGTCGGCCTCGTAGAGCCCGTAGAGGATGTTCATGAGCGTGCTCTTGCCCGCTCCGTTCTCTCCGAGGAGACCGACGATCGTCCCGGGCTCGACTCGGAGATGGACGTCGTCGTTGGCGACGACGCCCGGGAACCGTTTCGTGATGCCACGAAGTTCGAGCACGCGTCCTCCCCCTGGCGCTCTTGTCGTGGTGGAAGTCAACCAGCAGCGGCCCCCGGCGTCGAACCGGGGGCCGCTGTCGGCTGAACGGAAGGGTTATTCGACGGTGACCTCACCGCTGATCAGCTGTGCGGCCAGGGCGTCGATGTCCGCGGGGGACACGCCGCCCTCGACGTCGTGGTACTCGGCGATGCCGACGCCACCGTTGTCGAGCGTGCCGACGTAGAGGGTGCCGAGGTCGTTGCCGGCCACGGCGTTCTCGATGGAGTCGAACACGGCGACGTCCATGTTCTTCAGGACCGAGGTCAAGATGACGTCGGCGAAGTCGCTGTTCGAGAAGAACCAGTCGCTGTCGACACCGATGATCCAGGTGTCACCGGCCTCCTGGGCGGCGGCTGCGGTGCCCTGGCCGACCGGGCCGGCCACCGGCATGATGATGTCGGCGCCCTCGGCGATCAGGTTCTCGCCGAAGCTGCGCCCGTCCTCGAGGCTGTCGAAGTTGCCGGTGAAGAGGCCGTCGGCGCCGTCCCAACCCAGCAGGGTGACGTCGGTGCCGTTCACGTCGTTGTAGTGGGCCACACCCTGGCGCATGCCCTCCATGAAGTCGGTCACCGGCGGGATGTTGACGCCGCCGAAGGTGCCGACGACACCGGTCTGGGTGGTGCCCGCGGCCACGTAGCCGGCGAGGAACGAGGCGGACTTGGTGTCGAAGACCAGGCCGCGGACGTTGTCGAACGCCGGGTCGTAGGCGAAGTCCACGATCGCGAACTGCTGGTCGGGGTTGGCCTCGGCCGCAGCGGCCGTGGCGTCGCCCAACAGGAAGCCGACGGTGACGATCAGGTCACAGCCCTGCTCGAGGAACGAGTTCACGTTCGGCTCGTAGTCGGCGTCGCTCTGCGACTCCAGGAACTCACCGGTGATGCCCAGCGCGTCCTCGGCATCGGTGATGCCCTTGTAGGCGGTGGCGTTGAACGAGGCGTCGTCGATGCCACCGGCGTCGGTGACCTGGCAGGCGGTGAAGTCGCTGCCGTCCACGGTGGGCTCGTCGGGCTCGGGCAGCGCTGCACCGTCGACCGTGACGGCGCCGCTGATGAGGTCGGCGGCCAGGGCGTCGATGTCGCCCTGGGAGACGCCGCCCTGGACGTCGTAGTACGGAGCGATGCCGACGCCGCCGTTGTCGAGCGTGCCGACGTAGAGGGTGCCGAGGTCGTTGCCGGCCACGGCGTTCTCCACCGAGTCGAGCACGGCGACGTCCATGTTCTTCAGGACCGAGGTCAAGATGACGTCGGAGAAGTCCGGCGCCGAGAAGTACCAGTCGCTGTCGACACCGATGATCCAGGTGTTGCCCGCTTCCTGGGCGGCGGCCGCGGTGCCCTGGCCGACCGGGCCGGCGACGGGCATGATCACGTCGGCGCCCTCGGCGATCAGGTTCTCACCGAATGCACGGCCGTCCTCGAGGCTGTCGAAGTTGCCGGTGAAGAGGCCGTCGGCTCCGTCCCAGCCGAGGAGCTCGACGTCGGTGCCGTTCACACTGTTGTAGTGGGCGACACCGAGGCGCATGCCCTCCATGAAGTCGGTCACCGGCGGGATGTTGACGCCGCCGAAGGTGCCGACCACACCGGTCTCGCTCGTGCCCGCGGCCACGTAGCCGGCGAGGAACGAGGCGGACTTGGTGTCGAACACCAGGCCGCGGACGTTGTCGATGGCCGGGTCGTAGGCGAAGTCGACGATGGTGAACTGGATGTCCGGGTTGGCGGTCGCGGCGGCCTGGGTGGCGTCGCCGAGGAGGAAGCCGACCGTGACGATGATGTCGCACCCCTGCTCCACGAAGGAGTTGATGTTGGGTTCGTAGTCCGCGTCGCTCTGTGACTCGAGGAACTCACCGGTGATGCAGAGGCTGTCCTCCGCGTCGGTGATGCCCTTGTAGGCCGTCTGGTTGAACGAGGCGTCGTCGATGCCGCCGGCGTCGGTGACCTGGCAGGCCGTGAAGTCGCCGGCGTCGCCGGCTGGCTCGGCCGCCGGCTCGTCTGCGGGCTCCTCGGCCGGCTCGTCGGCAGGCTCGCTGGCAGATGCGCTGCCGGAGTCGTCGTCGTCGCCGCCGCCCGCGGCGGCGATGAGACTAAAGAGTGCGAGAAGCGCGAGAAGCAGCTTCCAGTTCCTTCGCATGGTTCCCTCCGTAGTTGGGCGCTCGTCGGGGCAGGAGCCCGGCGAGTGAGGCGACCGACGTTAGCGCCAACCTTGTGCGCATGCGATCGCGCGACACGGAATGTTCACAGGAGTGTTGCGCGTGTGGTTCATGTTGCCTCAACTGGGATAACGGGTGTTATTGACAAACGGATAATGATCGTTATCATCGGGTTTCATGGCAGCCGGGGGTGCATCGACGGGTCCGATCGAGACCGAGTCGCGCCTGCTGGCCGCCGCGGCCGAGGTCTTCGCCGAGCGCGGATATGACGGTGCCGGCGTCGCAGAGATCGCCCGTCGGGCGGGCCTGACCACCGGCGCCATCTACAGCCGCTACCGCGGCAAGGCCGAACTGCTCGTCGAGGCTCTCGACGCGATCATCGCCGACCACCTCGAAGCGGTGATCACCTCCGGCGGGCCGGCCACCGGTCCCGAGATGCTCGCGACGCTGGGCGCCCAGATCCTCGAAGGCGACGAACAAGACGAGCTCAGCGCCGCACTCTTGCTCGAGGCGACCGTCGCCGCGCGTCGCGATCCGCTGCTGGCGGCCATGCTCGAGCGCCGCCTCGAGGACGAGCGGATGCGCGTCACCAAGATCCTCGACCAGGCCCGCGCCGAGGGCCTGTTCGACCCGGCCCTCGACACCGAGGCCGTCCTCACCTTCATCCAGGCGCTCGGCCTCGGATTCGTGATGTTCCGGACGATGGGAACGCCGATGCCCGACGCCGAGGCCTGGCAGGTGTGGATCGACCGAGTGATCTCGGCCGCCCTCCCACCGGACTGAACCTCACCATCCCACTCAGGAGACCCCAATGACTGCAACGGAGATGCGCACGGACGAAGAGATCCTCGGGCGGGTCGATGTCAACGACGTCGATGCCATCACCGAGCTCGCGCGGGCGAACGTCGACCCCGACGAGGTCGCGCACGCCGTGGCCGACCAGGCCGACGCCCTGTTCACCTGGGACTACGAGAAGGCCGCTCGCCCCAAGCTCGACAAGCTGTACGAGAAGGCGAAGCGCTCGCAGTGGAACGCCCAGACCGACCTGGACTGGAGCATCGAGGTCGACCGCGAGACCGCTTTCAAGTTCATCCCGGTCGAGGACGACCCCGAGGCCGCCTACTGGCGCCACAACCCCGACTCGCCGGTCGTCAGCTGGGGCGACAAGGAGTGGGACCAGTTCGAACTCGAGTCGTTCGCCTGGCGCCTGTCGCAGTTCCTCCACGGTGAACAGGGCGCGCTCCTGTGCACCGCCAAGATCGTCGAGACCGTCCCGTGGATCGACGCCAAGTACTACGCCGCCACCCAGGTGGTCGACGAGGCCCGGCACGTCGAGGTCTTCGACAAGTACATCGACGAGAAGCTCGACATGCGGTACCCGATCAACCCGCACCTGCGGATGCTGCTCGACGACATCATCAACGACAGCCGCTGGGACATGACCTACCTGGGCATGCAGATCATGGTCGAGGGTCTGGCCCTGGCCGCGTTCGGCTTCATGCACCAGCTCACCAACGAGCCGCTGCTCAAGAAGCTCCTCCGGTACGTGATGAGCGACGAGGCCCGCCACGTCGCCTTCGGGGTGCTCAGCCTCCAGGAGGTCTACGGCGAGATGGACGCCGCGGACATCCGTGAGCGCCAGGAGTTCGCCTTCGAGGCCGCCGTCCGCATGCGGGACCGTTTCCTGCAGCAGGAGGTCTGGGAGAAGATGGGAGCCGACACCAAGGCTGCCTGCAGGCACGCGCTGGACATGCCGGAAGAGCTCAAGATCTTCCAGCAGCTGCTCTTCTCGAAGATCGTGCCGAACTGCAAGAAGCTCGGCCTGATCGACGCCGGTGACGGCTGGCTGCGCGACCGTTTCACCGAGATCGGTGTCATCCAGTTCGAGGATCTGCAGGACACCGGCGAGGAGTACGCCGACTTCTCCATCGACGAGGAGCTGCAGCAGGCCGCCGGCTGATCGAGCGATCGATCCCGGTCGGTGTCGGCGCACGTTGCGTGCTCCGAGAGCCGGGTCAGTCCTCGGGGGCCGGGCCGAAGGTGAGGCCGAGATCGCTGAGGTGCACGAGCGCCGACGCGATCCAGCCGCCGACGCCGGCGAACTCCACGTCGATCAGGGCGCTGTCCTGCAGCGTCTTCTCGGACAACTCGTAGGTGCCGCCGTAGGCGACCTCGAACGCCGACGCGGCCGCGCCCAGGCCGGCATTGAACGCTCGCTCGACGGTCGGGCCGTCGCGCAACAACGGCTCGCCGTTGATGATCGGGCCGTCCTTGGGCGTGGCGGCCAGAACGCTCGCCGGGTCGGGCTCGTCGACGAGACGTTGGACCCGCAGCGTGATCTCCATGTCGATCTTCGGCGGGTCGTCGTAGCCCTCGCCGACGTACCACTCCCGGAAGGCCGACTGCGACCAGGTGCTCCACACCATCGAGACGTCGGCGCGCACCCGCGGCGGGGTCTCCTCGCCGAGGAGGCCGTAGCTCGTCTCGAAGCTCAGATCGCCCGAGAGCAGGTCGGTGGTGAGGTGCTCTTCGACCGCGAGCCGTTCGAGCAGGGCCTTCTCGAGGCTCTGGCGCAACGCATCGATGGCGTCGGTGAAGACGTGGTCGAGCACGAACCCGAGGGTAGAAGACCTCGGAAGAAAGGCGAAAGCGGGAAGACCCCGGTTCAGCTGTTGCGGCCGAGGTTGGGCTTGCGCCCGTGATTCGCCTTCTTGCGGCGTGCGTTCTTCTTCTTCCGCTGCGTGCGCTGCGACATGGCTCTTCCTCCGGAGCTCCTCAAGAGCAGAGGTCAAGGCTACCGGGAACTCTCCGACTTCCTGACAACGAGTCACGACGCGCGGGTTTCGTCGGGAAGTCTTGAGAGCTGTCGCCGATAGCCTGCCCGACGGTATGGAGAAGTTTGGATTCGTCGGGCTGCCCAACGCCGGGAAGTCGTCCCTCTACAACGCACTGACCGGCGGCAGCGCCCTCGCCGCGCCGTATGCCTTCGCCACGACCGACCCCAACGTCGGGGTGGCCAAGGTGTTCGACGACCGACTCGACCGCCTAGCGGCCATGAGCCAGTCGAAGAACGTGGTGAACGCCAGCGTGCAGTTCACCGACATCGGCGGCCTCGTCGAGGGTGCCAGCGAGGGCGAGGGCCTCGGCAACATGTTCCTGGCGAACATCCGCGAGGTCGACGCGGTCGTCTACGTGCTGCGGGCCTTCGTCGACGAGGACGTCCCCGGCACGCCCGACCCGCTCGAGCAGCTCCGGGTGCTCGAGACCGAACTGACGCTCGCTGATCTGGAGTCGGTCGAGAAGCAGTCCGAGAAGCGGCTGAAGGCCGCCCGGCTGGACCCCTCGCTCAAGGACGAGGTCGACGCGCTCGAGGCCGCGCTGGCGATCCTGTCGGAGGGAACCCCGCTCTATCGCAGCGAGATCAAGCCCGAACACGCCGAGCTGCTGCAGCCGTACTTCCTGTTGACCAACAAGCCGGTCATGGCGATCTGCAACGTGGGCGAGGACCAACTCGACGAGATCGCCGAGGCCGTCGCTCCGGTCCAGGACGAGTTCGGTGACGCCGCCGAGGTCATCGGGGTGTGCATCCAGCTCGAGGCCGAGGCGGCGCAGCTCGACGGCGACGAGCGCGCCGAGATGCTCGAGGGCCTCGGCCTGGGCGAGGGCGCCCTGCCCCGGTTCGTCCGCGCCGCCTACCACATCCTCGGTCTCCGCACGTTCCTGACGACCGGAGAGAAGGAGAGTCGGGCCTGGACGTTCCGCGAGGGCTCGACGGCTCCGGAGACCGCCGGTCGCATCCACACCGACTTCCAACGGGGCTTCATCCGCGCCGACACGATCCAGTGGGACGAGCTGCTCGAATCCGGTTCGTGGAGCGCGGCCAGAGAGGCCGGCAAGGTCCGCGTCGAAGGCAAGGACTACGTCGTCCAGGACGGTGACGTCATGGAGTTCCGCTTCAACGTCTGATCACTCGTCCGGTGCGACGCGGACGACGTGTCGCCGGTGCATCGCTCCGAGGAGGTCGGCGCGGGCTCAGGCGCTCTTGGGCGGTGCCTTGTCCCTGGCGAGGTGTTTGTCGATCCACGATGCGGCTTCGGCGCAACTGTCGAAGCGCGGGTAGTCGCGATCGTCGACGGTGAACCAGGCCGTGCCGGCCTTGGCGTGACGGACGATGCGGTGACCGTTGAAGAAACCCTTCGTCTCGGTGCGGGACATGTCGCTGGGGGACATCGTGCGGAGGTTCCGCCTTTCTGCCACCGATGGTGGCACCTGTATGACGGGTGCAACGCAGCGGAAGTTGCGCGAAATCCATAACGGTTCCGTGTCGGATCCGTGACCGATGTGACGGCCGACCTCGGCATCGCAGGCCACCGGGGAGCGGTATCCTGGCGCCCATGGCTGCCGCGTCGGGTGCATGGCTCATCGTGGACGGAAACCCCGTGGCGCTGGAGATCGCAGCCACGGGCAAGGCCCGGATGCGGGGCTTGCTCGGCCGCGACGATTTCCACGGAGCGCTCCTGTTGACCCCGGCGCGGTCGGTGCACACGATGCGGATGCGCTTCGCGATCGACGTGGCCTACCTCGACCGCGACCTGAACGTCCTGGCGGTCGACACCCTGGCACCACATCGGTTCGGCCGCATGGTGCGAGGCACCCGGCAGATCCTCGAGGCCGAGTCGGGCGCATTCGAGAAGTGGGGCCTGCGGCCCGGCAGCGAGCTCTCGATCCCAGAGAACGAAGCAGCGGTATGAGCCGACCGGCCGCCCTGGTCCTGATCGGGACCCCGATCGGCAACCTCGGAGACCTCTCGCCACGGGCGATCGAGGAGCTCGCCTCGGCATCGGTCATCTGCTGCGAAGACACGCGCCGAACAGGCAAGCTGCTGGCCCACGCCGGGATCGAGCGACCGGACCTGTTGGTCGTGAACGACCACAACGAGTCGTCTCGACGAGCCGAGGTGGTTCGGCGCATCGAGCACGGCGAACGCGTGGCCGTCGTCACCGATGCCGGGATGCCGGGGATCTCCGATCCCGGTGAACGCCTCGTCAGCGCGGTCGTCCGGGCCGGCCTGACCGTCGAGGTGGTGCCGGGGCCGTCGGCCGGTGTCGCCGCGTTGGTCGGCAGCGGGTTGCCGACAGGGCGGTATGTGTTCGAGGGCTTCCTGCCCCGCAAGGCCGGTGCTCGTGCCGAGCGGCTGGCCGAGCTCGTCGACGAGCGCCGCACGCTGGTGTTCTACGAGGCGCCGCACCGCGTCGACCGGACCCTCGCGGATCTGGCGGCGGCATTCGGCGGCGATCGCCGGGTGGTCGTCGCCCGCGAGCTGACCAAGCTGTACGAGGAGTTCTGGCGGGGATCCCTCGACGAGGCCGTGGCATGGGCCGCCGACACCCCACCACGGGGCGAGATCGCGATCGTGGTCGACGGCGCGCCGGCTCCCGCCGAACCCACCGACGACGATGTGAGCGCCGAGCTGCGACGGCTGCTCGACGGCGGGCTGTCCACGCGCGACGCCGCCGCCGATGTGGCGGGCAGGTTCGGCCTGGCGAAGAAGCGTGTCTACAACCTCGCCTTGGAGTTGGGCCGGTGAGCGCCCGTCCGAGGCGTGACCGGCCCGCCCGCCGTGACGGCGCGGGTACGAGGGCACGATGAGCGCGCTCGATCGCTGGGACGACCTCGAGGCCGGCGTCGACGACGACCTGGCCGAGGTCTACGACGCCGCGACCCTGCGCGCCATCGACCGCCAGGTCGGCGAGCCGCCCACTCCCGCCGTGGCTCGGGGTTGGCGCGGCGGTGCCACCGCGGGCGCCATGGTCCTCGGCATGGTCCAGGGCGTGCGTGACGCCCTGGAGGACGAGGAGTCCGAGCCGGTCGTCGAGATCGACGAGGATCTACGCGAGGCACGGCATCAGGCGGTCACGGTCCATCTCGCCTGGGGCAATCCGTCGGCCAGCGTCGCCATCGTCCGCCCCTGGCTGCTGTAGCACCACGCTGACCAGGCGAAACCGGGTGGGTCCCCGAGAGTGTCACACCCGCTCTCCACACTGGACCCATGTTCGTGATCGTGGTTCTCACCTCCCTCGTCGTGCTCGGGGTTGGTCTTGCTGCCGGGGCCCTCGTTTCTCGCCGGATGCTGCAGGAACGACATCGGCAACAGATCGACACCCAGATCGAGTCCCAGGCCGCCGCCGTCGAGGCGGCGGTCCGACAGGTCCTCGCCGAGCGCGAGGCCACCGCCAGCGCCACCGCGGCCGCGGTGACCGCCGACCGCGAGGCCACGGTGAGCGCCGCGGTGCAGAACGCCGTCGAGGTCGCCACGGCGCAGCTCGACGCCAGGATGCAGGAGGGCTCGAAGGAGCTCGATCTGCGCTCCAGCTCGTTCAACGACCGGGTCGAGTCGATCGGCTCGCAGCTCGACAAGGTCCAGAAACTGGTGACGGATCTGCAGCGCGACAAGGCGCAGCAGCACGGCCAGCTGGTGTCGGAGCTCAAGAGTGCCGCGCACCGGACCCGAGAGCTTCACGACACCACCGCACAGCTGCGCGAGGTCCTCGCCAGCCCCAAGGCCCGTGGGCAGTGGGGCGAGCGGATGGCCGAGGACGTGCTCCAGGCAGCCGGGTTCCGCGAAGGCATCAACTACGACAAGCAGAAGCAGCTGGCCACCGGCGGCGTGCCGGACTTCACCTTCAAGCTGCCGCGAGGCCTCGAGCTCAACATGGACGTGAAGTTCCCGGTCGACAACTACATGCGCTACCTCGACGCCACCGACGAGGTCGACAGGGACCGGGCCCGGGCCGCCTTCGCCCGCGACGTCCGAGCTCGCATCCGTGAGCTTCGCGACCGCGGCTACATCGACCCGGAGCGCACGGTCGACACGATGCTGTTGTTCATCCCCAACGAGAGCGTCTACGCCTTCGTCCACGAGAACGACGCCGACCTCATCGACCAGGCGCTGCAGCAGAAGGTGGTGCTGTGCTCCCCGCTCACGCTGTTCTCGGTGTTGGCGATCGTGCGCCAGTCGGTCGACAACTTCCGGCTGGAGCGGCGCAGCAGCGAGATCCTCGAGTTCCTGGTCGACTTCCGCAAGGAGTGGGAGCGCTTCAGCGAGCACTACGACAAGACCGGCAAGCAGCTCGAGACCTTCATGAAGTCCTGGGAGTCGATGGGCAGCACCCGCCGGAACCAGATGGAACGCAAGCTGCGCCGCATCGACGAGCTCGAGGCCGAGCAGGACGCCAAGGCCGACCTGGTCTCACTCGAGAGCTACGAGGAGCAGGTGCTGGTCGAGGCCACCGAGGACGCCCCGCGGTACCTGCCGTCCGTGGAGCATCGCAAGCGCATCGACGAGGCGAGCTGACCCGCCTCGGGCCGGCGAATAGCGGCGGAGGCGCCAATGGCGGGCGGTACTCTGGCCGCCTATGACCACGCCCGTTCTCGTTGCCGTCGCCTGGCCGTATGCATCCGGTTCCCGTCACCTCGGGCACCTGGCCGGCGCCTACCTGCCTGCTGACATCTTCGCCCGTCAGCAGCGGATGCTGGGCAACGAGGTGCTGATGGTCAGTGGATCCGACGTGCACGGGACGCCGATCACCGTCCGCGCCGACGCCGAGGGGGTGACGGCCCAGGAGCTGGCGGACCGGTACCACAACGAGTTCGTGCGGCAGTGGGACGAGCTCGGCATGAGCTGGGACCTGTACACGACGACGGGCACCCCACACCACGCCGAGGTGACACAGGCGATGTTCCTGGCCCAGCTCGAGCGCGGCCACATCGACAAGCGCACCACGGCGCAGCTCTTCGACCCCGAGGCCGAGCGGTTCCTACCCGATCGATACGTCGAGGGCACGTGCCCCCACTGCGGGTACGGCGAGGCTCGTGGCGACCAGTGCGACAACTGCGGGAAGACCTACGACGCGACCGACCTGATCGAGCCCCGCTCGAAGGTCTCGGGAGCGACACCCGAGGTGCGCGACACCGAGCACTTCTACTTCCGCTACTCGGACTTCAACGACCAGCTCGGCACGTACCTCAACAGCCGACAGGGCTGGCGGTCCCACGTCCTGAACTTCGCCAAGGGCTGGTTGGACGACGAGGGGCTGATCGACCGCGCCATCACGCGAGACCTCGACTGGGGCGTGGAGCTCCCGGTCGACGACCTCGGGCCGGGCAAGCGCATCTACGTCTGGTACGACGCCGTCATCGGCTACCTGTCGGCGTCACAGGAGTGGGCCCAGATCCAGGGCGATTCGGACCGTTGGAAGCACTGGTGGCACAACGACGAGAGCCGTCACGTCTACTTCATCGGCAAGGACAACATCCCGTTCCACGCACTGTTCTGGCCGGCGCAGCTGCTGGGCGTCGGCGCCGACATCGGTGACGTGGCCCTCCATCTGCCCGATGACATCCCGGCCAACCAGTACGTCACGTTCAAGGGTGGCAAGGCCTCGGCCAGCCGCGGGATCGGCACCACCATCGAAGACGGGCTGAAGCACTTCCAGGCCGATGCGCTTCGGTATGCGCTGGCGGCCAACCTGCCCGAGCAGGCCGACACCGACATCTCGATCGACGAGATCGCCCGCAGGATCAACGAGGAGCTCGTCGCCACATGGGGCAACCTGGTCAACCGGGTCCTGGCGATGACCAACAAGAACTGCGACGGCGCCATCCCGGTCCCGGGTGAGCTGACAGCCGACGACCAGGCGCTGCTCGACGCCGTGGACACCTACCTCGAGACCAGTGCGGCGCAGTTCGACCGGGTGGAGCTCCGCGCCGCGCTCCGTACCGGTATGGATGCCGCGCAGGCCGCCAATCAGTACCTGAACGCGACCGAGCCCTGGAAGTTGGCCAAGAACGACCTCGATCGGGCTCGCACCGTCCTGTTCGTCGCGCTCAGTGCCATCAACGGTGCCAGGGTGATGCTCGCGCCGTACCTGCCGTTCTCGGCTGCGGCGCTGGACGAGATCCTGGGCGAGACGGACGGGTGGCGGCGCGTCGAGCTGGAGGTGGGCCGACCGATCGACAAGCCGACGCCGCTGTTCGCCAAGGTCGACATGGACGCGCTCGCCGACGAGGGCTGACTTCATGCGCTGGATCGACAACCACTGCCATCTCGACCCCGGCGCCGACGGCGACGCCCAGATCGAGCAGGCGGCCGAAGCCGGTGTCGTCCGGTTCATCGACGTCGGCACCGACGCAGCCCGAAACCGTCAGACGATCGCCGCAGCCGAACGGCGCGCGGGCACGGTGTTCGCCACCGTCGGCGTGCACCCGCACGACGCCACCGAGGGCATCGACGGCCTGGCCGACCATCTCGATCACCCGGGGGTGGTGGCGGTGGGCGAGTGCGGCCTGGACTACCACTACGACCACTCGCCCCGGGATGTGCAGCGCGAGGTGTTCGCAGCCCAGATCGGCCTGGCCCACGAGCACGACCTGCCCCTGGTGATCCACACCAGGGAGGCGTGGGACGAGACGTTCGCCATCCTCGACTCCGAGGGCATGCCCGATCGAACGGTCTTCCATTGCTTCACCGGCGGTCCTGCCGAGGCTGAGGCCGGGCTCGAACGGGGTGGGCTCCTGTCGTTCTCGGGAATCGTGACGTTCAAGAACGCGCAGGAGTTGCGGGAAGCGCTGGCGATCAGCCCGATCGACCGCGTCATGGTCGAGACCGACTCGCCGTATCTGACACCCGAGCCGCACCGCGGCAAGCGGAACACGCCGGCGAACGTGCCGCTGGTCGGCCGGCGGATGGCCGAGGTGCTGGGTGCGCCGGTCGCCGAGCTCGCCGATCAGGTGTGGGACACGACCCACCGGTTCTACGGGCTCCCGGCCCTCGACGTCGCTCCGGCGTGACGGTCCTGGCGACGGCTCCGGCATGGGTCGCGCGACCCCCGCTTGTTTTGCGTTTGTGTTACGAAACTCCGTAGCCTTCGGTGTCTGCCCGAAGGGTTCATGTGCCGACCGGCGCATGAAGGAGCGGAGGAAACCCCGGTTTCGCCATGCATTCGTCGTGGATGAGAACTGCGCGCTACATCGTCACGGGCGCTGTCCTGGTGGTGGTCGGTTTCGTCGCGCTCGCCGTGGGGGAGCCGAGCGACACGATCCAGGAGGTCGCCACGGTGCCTGCGGCAGTCGAGGCCGCACCGGCCGCCACGCCGACGCCGGCCGCGAGCCCGACCCCGGCCGAAGCCGCTGACGGGGCTGCCGACGTCGGCGGGGCCGGGCTCCAGGTTGCCAACACGGACCTGGCCGCCGAGACCGACGACATCGAGAACAACTCGGCGGCCGAGGTCAGCG
>JBCCFK010000109.1:0-12900 GCA_039029775.1 Actinomycetota bacterium | reverse complement strand
GCTCGGACACGTCTCATATTCAGACGGTCAATAGCAACTTACGAGTTGGCAGACAGACCATAAGGTCACATCCTCAGCAACCATGCCAACAGATCAAGTTGTAAGCCAACATCACAAGGTGAAAACCCAACGACCTGAGGAGTGGTTGGAACAGGACAACGTGAAGCAGCTTGTAACGACAGAGCTAACAGCTTAGATACAGGCAAATGACCTCTGCAGGAGCACTGAGAGAGCCGATCCGACCCAGCCCGGCCAGGCGATCACCGCCGCCATGGCGTCGCTCGGCGCCGGCACCGACAGCGTCGCCGGGTTCGGGCTCGCCTTCCAGAGCCTCTACTTCCTCGGGGCCCTGCTCTTCATCCTCACGCTGCTCCTCAACGTGCTCTCGGACCGCATCGTCCGTCGATTCCGGCAGGTCTACTGATGGCGATCCTGGACATCCCCCGCACCTCCGCAGCCGACCTCCGGAAGAAGCGCGGCAGCGACAACGCCGGCATGGTGTTCTGGATCCTGCTTCTGGCGAGCCTCGCGGCGGCCGTCGCCATGATCGGCGCGGTCCTGTGGAGCGTGGGCGTGGACTCCTGGTCGATCGTGGGCGACCGGTTGTGGAGCTTCATTCGCAACCCCTCGTCGGCCACGCCGGAGTTGGCCGGCGTCGCCCAGGGCATTCGCGGCACGGTCATCCTCGCCGGCATCGTCGCAGCCACGTTCCCGCTCGGCATCGGCGCGGCCATCTATCTCGAGGAGCTGGCCGAGGACAACCGCCTGACGCGGCTCATCCAGGTGACCGTCCGAAACCTCGCCGGCGTCCCTTCCATCGTCTACGGCCTGCTCGGGCTGGCGGTGTTCGTGCAGTCCCTCGGTGGGATCACCGGGGGCTCGTCGGTCATCAGCGCCGGCCTGACGCTCGGCGTACTGGTCTTCCCGGTGGTGGTCATCACCGCCGCCGAGGCCATCCGCGCCGTTCCCCAGTCGATCCGCGACGCCGCGTACGGACTGGGCGCCACCCAGTGGGAGGTGATCCGGCACCAGGTCGTCCCGGCCGCCATGCCCGGCATCCTCACGGGCGTGGTCCTCTCGATCGCCCGTGCCCTCGGCGAGGCGGCACCACTGCTGGTGATCGGCGCTGCGCCGTTCTACTCGACCGGCTTCAACGACTTCCTGACGCAGCTGCAGGGTGCCTTCACGGCGCTGCCGATGAACGTCGCCAGCTTCGCCAGGTTGCCCGCCGACACCTGGGCCGGCCACGCCGCTGCGGCGAGCCTGGTCCTGCTCGTCCTGATCTTCTTCATCAACCTGGTCGCCATCGTGGTGCGCTCGCGCATCAGCAAGAAGCTCGGCCGATGAACGCCCGCACGGCCGACTCCGACTCTCGTCACCAAGGAACCCAATGACCATGACCGATTCGCCGACGCCCGTCGTCGACACTGGGCTCGATGACAACCCCACGGACCCCGAGGACCTCGAGGTGAGACGTGAGGAGCTGCCCGCCGAGGCGGGCGAGCTGATCTTCACCACGCGCGACCTCGACGTCTTCTATGCGGACCACCGAGCTGTCGCCGGGGTCGACCTCGAGGTGCGCGAACGCGAGATCACGGCCTTCATCGGTCCGTCCGGCTGTGGCAAGTCGACCGTGCTGCGGTGCTTCAACCGCATGAACGACCTGATCGACATCGCCCGCGTCGAGGGCACGGTCCTCTACCGAGACATCGACCTGTACCACCCCGACGTCGATCCGGTCGCCGTCCGCCGGCGGATCGGCATGGTGTTCCAGAAGCCGAACCCCTTCCCCAAGTCCATCTACGACAACGTGGCCTTCGGGCCGCGGGTCGCCGGCCTCAAGGGCAACCTGGACGACCTGGTCGAGCAGTCGCTGCGCAACGCCGGCCTGTGGGACGAGGTGAAGGATCGACTCGACGACTCGGCGCTCGGCATGTCGGGTGGCCAGCAGCAGCGGCTCTGCATCGCCCGAGCCATCGCCGTGAACCCGGACGTCCTGCTCATGGACGAGCCCTGTTCGGCCCTCGACCCGATCGCCACCGGTCGCATCGAGGAGCTCATGCAGGAGATCAAGGACGAGTACACGATCGTCATCGTCACCCACAACATGCAGCAGGCGGCGCGGGTCAGTGACCGCACGGCCTTCTTCACCGCCGAACTCGACGAGGGGACCGGCCAGCGCCGCGGCAAGCTGGTGGAGTTCGACGAGACCGGTGTGATCTTCTCGAACCCGTCCGACGAGCGGACCGAGGCCTACGTCACGGGCCGTTTCGGGTGACAGGCGTCGTCTACGGTCGAGAGATCGCCGATTGGGGTGCGCGATGAACGAGATCCGGAGCCAGCTGGACGAGCGTCTGGAGTCCATCGAGTCCGACCTGCTCGAGATGATGGACATGGTCACCGACCGGGTCGGCACCGTGACCTCGGCGTTGCTCGAGAACGACGTCGCCGCGGCCGACATCCTCATCGCCGAGGACGACGACATCGACATCATCTCGCTTCGCGTCGAGGAAGGCTGCGTCGAGACCCTCGTCCGGGAACAGCCGGTGGCGTCCGATCTGCGGCTCGTGGTCGCGGCGATGCACATGAACTCCGACATCGAACGGAGCGGCGATCTCACGACCAACATCGCCAAGGCGGTCGGTCGGCTGCAGGGCACGCAGATGGAGGATCGGGTCCGCGAGCTGGTGGCGCAGATGGCCGCGCAGGCCGCGCTGCTCTTCCGTCGGTCCGCCGAGGCGTACCGGAACCGCGACCCTGAACTCGCGGCGTCGATCGACGAGCTCGACGACGTCCTCGACGATCTGCACTACGAGTTCATCCAGCTCGTCATCCACGAGGCCCGGCGCGGCGACATGGACCCCCAGCAGTCGCTGCAGCTGGCCCTGATCGGCCGGTTCTACGAGCGCATCGGCGATCACGCCGAGAACATCGGTGAGCGGGTCCAGTACATCGTGTCGGGATGGTTGCCAGAGTCCCAGGCGGCCGAGCGGGTCGCGGCCCGGGACGCCGGTCTCGAGCCCGAGGGGGTGACGTCGCGCGGCATGGCGGTGATCGACTCGATCGCCGAGGAGCGCAGGATCGATGCGATCCGACAGGACTTCGTCGCCAACGTCTCTCACGAACTCAAAACGCCGGTCGGCGCGATGAGCCTGCTGGCCGAGGCGCTCGCGAGCGCCGACGGCGCAGCGGACCGCGAGCGGCTCTCGAATCTCCTGCAGCGCGAGTCCAAGCGCGCCGAGGACATCATCGACGACCTTCTGGAGCTGGCAAGGCTCGACGAGGAGGACTCGGTGTTCTCCGTCGTCGCCATCGACGACGTGGTTGCCCGAGCCATCGAGACCGCGACCAACCTGGCCACCATCAAGGGGATCGAGGTGGTCACCAAGGGTGTGCCGAGCGGTGCCGAGGTCATGGGCAGTCGTCGCGAGCTCAGTCGTGCACTCGTCAATCTCATCGACAACGCGGTGCGATACTCCGAGCGCGGCACCCAGATCGTCGTGGATGTCGAGATGCTCCCGGGTGCGGTCGACGTCGCCGTGCGCGACGAGGGCGAGGGCATCCCGCGCCCCGAGCTCGAACGGATCTTCGAGCGGTTCTACCGGGTCGACCGGGCGCGGAGCCGCGACACGGGCGGGACCGGCCTGGGCCTGGCCATCGTCCGACATGTCGCCACCAACCACCGTGGCCGGGTCCTGGTGGAGTCGAAGCCCGGCGAGGGTTCGGCGTTCACCCTCCGGCTGCCCACCGTCGGGTCGTGACCGCACTCGTCCGGGTCCTGGTCGTCGACGACGAGCCCGCATTCCGCGAGGGCCTGCAGGTCGCGCTCGCGACCGAGGGCTTCGACGTCTCGCTCGCCGAGGACGGTGAGGAGGCCTTGGAGCAGTACGCCGTCGTCCATCCCGACATCATCCTGCTCGACGTGATGTTGCCCCGGATGTCGGGCATCGACGTGTGCCGACGGATTCGGGCCGAGTCGGACACCCCCATCATCATGGTGTCGGCGCGCCGCGAGGAGATCGACACGGTAGTGGCGCTCGAGGTCGGCGCGGATGACTACGTGGCGAAGCCCTATCGAGTCCGTGAGCTCGTCGCCCGGATGCGAACCGTGCTGCGGCGATCCGGCGCCTCCGCAGCGGCGATCGAATCGGTCAACGAGGTGACCGTCGGCGCGGTGTCCATGGACCGCGACCGGCACGAGGTCGTCGTCGACGGCGCCACCATCGAGTTGCCGCTCAAGGAGTTCGAGGTCCTGGCGCTCCTGATGGAGAACGCCGGGCTCGTCGTCACCCGCCAGACGCTGATCGATCGCGTGTGGGGCTACGACTACGTCGGCGACACGAAGACGCTGGACGTCCACATCAAGCGACTGCGGTCGAAGGTCGAGGTCGACCCGTCGAGCCCCGAACGCATCGTGACGATTCGCGGCCTCGGCTACAAGTACTCGAAGGCCTGACCCATCCTGCGTGCGTCGGTCACGAGGGTGGGGTGAACGTCCCCAGGTCCCACGGGGACGGCGGGGCACCGAACTCCAGGACACGCTCGACGAGTGAGACGAGCTCGACGGGCCGGAGCGTGGCGTCGGTCTCTCGTAGCTCGTCCATCGTCCACCACCGCAGGTCGATCAGGTTCTCCTCGGCGAGTTCGGCGGCCGACATGGTCGGGGCCAGCTCGAAGGCGTGACACGGTACGAGGTAGGCGACGTTGCGCTGGCCGTCCCAGCGTCCACCGTCGAGGCCCGCCACCAACGAGACCTGCGACCACAGTGGCGGTCCCATGAAGACGTCCGGAACGCCTGTCTCCTCGGTGAGCTCGCGGGTCAGCGCCTCTCGGTGTGACTCGCCGTCCTCGATGCCACCCCCCGGGAGCAGCCAGCCGTCGAAACCGTCATCGAAGACCAGGCGGCACAGCAGGATCCGATCCGCCGGATCGATCATCAGTCCACGGACCGCCTGACGGATTCGGAGCTCGGTCACCGCTCTGTTGTAGCCCACCGCCGAGGCGAGACGAATCTGTGAACCCAAATGAGCGCGGTTTTGGGTTCACAGATTCTCCTCGTCGGTGGGTCCCGGCGCGGCGGCGCCTTCGCGCCGACGGTGGACCGGCGTAGGATCGGCGCCGTGAGCAGCTCTGAGGACGGGACCGGCTGGCGGCCGCTCGGCAAGCCGAATCGGCCGCGACGGACCGGCTCGTCCGAGCCCGTCTCCACCGAGCACGGCGCGTTCGCCGTCTCTCCGTTCGTCCGCCTGTCACGGGTGCATGCGCTGTCGGCGGCGGGCGACGCCATGATCGCCGTGGCCCTCGCCGGGTCGCTGTTCTTCTCGATCGACCCCTCGGCCGCCCGCTGGCGCGTCGGTCTCTACCTCGGCCTCACGATCGCTCCATTCGCCCTGGTCAGCCCCTTGATCGGACCGGCGCTGGACCGGGCCAAGGGTGGTCGGCGGGCGATGGTCATCGCCATCAATGCCCTCCGGGTCGTGGTGGCGGTGCTGATGATCGGCAACCTGGACAGCCTGCTCCTGTTTCCGCTCGCGTTCGCGATCCTCGTCCTCCAGAAGGGCTACGCGATCGCCAAGGCGGCCATCGTGCCCACCACGGTCAAGTCACACGAGGAGCTGCTGGACAAGAACGCCCGGCTCGCCCTGCTGAGCGGCGTCGCGGGCTTCCTCGGCGCGGCGCCCGCCGCGCTGATCAGCGTGATCGGCGGTCCGGGTGGCTCGGTCGCCTTGGCGGCCATCACGTTCGTCGCCGCGTTCATCGCCTCGACACGACTGCCGCGCGTCGCGGTCGCGTCCGGTCCCGAGGGCGAGGTCGAGAAGCGGGAGCTCCGCAGCGGGGGCATCAGGCTGGCGGCGTCGGCCACGGGCGTCCTTCGCGGGATCATCGGGTTCTTCACGTTCCTGGTGGCCTTCGCGTACCGCGGTGGGACCGACGACATCGACCTCAGCGGCACGGGCAGCGCCATCGGCGCGCGCATGCACGAGGAGCTGCTCGACGTGGATCTCGGCGCCACGGGCTCGTCGGCGCTGCGCCTCGGCGCCGTGGTGGCGTTCACCGTGCTGGGCACCCTCACCGGCTCGGTCCTGGCGCCGCGTCTTCGCGATCGCATCCACGAGGAGCGCCTACTGCTCGGCGGGCTGGCCGTCATCGCCGCCACCTCGTTCCTCGGCGTCTGGAGCGGCGGGTTGGGCGGAGCGATGCTCGTCGCGTTCGCGGTCGGCCTCGGCGTGAGCTCGGGCAAGCTCGCCTTCGACTCGATCGTCCAGCGCGACGCGCCGGACGCCAACTACGGCCGGACGTTCGCCCGGTTCGAGACCCGCTTCCAGCTCTTCTGGGTCATCGGTGCCATCGTGCCGGTCGTGTTCAAGATCCCCGCGCGGCTGGGGTTCTTCATGCTCGCAGCCGCAGCCGCGGCGGCGGCCTTCTCGTACTTCGTCGGTTCGCGGAACGCCGGCCAGCCGCTGGTCGTGCGTCCACCGGCGCACCAGCCGCTGCAGCCTCGGGACGAGACCGAGGTCGTGGCGCCGTCGGAGCCCGAGCCGGACCCGGACGCCACCGAGGTGGTCCCGGCCCTGGCCGACGACGGCGACCCCACGCTGCTCGACGGCGGTCCGCCGGGCGACGGCCGCCTCTTCTGACCGGTCGTCGTCAGTCGAGCGGCAGATCGATCCGGGCCAGCCAGAGGCCCGGGGCGTCGAGTTCGTTCGGTGTGGGCAGCATCCGCTCGTCCTCCCACAGGCGGAAGAGCCCGTCGGTGCCGGCGCGTTCGACGACACCGTCGACGAACGCCGCCCCCCGGTCGTACTGCTCCTGGGTCAGCTCCAGACCGAGCATGCGCTCGATGAACCGGTCGGCGGGGTCGGCCTCGACGCGCCGACGTCGGAGCGCCTCGGTCAGCTGGCCGTAGCTGGACAGCAGGCCGTCGCCGACCGAGTCCATGACGTGGTCGACGATGCCCACGACCAGCGCGGTCACCGCCTCGAGCTGCGGCTTGATCGCCTCCTGCTCGGGCGACCGGATCGCACCGAGGATCACCTCGGGGTCGTTCAGGGTCGATTGCAACTCGCCGAGTGCAGCCGGATTCGACAGGTCGAGCGCCCCGAGCTTCTGCTCGAGCGCGGTCGGGTCGCTCCGGAAGGCGCCGGCGTGCTCCAGCATCAGCCGCTCGATGGTCCCGCCGATGTGCGGAACACCCAGGACGAGGTGGTGCGCGATCTCGTGGAGGCAGACCCAGAGCCGCAGATCTCGGGAGTCGAGACTCCAGTCCTCACCGAACTCGTCGAGGTTTCCCGGCACGATGAGGATCTCGTCGCCCGATCGCGGCACCGGGATGTCGTACTGACCGATCGAGCGGCGGGCCATGTGGCCGACCATCGAACCAGCGGTCATGCTCAGCATCATCGGCCCGATCATCTTCATCATCTGGCCGAACATCGCCGTCGCCGGGTCCCCGGCTCCGAACTCGTCCTCGTCCGGGAGGTCGGGCTGCTGGCCGAGAGACTCGGTCAACTTCTCGAACAGCGGCTTGTACGCGTCGATCGCCTTGTCCGCCCACTGCGTTCGAGTCACGGCCGTCACCCGGACCTCGCCGCCGGCGGGGGAGAGGCCGGTGGCCTGGCTCACCTGCAGTTCGGCCACGCGGGCCAGTTGCTCGATCTCGATGCGCACGGAGGGGTCGACGTTGGGCTCGGTCGTCCCTTCGGTGGCGAGCGTGAAGGCGAGCTGGCGGGCTGCGCGCCAGGCGCCGTCGCCGCCCATCCCGCCGAGCAGAGCGCTCAGGTCGCCGAAGAAGGGGAGCCCGAACGGCATCGGGGGCTGGTCTTGGGAGTCGTCGTCCTCGTTCATCTCGTCACCAATCGTATTGCCATCCGAGGCTGTGGCTCGCTCGGGTGGGGAGGCGGTCAGCCGCCGTCGGACCGGTACAACCGCTGCGGGCGATCCGGCCATCCCGATATCGTGAGAAATTCGCCCGTGGTTCGCGGTCCTCCGGAGGCCAATCGCAGATGAGCAACAGGATTGTCGTCACCGGTGCGTCCGGCTCGGTCGGCCGACGGGTGACCGACGCGCTCGCGGCGAGAGACGACGTCGGCGATGTCGTGGCCGTCGACCTGCGGAGCAGGCGCGGGAAGGCTCCCAACGTGATCAGTGAGCGCGTCGACCTGTGCCGCGACGACCTCAAGCCGGTGTTCGAGGACGCCACGACGATCGTCCACCTCGCGTCCTCCTTCGAGCCTCGCAACGACGGAGTGGACACCGCCCACGTGGACATCGATGCCACCCGGCGTGTGCTCGACGCCGCAGGCAGCGCCGGCGTCAAGCGGTTGGTGTTGCTCTCCAGCGCCATGGTCTACGGCGCCTGGGCCGCAAACCCGATCCCGATCACCGAGAACGCACCGGTTCGGCCGAACCCCGAGTTCTCCTTCGGGGTGGTCAAGGCCCAGACCGAGCAGCTCGCGCAGGAGTGGCGATCGACGCACCCCGAGACCGAGGTCGTCATCCTTCGCCCCACCACCGCCCTCGCCGAGGGCGAGGCGACGTGGGTCGCACGAAGCCTGCGAGCGGCGACGATGATCGACGTCGAGGGTCAGGATCCACCGCTGCAGTTCCTGCACCTGGACGACCTCGCCGATGCCGTCGTGCTGGCCAGCCAGGGCGGGCTCGACGGTCCCTACAACGTGGCTCCCGACGGGTCGGTCGACGGCGAGACGTGCCGAGAACTGGTCGGGCGCGTGCCCCGGGTGCGGCTCCCCGAAGAGGCGGCCGAGGGCGTCGGACGGTTCCGGTGGCGTCACCGGCTCGCGCCGACCCCGCCGGGCATCACCGCCTACACCGCGTACCCGTGGGTCGTCGCCAACGATCGTCTCCGTGCCGCAGGTTGGCAGCCCCGGTTCACCAACGAGCAGGCGTACGTCGACGGCACCCCGGCACGCCCCTGGGCCACGATGAACGCCAAGCGGCGCCAGCAGGTGGCCCTCGGCGCCGCCACCGTCCTGGTGCTCGCGAGCCTGGTGGGCCTGGGCTGGTTGGTCCGCCGCCTCCAAGCCCGCAAGTAGTCGGCCGAGCGAGCGACGAACGGCGCCTCCTGCGCAGCCGCAGGCCGACAAGCGTCGGCATGCGGGACTAGGTCGTGTCGCCGACGTGGCGGGTGGTGACGGTCAGCGTCAACATCCGAGGTCGTTCCGCACGGAGGTACCGCACCTCGACCTCGTGGCCGGGCGGGTTGCGGCGCAGCTCGAGGATCAGCTCCGACATCGACAGGACGGTCTTGCCGTCGAAGCCGGTGATGACGTCACCCTTGCGCAACCCGGCGCCATGAGCCGGTGAGCCCTCGATGATGCTGGTCACGCGCACGCCGCCGTCCACGGCGAGGTCGGTGGCCATGTCGCGGTCGAGATCGACGCCCTTGATGCCGAGCCACGAGTGCTTGGCGGTGCCGTAGTTGATGAAGTCCTCGGCGATCTGGCGGGCGTAGGCGATCGGCACGGCGTGGGTCGCGTGCTCCGATCCGACGTCGACGACGATGCCGATCACCACGCCGGCGTCGTTGACCATCGGGCCACCGGCGGTGAACTCCGCGGCGGGGCCGTCGAGCTGTATCAATCCGTGCAGGTGGAGGTCGTCGGCGATCGGGACGTTCATCGAGGTCGCGGCGATCGTTCTGGGGGCCATGTCGCCCGGGACGGCGTCGATGATCGCCGGGACGGCAACGGCGAAGTCGCCGACCTGCGGTCGCTTGACGAAGATGCCCAGCGGCGCGGTGGGTGTGTCCGGGTGGTCGATCGACACGGCTGCCAGGCCACTGATCTTGTCCTGGCCGAGGACGGCCCCTGCATGGATGGCCCCATCGTGCATCCGAACGGCCACCTCGTCGGCGCCGTCGACGACGGTGCGGCTGGTGAGGATGACGCCGTCGCTGCGGATCAGAACGCCGGCGCCGACATGGGCGCCATCTCGGTGGATCTCGACCACGGCGTCCTCGACCGGGCCGGTGACGACCTGGGCCCACTCGTCCACGGGAACGCTGCGGGGGACCGGCACGACGGGGTCGAAGGCGACCAGCGTGGAGAAGTCCGACCCGGCCGCGGGTGCAGCCACCGTCGCGGGCGACGACCCGAGGGTCAGGAAGAGCCCCGCAACGACCATGGCACCGCCGATGGCCCCGACGGCGGCGAGGCCTGCCGCCTGCCGCCACGGGGTGCGCACGGTCGACACGTGCACCATGGGCTCTGCGGGCGTGGCGGCCCGCTGTTCGGCCGCCATTTCGGAGGGATGCCGCCAGAGACGATCCTCGCGCGGAAGCGGGGGACGGAACTCGGTCCCGTCCTCCCGGTCCTCTGCCGGGTCATCAGCGTCTTCGTCCGGCGCCCCTCCCACGGTCAGCGAGGTTACCGACGATTGGTGAGTGATATACCGCGCGGCCGAACTCGTGATCTGCAGGGGAGCGTCCTACCATTGTCCCGATGACGCCGCCGCACGATGGAGACACGTGGGTCGGGCTCACCGCTGACCCGGTGCCCGTCACCGAGGCCAGCGAATGGGTCGTGCTGCCGAACTGCGGCGGCGTGGTGACGTTCAACGGCGTCGCCCGCGATCACTCCGACGGGCGTCCGGGCGTCTCGGCGCTGGAATACGAGGCCTACGTCGAGCAGGTGGAGCCTCGCCTGGTCGCCATCGCCGAGGAGGCGCGGGTGCGCTGGCCCGATCTCGGTCGCATCGCGATGATCCATCGCATGGGCCCGGTGGACATCACCGAGTCAGCTGTCGTCGTGGCCGTCTCGGCGCCACACCGGGACCATGCCTTCCTCGCGGCGCGGTTCTGCATCGACACCCTCAAGGCGACGGTCCCCATCTGGAAGCGCGAAGCGTGGGACGGGGGCGAGAGCTGGGGGCTCGAGCCCCAACACGTGCTCGAGGTCGGCGAGATGTCGTCGGAGTCCGGATCGTGAGCGCACTGGTGTTTCTCGGGGGTGCGCTCGTCCTGTTCCTCCTGGTGGCGTTCGTCTCCTGGCTCCGCTTTCGTGAGCGCACGGTGAAGTACGACTCGAGCATCGACGACTTCCGGAGCCAGCTCGACCTGCTCTCACCGCAGGGCAAGGGCGGCCGCGGTCGCAGGAGGCGGCGGTAGGCCATGGCACGCGATCTCGCCATCGATCTGGGCACGGCCAACACGCTCGTCTACGCGCGCGGCCGTGGCATCGTGCTCAACGAGCCGTCGGTGATCGCCCTGAACAAGCAGACCGGCGAAGTGCTGGCCATGGGTCACGAGGCGTGGCAGATGATCGGGCGCACGCCCAGCTACATCGTGGCGGTGCGGCCGCTCCGCAAAGGGGCGATAACGGACTTCGACGTCACCCAGCGCATGATTCGGTTGTTGTTGCAACGAGTCGGCGTGAGCCGGTTCAACCGGCCCCGCGTCGTGATCTGTGTCCCGTCGGCCATCACCGCCGTCGAGCGACGGGCGGTCACCGAGGCCGCTCGCCGGGCCGGCGCCGCCGACGCCCAGCTGATCGAACAGCCGCTCGCCGCCGCGATCGGCGCCGGTCTCCCCATCAACGAGCCGATCGGCAACATGGTCGTCGACATCGGCGGTGGTACGAGCGAGACCGCGTTGATCTCCATGGGTGGGGTGGTCGCGCTGGAGGCCGTGCGCGTCGGGTCCTTCGACATCGACAACGCCGTCACCGCCTGGGTCCGCCGCGAGCACGGGATCGCCGTGGGTGAGCGGACCGCCGAGGAGATCAAGATCACGATCGGCTCCGCGGCCAAGACCGAGGGCGAGCTGCGGGCCGAGGTCCGGGGTCGCCACCTGATGAGCGGCCTGCCCGAGACCGTCGTCCTGTCGCCGGAGGAGGTCCGCGAAGCGATCGACGAGCCGGTCTCGGCCATGGTCGACTCGGTGCTCGCCTGCCTCTCCCAGGCTCCGCCCGAGCTGGCTCAGGACCTGATCGTGGAGGGCATCCACCTGGTCGGCGGTGGCGGCCTCCTTCGTGGACTCGACAGCCGGCTCGCCAAGGCGACCGAGGTGCCGGTGCACCTGGTCGACGCGCCGCTCCAGGCCGTCGTGCTCGGCGCCGGTCGCTGCATCGAGTCGTTCGAGAGCGTGCAGGCGATGTTCATGGGCACCCGACCGGGCGGGCGCTGAGTCACCCCGGGGGCAGCAGGTCCTCGGCGGCCTGGCGCACCTGCCAGTCGCGATCCTCCATCGCACGAGCCAGCGCGGCGTCCACCTCGGGGCCCTCGAACGGGGCCAGGGCGAGGACGGCCCGGCGCCGGACCGTCGCACGATCCTTCGTCGCCGCGAGGATCGCCGGCAGGGCGTCGGGGTGGCCGATCGCACCGAGCGCAGCCACCGCAGCCTCCCGACACAGCCCGTCCTCGTGAGCGGTCGCGATCCCGACCAGCAACGGCACCAGCTCGACGCCCGCCTCGGCTCGCTCGCCGGCCGCCCAGCACGCGGGCTCGACGACGTTGCTGTCCTCGTCGTGGAGGAGCGCTTCGAGCGACACCCGCAGATCCGTGGCGCCGGCCATGGCGACGGCTCTCCGAACCCTCGGCGACGGGTCCGCTGCGGCGTCGGCCACCGTGGCATCGCCGAGCTCGCCGCCGTCGGCCAGCGCCTTGATCGCCGACACCCGCACGCGGTCGGAGGCGTGACTCACGGCGGAGCGAGCGGGGGCCAGGTCACCTCCCAGGGCGGCGGTGACGATGACTTTGCGGGCCTCGACCTCGGCGGCGCTCGGCCGGTCGGCCGGTGGCCAGGCCTGGGACACGGTCAGCCCACGAGCAGTTCGAGCACGATCCGCGACTGCAGCGCGAACTGCAGCCGGTTGCGCCATTCGCCAAGCGCCGCCTTCGGATCGGCGAAGAGGAACGGGATGCCGTCAATGCGTGGGTACGTCG
>JBCCFK010000108.1:0-12947 GCA_039029775.1 Actinomycetota bacterium | reverse complement strand
GCTCGAAGAACGCATGCCGCACCGCGGTGGCACACATGTCGTCCATCGTGAAGCGCGTACGGTCCCAGTCGCAGCTCGCACCCATCGCCTTGAGCTGGTCGAGGATGACGCCCTCGTATTCGTCCTTCCACTCCTGCGTCTTGGCGACGAAGGCCTCGCGGCCCATCTCCAGCCGCTTGATGCCGCCGTTGAGCAGTCGCTTCTCGACAACGGTCTGGGTGGCGATCCCCGCGTGGTCGGTGCCGGGCATCCACAACGTCGTCGCGCCGAGCATCCGGTGGTACCTGACGAGCACGTCCTGGAGCGTGTTGTTGAGCGCGTGTCCCAGGTGCAGCGCCGCGGTGACGTTGGGCGGCGGGATGACGATCGAGTACGTCTCGGCCCCGTCGGCGACCGGCTCCGCGTGGAACACGTCCGCGTCCGCCCACCGCGCGGTGATCGCGGCCTCGGCGTCAGCCGGGACGTAGGCCTTCGGGAGTTCCGTGGCCGCCGGTGCTGGGGTGGTGTCGCTCGTACTCATTGCCGCCCAACGCTACCGGCGTCACGGGCGTCCGGAGGGGCCTTTGCCGGGCCGGTGTCCGACGGCGGGCCGTGGTCAGCGGATGCGTTCGAGCTCGCCGCCGTCGAAGATCGGGACCACGCCGTTCGCGAGCCGGTCGGCGTCCATGGCCTCGGCGCTCGGGCGCCCCTCGAGCGACATCGCCGCCTCGCAGGTGGCCCGCAGGAGCCGCGCGTCCGACGACGTGTTGAGGAACACGCGATCGTCGGCGAGGACGTAGTGGACCGCGCGGGTCAGCGCGTCGCCCTCGTCGAGCGGCTCGTACCAGGCGAAGCGAGGCCCCTCGTGGTCGGGGGCCCATCGGCGGCGAGCGACCGACTTGATGGTCTGCACCGCCACCTCGCGCTCGATGCAGAGCTCGATCAGCTCCTGGACATCCGCGGCGTAGCCCGGGTCGCTCATCAGGGTGTGGCTGTAGGGGAGCAGCACCGAGGCGAACTCGGCCTCGCCGAGGCTCCGGATGTGCATGCGGGCGATCCGGAGGCCGTGGCCGGTGACGCCCACGTGGCGGACCAGTCCCTCGTCGCGTGCCCGGAAGAGCGCCGCGACCGCGCCGTCGGCCGAGAAGGCTTCGTGCCACTCGTCCTCCTCGACCAGGTTGTGCAGCTGGATGAGGTCGAGGTGGTCGACACCGAGCCGTTCGAGGGACCGCTCCAGGCTGGCTCGGGCGTCGGCGCCGGACCGGTCGCCCGTCTTGGACGCGAGGAACCACTCGTCGCGCGTGTCGGCCAGGAACGGCGCCAGATTCAGCTCGGAGTCGCCGTACGACGCGGCGGTGTCGATGTGGTTGACGCCGAACTCGCGCAGGGTCTCGAAGATCCGCTCGAACAGTCTCGGTGGGCCACCTCCCATCGCGGCGGCGCCGAAGATGACCCGCGAGCTGGTGTGACCGGTACTGCCGAAGGGACGCTGCTCGATCATGGACCGACGCTAGCGCTGCCGTCCGTCGCCCGCTGGGCCCTTCGGCCCGGGCCCGAGGTCCCCGACACGTTCAGAATCACCCAGCCGCGACGAAGCCAAGGGGGCAGGACTGGTGCCGGAGTCCCCGGCCCGAGGGAGACGAGAGGTTGACGGTGCCCAGCATCGACCCGTTGCCCGCAGCCGCCATCGGGTTGGCCGTGGGTCTGGTGTTCGCCATCTGGATCGGTCACCGCTACCGCTCGCAGATCCGCGTCCTGAAGATCGAGATGGAGGACCTGGAGACCCAGGCCCGCAACGCGCGCTCGACGCGTGACGCCGTCGGCGAGGTGATCGGGTCCATGACCCAGCGTGTCGTCGGCCCGATCCAGAACATCGTCGGGTTTGGCAGGGTGTTGGAGCAGAGCGCCAACACGACCGACGTACAGCGTGACATCGCCCGCGCCGTCGGCGACAGCGGGCGCCAGCTCGAGCAGATCCTCGGTGACGCCCTCGGTGTCTCGTTGTCGACGACCGGCAGCCTGTCCGTGGAGGACTCCGAGGTCGACGTGGCCGAACTGATGGCGTCGGTCGCCCGGTCGGTTCGCAGCCGCTGCATCCGCGCCCAGCTGAAGTTCGCCCTGCTCCTCGGTCCCGATCTGCCCAAGACCGTCAAGACCGATGCCGTCAAGCTGCGTTACGTCCTGCAGAACATGATCAACGAGGTCATCTCCACGACCGACGCAGGGGGGCACGTCACGCTCGCCGCCGCACGCTGGCTCACGCCCACGCCGGGAACCCACGAGGTCCGGTTGAGCTTCGAAGCGTGCGGCGGCGACAGCCCTCCGGCGCTGCAGCCCGGCTCGCCGAAGACCCGCCGGTTGTCCGAGGCCGTCCAGCAGTCGGTCGACGAGCGATCGGCCGATCAGCTGACCCTCGCCGAGCAGTTCGCCCGCGTGCTCGGGGGCACCATCGTGGCCATCGAGGGCCCGAACGGTGGGGTGAACCTCCACGCCGAGGTGACGGTTTGGACCGACGAGCCGGCCCTCGCCGAGGTGATCGAGCTCGACGGGTTCCAGGCCGTTCCCGTCGACCCGACCGAGTCCGGGTTCTTCGGCGGGCCGGCCACCGACGCCGAACGCCTCGTCGAAGCCGAGATCCTCGACCAGCGCCAGGCGTAGTCCACGCTGCAGGTACTCTTGCCGCGGTGGATCTCCATCGACACCTGGACGAGATCGACGAGCACGGCTTCAGCGTCGTTCCAGGGGTGATCGCGGAGCCGGAGATCGCCGGCCTGCGCAGCGCCGTCGCCGACGCCCTGGACCAGGACTGGGAGCGGTTCGGCGGTCTGCCGGGCAAGGACCGGTCGATCGCCCTCGAGCTCGCGCACTACGGCGGTCCGTTGCTGGCACTCCTCGACAACGAGGTGATCGACGCGCTGTTCGGCGCCCTGCTCGGCGACCGATGGATCCTCTACTCGTACACGTCGACGGCGATGCTGCCCGAGCTGCATCAGGCCACCGCCGAGATCCACACCGACACCGCTCGCATCACGCCGGGGCTGGTCCTCGGCGCCCTGGCCACCATCGCGCTCGACCCGTTCACCGAAGAGAACGGGGCCACGTTCTACCTTCCGGGGTCGCACCGGACCCACCCCCACCGGCCGGACGAGAACGAGTTCCGAGAGCACGCGGTGCGGGTGTGTCGCGACGCCGGTGACGCCGTGGTGTTCCACCCCCGCGTCTGGCATGCCGGTGGGCGGAACACCACGACCGACACGCGGTTCGCGGTGACGCTCTACGGCACCCGGTCCTACATGCGGCAGCGGTTCGACTACCCGCGGCTGATGGACGCGGACATGGTCGACGCGGTACCCGACCGCGTGCGGCGGATCCTCGGCATGAATGTTCGCGTCCCCACATCGCTCGAGGAGTTCTACGTGCCGGCCGACGAGCGGCTGTACAAGAGCGGCCAGGGATGAGCCCGGGCGGCTGGCAGTGGGAGCCGCTCGGCCGGCTCGCGGTGGCCGACGGGCGACACCGCTGGTGTCACTCCCATCTCGGAGCGGCGACGACACTTCCCCCGGCCGGCGATCGAGTCACCGTGCTGGTGACCGGACGCGACGCGGACAACCGGTCGATGATCGGGCGTGGCGAGCTCGATCTGTCCACCGACACCCCGACGCTCGACCTGGCACCCGAACCGCTGCTCGAGCCCGGATCGCTCGGAACCTTCGACGAGAACGGCGTGTCGTATCCGTGCGCCGTGGCTCACGGTTCCGAGGTGTGGTGCTACTACACCGGCTGGATGCCCACGGTGCTCACGCCCTTCCAGAATCACATCGGGCTGGCACGGCTCGGCGATGGGCGCCTCGAGCGCATCTCCCGGGCGCCCGTGCTGCCGCGAACCGATGACGACCACCTCTCGATGGGCTCGTGCTTCGTCCTCCGGGAGCAGCCCGACCGATGGCGCATGTGGTACACGTCGTTCACGTCGTGGGGCACCGGACCGTCCCATCGCTATCTGATCAAGTACGCCGAGTCCGCCGACGGCCTGGACTGGCGTCGAGACGGCCACGTGGCCATCGGCCCCGCCGACGCCGACGAGCACTCGATCTCGAGGCCCACCGTGGTCCGGGACGAGGCCGGCCATCACATGTGGTTCTGCGTGCGCGGCGATGACTACCGGATCGGATACGCGTGGTCGGCCGACGGCATCGACTGGGAGCGCGACGACGGGGCTGCCGGAATCGGGCCCGGCACGGGGGACTGGGACGACAGGGCGCAGGCCTATCCGCACGTCTTCCGTGCCGCGGGGTCGCTCTGGATGCTCTACGCCGGCAATGACTACGGCGCCGACGGGATCGGGATCGCCCGCGGCCGCTCGGCGTGACGCGTCACCCCTGCGCCAGCTCGGCCAGGCCGACCCCGGTTCGGCCGTAGCCGTTGCCGTTGTAGAGCATGAAGGTCCTGCCGTCGTGGCGGAGCACGTAGGGGTAGCAGACCATGTCGCTGTCCCACCCGGTGGCCGACACGTCCAGGTCGACGAGCTCGTCCCGTCGCGTCCACGAGATCCCGTCGGGCGCCGTGGCGTAGCCGACTCTGTACGTGGCGCCGCGTGGTCCGGCCCGGAACGAGTACCACATCTCCAGTCCGTCACCGCGCCGATGGACGCGGGGGACCGAGATGGCGTACTCGCCAGGGTGGGCGAAGTCGATCGCCACGCGATCGCACGGGGTCCAGCTGCGGCCGTCGTCGGAGCGGGCCTCCTTGATGTGATAGCGGTGGCTCCACCCCGCTGCGTCTTCGGTCCAGTCGAAGCACGACAGGTACCACATCCGGTAGCCGTCGCCGTCGGGCAGGACGCAGTTGCTGGCGACGAAACACGGATCCATGGTGGACCGGTCCAGGACCGGCCCGGCGCCCAGACGCTCGAACGTCCCGTCCGACCCCTCGACGGCGATGCCGATCGCGTTGCGGAACGGCACGTCGGCTCCGAGGTTCCAGCCGATGTAGAAGAGGTGGGCCCGGCCGTCGATGTGGACGAGATCGGACCCCATCGCGCCGTCGGCGTCGAAGAAGCCGGGCCGGCTCGGACCGACGACCGACCCCGCCTCGGGGGTCAGCGGTCGGAGCGGATCGCGGAGGTCGATGACGGCGCGACGGGTATGCGACCGGTTCTGCTGGTCACGCGCGGAGAAGTACAGCCAGTAGCGGTCACCCTCGATGTGATCGAGGAACGGCACCGCCGCGTAGTCGTCGAGCCACCGGGACGCGTCGGCCTCGATGGGGACCCTTCCGAGCTTGGTCCACCGCTGGTTCGCGGGGTTGGCGCTGGCCTGGCTGCTCAAGGATCTCCTCCCCGCGGGCGGGTGTCCGACGGTCCAACGGCCGCCAGGGCCGAACGCTAGCAATCCGTCGACGGGGCCCGGGTCCGACGACCGGGATGACGCCGACCTCCAGGCCTCGATATCGTTGCCCGGTCGCCGAGGGCGCCGGAGGGGAGGACGGGCTGCGATGCGAGGGGCATCACCGGGCAGCGGTGCTCGAGAGTCCGATCGGGGCGCGTCGTGCGCGCTGTCGATCGTCAGTCCCGTCTACATGGGCGCGGACTCGGTCGCGCCACTCGTCGAGGCGGTCGTCGCGGCGGCCTCGGAGATCACCGACGACTTCGAGATCATCCTCGTGGAGGACTGCAGTCCCGACACGTCGTGGGAACGCATCGTGGAGCAGACGGCGGCCGACCCGCGCGTCAAAGCCATCCGGCTCAGTCGGAACTTCGGCCAGCACAGCGCCATCCTCGCCGGCCTCGAGCACGCCGCCGGCGAGCGCGTGGCCGTGCTCGACTGCGATCTGCAGGACGATCCGGCGTATCTCCCCGAGATGTACGCGGCCATGGCGGACGGGATCGAGGTCGTGCTCACGCGCAAGGCCAGGCGTCTCCATTCGCCGCTCCGGAACGTGATCGGCCACGGCTACGCGCGCACGATCCGCATGGTCACGGGTCCGGGCATCGAGGAGCAGTCCGGGCTGATCGGCAACTACGTCATGCTGTCCCGAACGGCGGTCGAGGCCGTGCTCGGCCTCGGCGACGCCCATCCCCACCTCCTGGTGTCGTTGTCGTACGTGGGATTCGACCGCGTGGTGGTGGACATCGAGCATCGGACCAGGCCACACGGGGTCAGCAGCTACTCGATCCCAAGTCTCGTCAAGTACGCGGTCAAGGACGCCACACTGCAGTCGAAGCGCCTCCTGTACTTCTCGGTGGCGCTCGGCATCGGCTTCGTCGTGGCGTCGGCGGTCGCGGCGATCACGCTGGTCATCCTGTGGGCCACCCAGGGCTTCCTCGAGGGGTGGACCTCGATCATGTGCCTGATCCTGCTGTCCACGGGGGTGATCCTGTTCTCGCTCGGCGTCATCGGGCTCTACCTCGGCGAGGTGCTCGACGAGGCCCGCGGGCGACCCGCGTACCTTGTCAGCGAACGGCGCAACATGAACGCCGACGGCGCGGGCTGACGCGTCGGCGGGCGTCAGGAGATCGTGACGTCGCCGCTGTTCGCGTCCAGCCGGATCGCTCGTGGCGGCACGTAGACGCTGTCGGCCTCGGTGTCGGCCATGACCGTGGCGCCTGCCCCGATGAGGCTGGCGCGACCGATCGTGATGGCGTCGCGCAGGGTGGCGTTGACGCCGATGAAACAGTTGTCCTCGATCACGCACCAGCCCGACACCACCGCATGGGAAGCGATGAACACGTGGTCGCCGATGACGCTGTCGTGCCCGATGTGGTTACCGCTCCACAAGGTGACGTTGTCCCCGATCGTGACGAAGGGTTGGACGGTGTTGTCCTCGAGGATGAGGCAGTTGTCTCCGGGCGGTGATGCCGACAGGTACGAGCACCGGGAACTGACGTAGGTCGCCAGTCGGTAGCCCAGGGCCTTCGCCGCCTCGTACTTGGCTTGACGGACCCGGTTCATCTGCGAGTAACCGAGCGCCACATGCATGTCGTGGTCGCCCGGCGGGTGGCGATCCTCGACCTCCTCGAACGCCACCACCGGGAGGCCTTCGAACGTGTCGGCCTCCATGTAGGCCCGGTCCACCGCGAACGCCACGGGAGTCCACTCGCTGTCGGTCGCGAAGTAGTGGGCGGCGAGGCGGGCCTGGGTCGACGTCCCGAAGATCACGAGGGGTCGTTCCGTCATCGTGGTACCTCGTCAGCGCAGACGTCGTCCCGCGACCGGGCGACGGGGAGCAGGGCGTCCCTGGTGCCCGGCCCGAGCTGCATCATCGTGTCCACGATGCTCACCGACGGCTCGAACGCGCCGTGGAGCTGGGGGTACGGCTCGTAGGAGTAGTCGAGGAACTCGACCTCGACGCCCGCCCGCTCGAAGACGGAGATGTCCAGATAGTTCCGAGCTGCAGGGCCCGACAGGTACGTCGTGGCGCCCAGGTCGAGGCAGATGCCCAGGAGTCGTTCGGTCCTGCCCGCTCGGAGGTCGAACTCGCGTGACCACCGCATCGGCGTGTCGATCGCGAGCCACCGACAGAGGCCGTCCAGGAACTCGGCGTTGATCGCACTGAGATGGGTGTGGCCGGCCGCCAGGGCGTACGTCTCCTCCAGGACCGGGAGCACGTCGCGGTAGTGGGGAGCGGCGCGATAGGCCTGGCGGATGGACTCGAGATGGCCGCGGGCCCAGGTGCCATCCACGACCCGGGTGTCCTCGATGGCCTGCTCGGAGAGGTTCTTCACCTTGACCGGGATCGTCAGCCACCTGGTGCCCGTGGCGGTCTTGATGCGGTTTCTGTTGCGCCAGTCGCGCTTGGTGTACTGGGCGTGGTCGTAGAGGACCAGGACATCGGCTCTGTCGATGGCGTGGAAGTAGCCGCGCCAGGGGATGTAGTTCGACTGGGTGATGAAGACTCGCACGTCAGCCCCGCAGCTCGTCGAGGTCGACCTCGGCGGCCTCGGGGCCGAGCGGTCGGACTGCGGCAGGGTTGTGCAGGTGGAGCTCACGCAGCGTCGACGGGTACCCGGAGACGACGACGATGCTCGAGCCGCCGTTGAGCTGCCTGAGCGCAGAGGCCACGGATGCGTCGTCGCCGATGAGGGCCTCGGGGCCGCGGACCCTCACCACGACCACGCTCGCGGCGTCGGACGTGAACGTCCGGTGGCGGAGGACGTCGGTCACCGTTGTCGGCGCGGTCTGGTCGAAGCCGGCACCCGACAGGTACGAGAGCGCATAGCCCGACGCCCCCTGTGCGATCACATACAGCCGGCCGGTTGCGGTCGCGTGGTCGATGGCCGCTTCGCGAGCGTCCGCCCGCTCCGACATCAGGGTCCGCCACCCGCCGCCGAGCAAGACCGACCCGTGGCCCCAGACGGGCCGCGGCCCCTCGGGGGTTCCGATCGCGCCGCCTCCGCCGAAGACGGCCGACACCGACGTGCTGTTCGAGCCTGCGGGTCGGTCGATGGCCTGCAGCTCGAACCCTGGTCCCCACGCGGCGTCATCGCGCTCGTACTGCACGCCCACGATCCACGGCAGGAGCAGGAGCAGGGCTGCCGCGAACCGCGTGGCAGGACGTCGACCCAGGAAGATACGGCTCGTCCCGATCGATGCCGTGAGCAGGATCGCCGGCATGGTGACCACCAGGACCTTCGGGACGCTGATGCGGAGCGCGACGACCGCGAGGACCAGGTACACCAGCTGGGCCACGACCCAGGTGCGCCGGGCCCGCGGGAGGTGCGCGACCCCCATCGCGACCGCGACGACCAGGAACGGCGTGAAGAACGACGACCATGTGGCGGCGACCAGCGCATAGGACCGTGGGTACGACGTACCGGTGTCGAGTCCGCTGAGGAGATCGGCGGGGCTGTGCCCGGCGAGCAGCACCAGCACGAGCCACACGAGCAGTGAGGCGACGCCCCACGTGACCGTGCGGGCGACTCGTGGCGAGGTGAGCCAGCTCGCGAGAGATCGTCGCTCTGAACCCGGCGAGCTCGGGCGGGGGAGGACGAAGACCAGGTCGGCGGCGACCACGAGCCCGTACAGGAGCAGGTCCCACCGCGTCGCCGTCCCGAGTCCCATCAGGAGCGCGGCGGTCGCGAGACCACGGATCGGTCGGGGTGTGTCGATGGCGCGTCGCGCGACGACATGTGCCCACGTGATCAAGGCCATCCCGACCACCGACGGGAGATACGCCAATCCGAGGTACAGCAGTTCCGGCGCGGCCAGCAGCAGGACGAGCGCCAGGCCGGCTCCGAGGAGACGGCGATGCGGGCCGTGGAGGACCGGCTCGAGCATCGGGATCCCCTCGTCGGCCCAATCGTGGATCAGCTGCAGGACGCCCACGACGAAGGCGGCTGCTGCGACGAGACCGAGGAGCATCGCCCCCCAGCGGACGGTGGCCTCGTCGGTCCCGAGGAGGGACAGCATCAGGTCGCCGCCGGCGTGGTACGGCGCGTACGGGTCCTGGAACGCTTCGTCGCGGCCGAGGGCGTGGTAGGCGACTGTCACCGCGTCGTCACCCTCGATGTAGACGGGCGTGAATGCGCGGGCTGCGACGAGGCCGAACGCACCGATCGTCGTCGCCGCCACGGTCCACCTCATCAGGGGACGCGCGGTGGTGTCGGGCACGACCGGTGACAGGTCGGCTGTGTCGAGCGACGCGGGGTCGAGCCCTATCTCGGTGTCAACCACCGGCCGCCACCGTGAGGACGCCGCCCACGATGAGCAGGAGTCCGAGCAGGCGCGTGATCGACAGGGACTCGTCGAACCACAACGCCGAGAGGAAGACCACCGCGACGAAGCTCAGCGCCATGAACGGGTAGGCGAAGCTGAGGTCGAGCCGCGACAGGGCCGCCATCCAGAACAGCGACGCGATCGCGGCTGCCACCAGCCCGGACAGCACGAGCGGTCGGGTGAAGACGAGCTGGACCAGGAATCGGACGATTCCGACGCCGGAGGGCGTGGAGTCGAGCCTGTCGATCTCGTGCTTGATGATCAGCTGCCCGTAGACGGTGAAGGCGACCGTTCCGAGGACGAACAGGATGGACACCGGCGTCACCCCCGGCCTGCGGGCGCCTGTCCGGGTCGGGCTCGGCGACGGATCGGTCGGCAACATGACCGAGTCACGTCCGGCGAAAGAAGGTCGCGATCGTGTCGGTGATGTAGTCGAGGTCGCGTTCGGAGAGCTCGGCGTGCATGGGCAGCCGGAGCAGGCTGCTGCTGACGCGATCGGTCACGGGGAGGTCGTAGGGCCGGTCGGCCAGCTTGGTCCCCATGGGCGAGCTGTGCAGCGGGACGTAGTGGAAGACGGCCTCGATGCCGTGATCGGCCAACCACGTGATCAGCCGGTGGCGTTCATCGGCGTCGGCGGTGACGATCGGGAAGATGTGGTGGTTCGTCGTGCAGTTCTCGGGGATCGTCGGGAGCTGCAGCAGGCCTCGAGCCTCGAGTGGGCGCAGCAGCTGCCGGTACGACTCCCAGACGCGGCGCCGCTCGGCCTGGACCTGGTCCATCTGCTCAAGCTGGCCGAACAGGAAGGCGGAGAGGATCTCGCTGAGGGCATAGGACGAGCCGAGGTCCACCCAGGAGTACTTGTCGACGGTGTTGCGCTCGAACGCCTTGCGGTTGGTTCCCTTGTCGCGGAGGGTCTCCGCCCGGTCCACCAGCCCTTCGGCGTTCACGATGAGTGCGCCACCCTCGCCGCAGCTCACGTTCTTCGTCTCGTGGAACGAGATGCAGCCGAGCGGCCCGATGCCACCCAGGGGGCGGCCGTCGTAGGTGGCTCCGATGGCCTGGGCCGCGTCCTCGACGACCAGGAGGTCGTGGGCGTCGGCGATGTCCATGATGCGGTTCATCTCGCACCCGACGCCGGCGTAGTGGACTGGCCAGATCGACCGGGTCCTCGGGGTGATGGCCGCTTCGATGAGGGTCTCGTCGAGGTTGAACGTGTCCGGCCGGATGTCGACCCACACCGGTGTCGCGCCCGTGCGCACCACGGCGAGGGCCGTCGACACGAACGTGTACGACGGCATGATCACCTCGTCGCCGGGACCCAGGTCCAGGAGCATGGCAGCCATCTCGAGGGCCGAGGTGCACGAGGTGACGAGGAGCGACGCCTCTGCGCCGTGCATCTCGGTCAGCAGACCCTCTGCGGCGTCGGTGAACGATCCGCCCCCGGCGAGGTTGTGCCGGGTGATCGTGGTGGCCACGTGATGGAGTTCGCGGCCGACGACCGACGGGCGGTTGAACGTGATCAGCGACTGTTCGGACGGCGCCTGAATCGCCGACACGGAGCGCGGGATCGCCATGGTCAGCGTGCCTTCATCGATGTCGATGTGGATCTCGATGTCGGGTTCCGGGCGGGCGACCACACACCACCTCGCTGTTCGGTCGGAGCCCGTCGCTCCGCAACCATGTCCCTCACTGGATCGCCCTTCGCCCGCTGCCCGGCGAGCCGTCAAATCACAGACGGCGCCGCCGCCTCGCCCCGGCCACGCTAGCAACCGGCCCTTGCACGTCAAGCGGGGCCACCCGGGCCGAGGCCTTCGGTCGGAGCCACCCGCGCGGTCCGTGACACCCCCGGCACATTCCGTGCCGATTCGGCCCGCTCCTGGGGGATCTGCCCGGGGCCGATCGAGCGGACGACGAACGATGCCCGCCTATCCCTTGCACGTCGTATTACCACCCGGTAACTTGATGTCGAGTCGGTTGTGCCGATGGATGTGGCACAACGTCTGACATCAATCTCGTCGAACCCCCGTTTCGGCACGTGTTGTGCGAAGGAGCACCGATGCCCGACTTCAATCCCAGCCTGAACGAAGACCAGATCACCCTCCAGAAGTGGGTGCACGACTTCGCGGAGCAGGTGGTCCGTCCCGCCGGAGAAGAGTGGGACGAGAAGGAAGAGTTCCCGTTCCCCATCGTCGAGCAGGCCGCCGAGATCGGCCTCTACGGCTGGGAGTTCATGGCCGAGCTCATGATGAACGACCCGACCGGGCTGTCCATGCCGGTCGCCATCGAGGAGCTCTTCTGGGGCGATGCCGGCATCGGCATGGCCATCATGGGCTCCGGCCTCGCGGCCGCCGGCATCGCCAGCTCCGGCAGTGCCGAGCAGGTCATGGAGTGGGTGCCGCAGTGCTACGGCGACGCCCAGAACGTCCAGCTCGGCGCCTTCTGTGCCTCCGAGCCCGACGCCGGCTCCGACGTCGGCGGCTACCGCACCTCCGCCAAGTACGACGAGGCCAACGACGAGTGGGTGCTCAACGGCACCAAGGCCTGGATCACCAACGGCGGCATCGCCGACATCCACGTCGTCGTCGCCGTGGTCGACCCCGAGCTCGGCTCGAAGGGTCACGCCTCGTTCATCATCCCGCCGAACACGCCCGGCCTCAGCCAGGGTCAGAAGTACAAGAAGCACGGCATCCGTGCGTCGCACACCGCCGAGGTCGTCCTCGACGACGTGCGCGTGCCGGGTCGCTGCCTCCTCGGCGGCAAGGAGAAGCTCGACGAGCGTCTCGCTCGTGTCCGACGCGGCGAGAAGGGCAACGCCCAGGCCGCCATGCAGACCTTCGAGGCCACCCGCCCCGCCGTGGGCGCCCAGGCCCTCGGCATCGCCCGGGCCGCGTTCGAGTACTCGCTCGAGTACGCCAAGGAGCGCGAGGCCTTCGGCCGCCCGATCATCATGAATCAGGGCATCGCCTTCATGCTCGCCGACATGGCCACCGAGATCGAGGCCTGCCGCAACATGATCTGGCGGGCCGCCTGGCTCGGCAAGCAGAAGAAGTTCGTCAACGCCGAAGGTTCGATGGCCAAGCTCAAGGCCGGCCGCGTCGCCACCTGGGCCACCGAGCGCGCCATCCAGATCCTCGGCGGCTACGGCTACACCCGCGAGTACCCGGTGGAGCGCTGGCACCGTGACGCGAAGATCCACGACATCTTCGAAGGCACCGAGCAGATCCAGCAGCTCGTGATCAGCCGGGCCATCTCCGG
>JBCCFK010000107.1:0-13170 GCA_039029775.1 Actinomycetota bacterium | reverse complement strand
GTCATCACCACCTTCGACCTCGACGAATACGTGCACGGCGCGCTGAAGGCCGGTGCCCGCGGGTTCCTCCTCAAGGACGCCGGGCCGGAGCTGCTGGTACAGGCCATCGAGGCGGCCGCCCAAGGCGACGCGCTGATAGCTCCCACCATCACGGCCCGGCTCCTCGAAGCGTTCTCGACGACCGCCCCCACCGGCGCCGAACCTCCGGCCCAGCCCATCGACCCCCTCACCGACCGCGAGGAGGAGGTGCTGTTGACCTTGGCCCGTGGCCGCACCAACGCCGAGATCGCCGAGGAGCTCTACATCGGCCTCAGTACGGTCAAGACCCACGTCGCCAGCCTCATGACGAAGCTCGGGGCTCGGAATCGCGTCGAGATCGCCATGTGGGCCTACGAGACGGGTCGGATGGCTCGTCCCTGAGCGACGCCCGGGCCGAGCCTCGGCCTCACCACCAGGCCTTCCAGCGGAGCTTGCGCAGGCTGAACGAGACGAAGTCCTCGGGGTCGCCGTCGGGCACGCCGTTCCGGAGCACGAAGTCCGCGGATGCCCGCACCTTGTACTTGGTTCCGTCCGGCTCATGGAGATAGCCCCGGACCTTGTTGAAGACCTCGATGTAGTCGGGCGAGTGAATGGTGTCGCGCACCTTGAGGAACCCCGAGCCGCTCGCGAACGGCTCGGGCGCAGTTCCGTCGGTGAAGTAGGTGCCGCAGACCTGATCGAGCCAAGGAGGCACGCCCTCGATGTCCGCCTCGTACAGGTACATCGGCTGGTTCCATGACTTGACCTTCACCCGGGTCGTGCCGTCCTTGCGCTCGCGGATCTTGGCCGTCGCGGTGCCGGGCCCACCGTCGGGACCCGCCTCGCAGAACTCCTCGACCGTGCCGCCGACGAGCAGGAACGTGTTGGGGCTCTCGCCGAACGTCCCGTAGAAGAAGCCGACTTCGAACGGCTCCTCGGAGAACCGCTTCCCGTCCGCGGCCGCATGCGCCACGAGACCGACCGACGCGGTCGCGACGACGAGCAACGCGCCCGCCAGTTGCCTCCACCAATTCCGCCTGGGCGGATCGCCTGCTCTGCTCATTGTGAACTCCTCCGTGCGCCGCCAGGACCGCGGACGCCGGGTCGACGTCGACGGGCGGGTGCGGTCCGGCGCTCCAGCCGCTCCCCACCGGTACGACGAACGACGGCCGCAGAACCCCTCGCCGCGCTGCGAACAGAGCCGGGTCCGCGTCGGGCCTCGCGTCACCCGGCAGTTGCGGGCTCGCGCGCTGTGGAGTCGCCCTGGCCGAGATGGCGCGGCATCCGCGCCCACAACAGAGCGAGCGCGATGAGTGCCATGACGGCCGCGAGCACGAACGCCGCCCCGTAGCTCGACGCGCCCGCCACGGCCCCGAAGATCACGGCCCCGATCGCCAGGCTGAACTCCATGAAGAGCGTGTACGTCGCGAGTGCGGTGGATCGTTCGTTGGCCGGCACCCCGTCGACCGCGGCGCTCACCAACGATGGCAGCAGCAGCGCGGTGCCGCAGCTCATCACCACGGTTCCCGCGTACAACCCTCCGGCGCTGTCGACGAACCCGATGAGCGACATCCCCGCGGCCATGCCGACCAGCGCAGCGGTCCCGCCGCGAACCGGTCCCAGCCGGTCGGGCAGACGGGCTCCGAAGAACCGGATGGCGACGATCGTGAAGGACGAGATGAGGAAGAGCGGTGCGATGTTGTCGACACCGATCTCCTCGCCATACAGCGGGACGAACGCGTTGAACCCGACGAAGCCGATGATCCCGATCCCCAGGACGACGCCCGGCAGCACCGCTCTCGGATGCACCAGCCGCATGCGCGGCTGCTCCAGGTCGAGATCCGACCCCACCACGTTCGGAACCGTGATGGCGGCCAGCGCGGCCACCGCGCAACCCGCGGCGGCGATGTACCAGGTCGCATCGAAGTCCCACCGGCCGAGCGCCCACTCGCCGACGAGCGGACCCAGTCCGCTGCCGAAGTGCAGGGCCACGAAGATGTAGCTCGTGGCCTCGCCGCGGCGGTCGACGTCCGCCAGGTCCACCGCGAGGGTGGTCGCGCCGACGAAGAAGGCGCCCTGACCCACGCCGAAGATCACCCGGAGCACCATCAGTGTCGCGACATCGCCGACGACGACCAGCGCCAGGTGGGCCGCAGCGGCGACGACACCCCCGAGGATCATCAGCAGCCTCCGGCCCCGCCGGTCGCCGATGAACCCGATCGCGGGCCGGGCGACGACCGCTCCCAGTGCCGTCGCGCCGATGACGAGGCCGACGGTCGTGTCGGTGCCGCCGAGGTCGTCCTTCACGAAGCGTGGGAGCACCGGGAACGTCGCCCCCATCGAGAAGAAGAACGCCATCGCCGTGATCGCCAACCGGCCGAAGTCCGGCGTCAGCAGCAGCGGACGCGATCGAGTGGTCGACGTCGCCGCCGCCGGGTTCCCGCTCACCCGCCAACACTAGGTCCGAGGCGTCTCCGGACAGGGCGTCGAGCGTCGGGAGGTGGTACCAAGGACGGATGCAGTCGCTCGAGGAATTCACCGAGGAGGCCGCCGCGTGGCTGGCCGACAACGCCACGCCCCGACGCCAGGACGACGCGCACAAGGAGATCGTCTGGGGTGAGGGGGACTTCTCCGTCTCCGTCTTCCACGCACTGGAGCACGACGAGGAGGCGGCGCTCATCGAGGGCCTCAAGTCCTGGGTGCACAAGAAGGCGGAGAAGGGCTACCACGCGATCAACTGGCCGGAGTCGGTCGGCGGGCGCGGGCTGAGCCGGAAGCACGCCTCCGCGTTCGCTCGCCTGGAGCGCCAGTACGAGAGCCCGGGCGGCCACGAGATCATCAACGTCACCCGCGGCCTGATCGCGCCGACGGTCGAAGCCTTCGGCACCGACGAACAGAAGGAGCGGTTCACCGCCGATCTGCTCTCGTGCAACATCCTGTGCTCACAGCTGTTCAGTGAGCCTGGTGCGGGCTCGGACCTCGCATCGCTCGCGTGTCGGGCCGACCAGGATGGCGACGAGTGGCTGCTGAACGGGCAGAAGGTGTGGAGCTCGGGAGCCCAGTTCAGCGAGTGGGGCCTCCTGATCGCCCGATCCGATCCCGACGCCGTCAAGCACAAGGGCATGACCGCGTTCATGGTGCCGCTCGAGCACCCCGGGGTCGAGGTGCGTCCGATCGCCCAGATGAGCGGTGGCGCATCGTTCAACGAGGTCTTCTTCAACGACGCCCGCATCCCGGACTCACTGCGGCTCGGCCCCGTCGGCGAGGGCTGGAAGGTGGCGCTGACCACGTTGAGCTTCGAGCGCGATCACTCCGACGACTCCGGTGGCGGAGGTCGGGTCGGTGGATCGTGGGATCTCGTCCTCGCCACGGCACGGGCGATGGGCAAGACCGCCGACCCGGTGATGCGCCAGAAGCTCGCCGACCTCTACATCCATCACCGGGTCGAGGGCTTCGTCAACCGTCGAGCCGCCGATCTGGCCCGCGGCGGCAACCCGGGTCCCGAAGGGTCGCTGACGAAGCTGGTCTGGACCGAGCAGATGACCCGGATGGGCGACGTCGTCGCCGACATCCTCGGCCCGTCGCTCGTGGCGGACAACGGCGAGTGGGGCACCTACGGCTGGGGCGAGCACGTGCTCGGCGCTGCCGGCTACCGCATCGCCGGTGGATCGGACGAGGTGCAGCGCAACATCATCGGCGAGCGGGTCCTGGGCCTGCCCGGCGAACCCCGCGTCGACAAGGGCGTCCCCTGGAAGGACGTCCCCCGCAGCTGAATCTGCGATGCGGGGTCGTCAGCGCACGCTGTGCTCTGACACCGGGTTCAGGCGTAGGGCGTGCCGTTCGTCAGATCGCGGTACTCGACGCCCGCCTTGATCACCGACAGCTTCGAGAGGTCCTGGAGGACGGTCACGTCGGTCGTGGGGTCACCGTCGACGATCACGATGTCGGCCCACGTGCCCTCCTCGAGCGTCCCCGCCATGCCGCCGGGGTCGAAGGCCCAGCCCCCGTCGCGGGTCGCGCACAGGAGCGCCTCCACGGGAGTCATGTCGAACAAGTCGACGAAGTACTCGAGCTCCTTGGCCTGGGTGCCGTGCGGCGTGATGTTCAGGCCGTAGTCGCCTCCCACCGTGACGCGTACGCCGACCTCGCGCAGTCGCTTGACCGCATCGACGGTGGCGTCGACCTCCGCCTGGTAACCCCGAGCCACCATGAGCTCCCGGGGCAGGCCGATCTCGTGCCCCCGCTCCAGCAGTGAGATCTCCCAGGCGATGCCCGGTCCCACGGAGAGCCGACCTCGCGCCGCGCGCAGCATGTCGACCGCTTCGTCGTCGAGGTAGTTGGCATGGCCGATCAGGTCGATCCCGTGCCGGACCGCCTGCTTGACCGCTGCGGCCGACCTCGCGTGACACGCGACCCGCATGCGTCGGGTGTGCGCCTCTTCCACCGCCGCGGCGACCTCCTCGTCGGTGTAGCTGAGCACGCCGGGTGGCGCGTGGCCCGAGATCGCCTCGCCGTCGAGGAAGATCTTGACGACGTCGACCCCCTTCTTCGCAAGCTCGCGCACGCCCGCACGCACGGCCCACGGACCGTCGGCGATGATCTTCCGGCCCTCGCTGCCCGGTGCCTTCGAGTCAGCGTTGCTCCCGGTGGACCCCAGATCGCGGTCGGATGCCTCGAGTCGTGGACCCGGGACGCGTCCCGCGTTGATCGCGGCCTTCAGCGGCAGGTCGATCCCTTGCGCCGACCCGTAGCTGATCGCCGAGGTGAATCCGGCGGCGAGCACGCGGCGTGCGTTGTCGACGGCATCGAGCATGGCCGTGGGGATCGGCTGCGTGTCGAGCTGTTGGGGATGCGCGTTCGCGTACGAGAGGTGGATGTGCGACTCGGTCATCCCGGGCATCACGAACCGGCCGCCCAGCTCGGTGTGGGTCAGGTCGCCGTCGAGGGTCGGGACGTCCGATGCCGGCCCCGCGTACGCGATGGCCGAGCCGTCGATCAGGACGGCGCCGTCGGGGACGACCTCCTCGTCGACGCCGACGAAGAGGCGGAGGTCGGTCAGCAGTCTTCGGCTCATGCGGTCCTCCACGTGGATGTCTCCATCGTCCCGGCAACTCGGCCGGTAGGCAAGGCCGGGGTCACCCGGGCGCGGCCGGGTCGGGGTCGACGCGTTCGGCTCGACGCGCCGACAGGTCGAGGCGGAGCAACCGCTCGGCGTTCGGCGTCAGCGACCGGTCGAAGTCGTCGGCCGTCGGCGGGGTGTCCCAGCCGCCGAAGTTCGTGCCGTACACCAGCCGCTGGAGGCCGACGATGTCGACCAGGAGATCACGCGCCGCGCCGTCCTCCATGTGGGCGTCGAACCACAGGCGACGGAGGCCCTCGGCGAACGCCGCGGGTTGCCGCCTGAACCGGCTCATCGAATCGAAGCGGTCGACCAGGAACGCGGCTGCGCCACCGCCGTGGGAGATGCAGACGTCCAGGTCGGGATGGCGATCGAGCACGCCTCCGAGGACGAAGGCGGCCGTGGTCAACGTCTCCTCGTAGGTGTAGCCGACGACGAGGTCCAGGCCGAAGCGGTGGAGCCGGCCATCGGGCGCGGCGGTCCGGCCGTCGTTGGTGGCCGGGTGGATGAACAGCGGGAGGTCGAGGTCGACGAGCGTGCGATACAGCGGGTCGAGGTCGGGGCTGTCCCAGGCGGTGCCGTAGTCGGTCCCGACGTAGACGGCCACGAGCCCCAGTTCCTTCGCGCGCTCCGCCTCCACGCACGCGTCGTGGACCGATTGGATCGGCAGCTGAGCGGCGCCGAGCAGTCGCGTCCGGTCGGCGACGAGCGACGTCATGGCATCGTTGGTGGCCCGAGCGAGCGCCACCGCCTCGTCGGTGCCGATCCCGCCGCAGAACGACAGCGGATTCGGAGAGAGCATCTGGACGGCGATCCCCGCCGTGTCCATCCGCCCGAGGCGAAGATCGACGTCCATGAAGACCGACCCCCGGTACGGGGACGGCTTCATGAGGTACTCGCCGACTCGGAAGAACGGGGTGCCGTCGTCGTCGCCGAGCTCCGGCCCGTAGGCGCCGGCCGATCCGAACGCGCCCTCCAGGACCACGTGGGCGTGGAGGTCGACGACCCCTGGGTCGGTCACCGGAGCGCGTCGATCCTCGGGGCGCCGGTCTCGTCGTAGACGGTGCCGCGGTCGTCGGCGACGTAGAGCCGGTTGATCGACTCGCGGAAGCCCGCCGTGCCCCTGAGCACCTCCACCATCGCGCCGTAGTTGGGGTGGGTGAAGTGGGCAGCGAGCGCATCAGCGTCGGTCCACAGCTCGTAGACCTGGATCTCGTTCGGGACCGCAGGATCCGGCCCGAAGCAGTACATCAGGCAGCCCGCCTCCTCCTCTCGAGTGGCCCGCTGGACCTCCACCGTGGCGGCGACCGCCGCATCGCGCGCCGCCTCGCTGTCGAACACCAACCTGGCGGTGACGATGATCACGGGCTCTCCCTCGAGCGCACCGGACCGACGCCGGCGTCGCTGCGACGACGTTAGTGCCCATCGGCCCGGCCGTTCGGACGTCGTCCCCGCCCCTCGCGGGCCGACACGTGTGACGATCGCCACGGCGGTTTCCGGGGATGAAACACGGTGTTCACGTCGACCTGACGTCCCGGCAACATCGCCTTCCTACGTTCGTGTCCATGACGACGACGCTCCACCCCGATGGCGAGCTCCTGGATGTCCCCGACCGCATCGTCGTTGCTCCCCGTACAGGCGTGTTCATTCCCCTCGAGCCAACGGCTGGTCTGGGTCCGGGCACGGCGGTGCGGTCGGGTCAACTCATCGGTCATCTGCGATGCGGCGACGAAGTGCATCAGGTGACCAGTCCGTTCGCGGGGGTGGCGCGGGACCTGCTGGCACTCCCGAACGAACGGGTGCGGCAGTACCAACCGCTCCTGTGGATGGCGGCAGGGGTGAACTGATGTCCCCGGTGGCGGTCACGGGCGAGGTCGCGACCGAGGTCATCGACGGCGTCGATGGCCCGTCCATCGGGCGCTGGTACGGGTCGACGAGGAGAGCCTCCTGGGTGCTGCGTCGACTCTGGCTGGACATCCGGCTCGAAGACGTGGCCAATGTGCCTGACGCGGGCGGTGTGGTCCTCGCGGCCAACCACCTGTCGTTTCTCGATTCGGGGTTGTTGATGTACAGCCTCCCGCGTCGGGTCAGCTTCCTGGGCAAGGCGGAGTACCTCTCGGCCTGGCCCACTCGGAAGCTGTTCCCGGCCGCGGGCATGATCCCGGTCGACCGGTCGGGCCGCGGCGTGGCGCGGAGCCTCGACGAAGCCGGCCGGCGATTGCGCTCCGGTGAAGCGGTGGGGATCTTCCCCGAGGGGACCAGGTCGCGGGACGGGCTGTTGCACCGGGGTCACCCAGGGGTCGCGCACCTGGCGTTGAAGGCCGGTGCCCCGATCGTGCCGGTCGGCATCGTCGGGTCCGCCGAGGCGCAGCCACCGGGCGTCCGGTTGCCGCGCTACGGCGCACCGATCACGCTGCGATTCGGTGCGCCGATCGGACTGGGTGAATGGGCAGGCCGTCGACCGACGGGCCGGGTCAAGCGCGAGATCACCGACTCGGTCATGCGTGAGATCGCCGCACTGTCCGGCCAGGAGTACGTGCACACCCACGCGCCGGTCCCGACGGCCTGAGCGGTCGTTCGAGGAAGGCGGGTGGGGGGCTGCGGTTCAGTCGGCTCCCGCCCAGTGTGCGACGAGTGCATCGGCTGCCGCGGCGGCGCCGCTGAACATCCACCAGTGGCTCTCGCCCTCCAGGGTCACCGACGCCGCACCCACGGCAGCGGTCATCTCCTCGACCATCTCCGACGTGCCCGCGTAGTGGTCCTCGGTGGCGTTGATCACCAGTCCCGGAGGCAGGTCTGCGGCGGCGAGGCGGCGTCCGAGGTCTGCCATCGCCGGCTGGGCCGCATCGCGGTACAGGTCGAGGATCGCCTGGCCCATCTCGGCGTTCTGCCACGGGGCGATCTCGGCGGCGATGTCCGCGGGCACGCCCAACCCGACCAGACGCTCGACGCGGTCGGCATCGTCACCGTCCATCATCGCCGCGATGACCTGCTCGCCGACGTCCGGGGTCTGCCAGAGCTGCGCCGCGTCGTGCCAGACGTAGTCGGGGTGCGTCAGGCCGACGCAGTCTGCCGCCCACGTGCGGATCAGGTCCGGCCGCTCGGCCAGCACGCCGTAGACGTGGCCGGCACCCCAGTCGTGGCCCACCAGGTCGACGTCCCCGCCGAGCGCCTCGAGCTCGCCGATCAGCCACTGCCGATACTCGTGGACCGTGGCTCCGAAGTCGGTTGGCCGCGGCGCGCCGAACCCGGGAGGTGACACGGTGACGACGTCGGCCCGCCCGCGTTCGGCGAGCGCCGACACCAGCGTGCGCCAGAGGGCGGCGGTCTCGGGGTTTCCGTGGACGAGGACGGCGGGCATCGGCACTCCTGCTGATCGGGTCGGCTCATCGTGGCACAACCGACGCGATCGCCCATCCCGCCGGCGACCGACCATGCCCCCGCTCAACCACGCAAGCCGACGGATGCCCTGGCACAATCCGGAGGAACCCGCCGACCCGACAGGAGAAGACGTGCTCGACTTCAGGCTCAGCGACGAGCTCGAGGACCTGCGCCGCCGAGCGGCCGAGGTCGCGGCGCGGGGTGTCGCGGACCACGGGCGCCACAACGACAGCTGGATCAACGGCTTCTCGAAGGACTTCGCCAAGATCATGGCCGACGAGGGCTTCATCGGCATGGGGTGGCCCAAGGAGTACGGGGGCCACGACCGCCCGGCCATCGAGCGCCTGGTCGTCGCCGAGGAGATGATCGCCGCCGGTGCGCCGATCGCCGCCATGTGGTTCGCCGACCGCCAGATGGGTCCAACGCTGATCGCCTACGGCACTGAGGACCAGAAGGCCGAGTTCCTGCCCCAGATGCTCACCGGTGAGTCGACGTGGTGCATCGGCATGAGTGAGCCCGACGCAGGGTCGGATCTCGCCGCGCTGAAGACCTCCGCCGTGCGCGATGGCGATGACTTCGTGATCAACGGCCAGAAGATCTGGACGAGCTTCGGCGACGTCGCGGACTACTGCTACCTGATCTGCCGCACCGACGCGAGCGGTCCACCGCACAGGGGCATCAGCGAGGTCATCGTCCCGATGGACACGCCGGGCATCGAGGTGCGCCCGATCACCGACATGACGACGAACCGACACTTCTGCGAGGTGTATTACACCGACGTTCGGGTGCCGGTGGCCAATCTCGTCGGCGTCGAGGGCGATGCCTTCAAACAGACGATGGTGCAGCTGGCACACGAGCGCGGCGGCATCGACCGGCTGGTGTCGAATCGGGCGATGTTCCATCACGCGGTGTCGCTGGCCGACACCACCGACCCCGTGGTGCGCCAGGAGATCGCCCAGCTCGAGATCGAGTATCGGCTCGGCAGGCTGCTCGTCTACCGCGAGGTGCTCAAGCAGGCCCCCGAGGGGTTCAGCGCAGCCACGAAGGCGTTCTGCACCGAGCACGAGTGGCGGGTGGCGCAGTTCGCTTCCCGCGTGCTCGGGCCCCGGACGTTCCTGTTCGACGAGTGGACCCACGGCATGCTCTACGCGCCGGGCTACACGATCATGGGTGGCACCTCGAACGTCATGCGGAACATCCTGGGCGAGCGGGTGCTCGGCCTGCCTCGAGAGCCGCGAGCCTGACCACACGGCGGGCGATCGGTTGATGCGGCACTAGCGTCGCGGCCATGGATTCCGCGCCCCCCGACGCCGTCCTGGAAGCGTTCGCGCTCGCCGGTGGCGCGATCGAAGCCATGCAACCGGGCAACGTGCACGAGACCCAGGTGGTCACGAATCCTGACGGCCGGTTCGTCGTGCAGCGGATCAACACCTCGGTCTTCGCCGATCCCGAGGCGCTGATGGAGAACGCCGTGCGCGCCGGGCGATGCATGGAGCGCGTGGCGGCGCATCCGCTCGAGTATCGGTCGACCGTTCGTGGCGATCTGCTCGCACGGAGCGGTACCGACGTGTGGCGGGCGTACCGATACGTCGAGGGCCGCGTGGTGAGTCGGCCGGCGTCGGTCGACGAGGCGTTCGCCATCGGGCGCGCGTTCGGCCGGTTCGACGCCGCGATCGCCGTCCACCCCCCGGAGCGGTGGCACACCGTCGTTCCGCGATACCACGACCAGAAGGCGCGATCGGCGGCGCTGGAGGCCGCGGTCGCCGCGGATGCGGCCGGTCGGCTGGCCGAGGCGACGCCGGTGCTCGAGGGGCTGGGTTCGGTCCTGGTATGGCTCGATGCACAGCCCGGCAGTCGTGCCTGGGCGTCGGTTCCGGTGCGGGTCGCACACCATGACGCCAAAGGGGTGAACCTCGTCTTCGCGGACGACGGCACGATGGCCGTCCTCGACCTCGACACCGTCATGGCGGGGACCGTCCTGTCCGACGTGGGAGAACTGATACGGACGTGCGCGCGCCCGACGGCCCCCGACTCGCCGTTCGATCACGAGATCGCCGTCGCAGCGGTGCGCGGCTTCGTCGACGGGTGGGGGCTGGAGCCGACACCGGCGGAGCTCGCGGCGTTGCCGATCTCGGGGATCCGGATGACGGCCCAGAACTCGGTCCGCTTCCTCACCGACCATCTCCAGGGCGACACCTACTACCGGGTGGCCGAGCCCGGCGAGAACCTGGAACGAGCGCTGGCGATGCTGGCCCATGCCGAGGCCCAGATCGCAGCTCACGCGCCCTTCGCCGCGGCTGTCCTGCGGGACTAGCGTCGCCACATGGCTCCGAAACTGCAGATCGCACTCGACTGCGTGGATGCGCACGCGGTCGCCAAGTTCTGGTCCGAGGCGCTCGGCTACGACGTCGTCTCGGACCCCGACTTCGTGCAGTCGATGATCGATCAGGGCATGGCGACCGAGGCCGACACCGTGATGGTCGACGGGGTGCTGAGCTGGAAGGGGGCGGCGGCGATCACCGACCCGGATGGCGTTCGGCCCCGCTGGTACTTCCAGGACGTACCCGAGCCGCGCGGTGAGAAGAACCGCATGCACGTCGACATCCATCTCGAACCCGGCGACGACCGGGCCGCGGAGGTCGCTCGTCTCGAGTCCCTCGGCGCGACGCAGCTGTACGAGGGCGGCCAGGGTCATCACAGCTGGGTGACGATGGCCGACCCCGAGGGCAACGAGTTCTGCGTGGCCGGCGGGTCCTGAGCGCCGAGCGACAGTTCGAAGGCCGACGACTACGGTTGCCCCGGACCGACAACCGAGGGGGATCCCATGGCCGACGATGCCATCAAGGACTACGAAGACCTGACCGGCATGCAGCTCAGCGACCAGGAGCTCGACGATCTGGTGAGCCCCGGCGGCGAGTGCGTCTTCAACTGGACCAACAGCCAGGGCTACCCGGTCGGGGTCGTCGTCGCCTACGTGTGGCGGGACGGGAAGTTCTGGACCACCTGCGCAGCGCGCCGCGCGCGTGTGCCCGCCCTGCGCAAGCGTCCGCAGTCGGGCATCATCATCAATCGGGGTGGGAAGACCGCGTCCTACAAGGGCGACTCGATCGTGCACGCCAACGGCGATCCGGGCCACGACGAGCTGAAGGCCTGGTTCTACCCGGCGCTGTCGGGCACCGAGGACCTGCCCGACATGGAACGCGACAGCGTCCGCGGCAAGTACCAGCAGAACTTCCAGAAGTTCCTCGACTCACCACACCGCGTGATCATCGAGACCGAGGCCAACCTGGTGGTCGGTTTCGACACGGCCAAGTTCCAGCAGTTCACCGCCGAGGCGATCGCGGCGGGTCACGGTATCGAGGACTGACGTGGCGCCGGTCGTCGAGCCGCTGGACGCCACGCTCGGCGCGGTCGTCACCGGGCTCTCGGTCGGCCACCTGAGCGACGGCGACTGGGAGGTCGTGGCCGACGCGTTCCTGCAACACGCTTTGCTGGTCTTTCCTTCACAGCACCTCGACGACGAGCAGCAGCGGGCTTTCGGCGAGCGTTTCGGCGAGCTGGACATCCTCGTTCGCCACCGCGGCGGTACGGTCGCCATCACCAACCAACGCCCGGATGGCTCCGTGGTCGGAGATGACCACCAGGCGCTCGCGGTCATGCGTGGCAACGAGGGTTGGCACACCGACAGCTCGTACATGCCGGTGGCGGCGAAGGCGTCGGTGCTGTCCGCCCGCGTCGTCCCGCCGGAGGGAGGCGAGACGGAGTGGGCCGACATGCGGGCCGCCTACGACGCTCTCGACGAGGAGACCCGCGAGCGCATCGCCGATCTCGCGGCGTACCACTCGCTGGTCTACTCGCAGGCGAGGGCCGGCGCCGACCAACGGGGCGGGTACGGCATCGACCAGGACGCGATGCCGCTACGGCCCCTGGTGAAGGTGCACCCCGAGACCGGGCGTCCGGCGCTGTACATCGGTCGCCATGCCCACGACATCCCCGGTCTCGACAGCGCCGAGTCGGAGGCGCTCCTCGACGGGCTGATGGATGAGGCGTGCCGACCGCCCCGGCTGTATCGCCACCGCTGGCGGGTGGGCGACGTGATCGCGTGGGACAACCGCGCCGTGCTTCACCGAGCGCATCCGTTCGACTACCGCGAGCCGCGGGTGATGGTCCACACCAGAATCGCCGGGGACGCCGTCGCCGAGGCCGGGATCGGATCCCGACCCACCGTCCGGACCTGACGGTCACTGGTACGAGACGTAGACGGGAACAGGCTCGATCCCCATGACCTCCGCCGGGGTCATGACGCGCGAGTCCTCGTCGAAGAACACCTTGAATCCGTTGAAGAACGGCGGATCGACGGCGAGCTGGTCATAGGTGCCGTACTTGGCGCCCACCGGGCCCTGCCCATCGATGTGGAACATGACGGCGATTCCCTCGGGGTCTTCGATCGCGTCCCGGTCGTTGACCATCCCGGCGAGGAACTGGTGCACGATCAGGGTCTTCTGGGGGAGCCCGTGTCGGACGACGAGGTCCTGGAGCCATCGGGCGATCTCGTTCACCGTGGCAGCGTCGGTGTCGCCGAACACGCGGCCTGGGACCTCGCCGGGGCGCATCGACCACTCGGGATCGAGCGCGAGGTGGACGTCGGGCTC
>JBCCFK010000106.1:0-13297 GCA_039029775.1 Actinomycetota bacterium | reverse complement strand
TCGGGTCGATCAGATCCGCCGACTCCGCCAGGTGGCTGCCTGCAATGTCGAGCTGGCCTACACCGAGCGCATGAATCGCAGCCGTGTGGAGACTCCAGAGTCGTGCGTTCGCGTCAGCCCGCGAAGCAAGGAGGTCGGCCACGAGCGGCTCCGCTCGCCCGAAGTCGCCGGACTCCAAGTACGCAGTCGCCAGATCCCACTTGAGGCGCAGTCGATTCTGGGGACCGCAGTGGACCTCGGCGTAAGCCAGGCCCTCCTCGAGCGCGCGAACGCTGGCCGGAGATCGGCCTTCCCGGTAGAGGCGGACCAGCATCTCGTTTCGATAGCTACGGGCTACCTCGGCGGGGAGAGATCTGGTGCGGGCGAGCACTCGTGCTTCATCAATCAGGTCGAGTCCCTCGTCCATGCTCGAGGTCACGCCGAGACCGAGGCCCAGCGTGTTGAGGGCCTCGACGTGAAGATCCGAATCGCTGGCGGTCAGGCGCGCAGCCGTGTCCGCGGAGTTCATCGCGGTGGTGATGTCGCCGAGACGAAGGGACAGTCTTGCTGCTCCGAGGTGAACCTCGGCGGCCGGCAACGTCTCTGCTTCTCCGACGAGTTCCAGTGCGGTGTACAACCGAGCTTCGGCGGCCGACACACGTGACAGGCCGAACTCGACGAGGGACGCTGCAGACTCGACCCGCGCCCGCGCCTCGTCCAGAGTCGCCCAGGAGCCAAGCGCTTCGTCGGCGGCGTCCAGCGCCTGAGCACCTCTACTGCTGAGCGACAGCCAGTCGATCGCGCGAAGCAGGAACTCCAGCCGATCCTCAGCGGCTGTCCGCGCACCACCACCGAGCTCCCACGACTCGAGTGCTTGGAGTGCCATCTCGCCTGCGGTGTCGAACGCCGCGACTCGCGCTGCGGCAACGGCTGCGTCGACGGCATAGCGGAGGGTGTGTTCTGGCTCGCCCACTCTCTCCCAGTGCGCTGCGAGACCGACCAAGTCGCTCAACTGTGGTTTCGCGCCGAGGTTCGCCTCCAGAGCTTCCGCGGCTGCTCGATGAAGCTCCTGGGCTTCGAACGGGAGGACGTCTTCGAGCACGGCCTCCCGCATGAGCGCATGAGACAGGTGATAGATCGCACCGTCGACGACCAGGATTCCGCGGTCGAAGAGGGTTCGGATGAGCGGTGCGAGGTCGAGGTCGGCGAGCATCACCGCCAGGACGGGGTGGGCGACGGATCCGCCGGCGATGGCGACGGCGCGCAGGACCTCTCGCTCGTCGGGGCCGAGTTCGGACAGCCGGGCCGTCAGGAACTCCCGGAGCGAGGTCGGCAGCTCACCGCTCTGTTGGCCGTGAGCCACGACGAGCTCGTGTGCGAAGTACGGGTTGCCGCCGGTGCGTTGCAGGAGTTCGGCGACGAAGGAGGTGTCGGCGTCCTCGCCGGTGAGCGAGGCGACCTGCGCGGCGAGGTCCTCCTCGCCGAGGCCTTCGAGCTCCATCGAATGGACGTTGGGAAAGCGCCGCTGCTCGGCGAGCCACGTCCGGAGGGGGTTGCCCTTCTCGAGCGCTCCGGTGCGTTCCGTCACCAGCATGAGGACACGGGCCGAGCGCAGGTTGTGCACGAGAGACGTCAGCAGGTCACGGGTCGCGGCGTCGGACCAGTGGACGTCCTCGATGAGGAACGCGATCGGCCGCCCGCCCGAGGCGCGCGTGAGAAGCGCGGCGATGGCGTCGAACAGACGGTCCACGTCGCCGGCGAGTGACGCCGAGCCTGCGTCGCCGTCGCCGAGCTCGGGCACGAGGCCCGCCAGGTCTTCGCGATGGTGACCGACGAGGTCGTCGACGCGTTCGAGGTCGTCCAGGAGCAGCGAGCGCAGGACGGCGACGACCGGTCCGAACGGGAGCGGTCGATCGGCGTACTCGATGCAGTGCCCGACATGCGTGCCCCAGCCCGATTCCCGGAGTTGGTCGAGGAAGTGGGCGGTGAGGGTGGACTTCCCGATCCCCGCATCCCCGGAGAGCAGGACCATCCGAGCGCCGTGCTCGACGGCTGCGTCGGCGAAGTCGGTGAGGCGCGTGAGTTCCTCGTCCCGCCCGACCACGGCGGGACGGAGCGGTGTCGTCGGAGCCGCATCACCACTCGACACGCCTTCATCATGTCCCACCCCGGCCGGGGGGTGAATTCCTCGGTTCGCTTTCTGTTCGACGTTGACGCCCGTGGCTCAGTGGCCCGCCGCATGCCGTGACCGCCCGACCACGGAGAAAAGTGTTTCTGAGCTGGGCTTTTGTGTCCGAGAGTGTCACACCCCGTCCGTAGTGTCGGGGCATGGATTCGGGCGCAACCATGACGGCGGGGACTGGGGAGTGGGTCGAGATCGCCGGGGTGCGTGTGCGGGCGGATTCGGTGTTCGCCCGGCTCGACGCCGCGCTCACCCGGCTGGCCGACTCCGACCTGCGCCCGGCCAACGCGCCGACCGCGGCGAACCTGACCCGGTTGGTCGAACACTTCGGTCGCCGCCTGCACGGGGTGCAGTTGGTGGTGATGGACCAGATCGACCGAGATGGCCTGCACCGAGCCGACGGCCACGGATCGGTCGCCATCCACGCCCGCCACAACGCCGACCTGTCGAACGCCGAAGCGCAGAACCGGCAGAAGACCATGCGCATGTGCCGCGACCTGCCGCAGATCCGCCGGCAGCTGTTGGCCGGCGACCTCTCGATCGACAAGGCCCACCTGTTGGCCCGGGTCCACGCGAACCCCCGGGTGAGTCAGGCGATGGCAGGGCGGCAGGAAGGGTTCTTGGCCCAGGCCCACAGGATGCCGTTCCACATGTTCGAGACCCGTGTCCGCGAGTGGGAACGGCTCGTGGACTTCGACGGGTCAGAACCCGAGAGCGAACGCATCCACCGCCGCCGCAACGCCAAGCTCACCCAAGACGACATCGACCTCTCATGGGATCTCGCCGGGCGCTTCGCGGCCGGCCAGGGCGCGCAGATGGCCGAGATCCTCGACCACTACATCGACGCCGAGCGCCTCGCCGACTGGGAGAAAGCACGCGCCCACAAGGGCGAACAGGCCACCGCAGCGGACCTGCCGAGGACCGAGCAACAACGCAGAGCCGACGCTCTGTGGCAGGTGTTCCAAGACGCCGCCCGAGGTGATGACTCCGCCGTCCCGCCAGGTTTCTGCCACAACGTCATCTGGTCTGCCGACACCTACGAAGAGATGCTCCGCCGACTCGACGGCCAGCAACCCCAGCCCTTCGATCCAGACGACTACTGCTGCGAGACGACCGACGGGGTGAAGCTCGACCCGACCGAAGCCATCACCAACTCGCTGCAGCACTCGTTCCGGCGGGTCGTCGTCGACGCCGCAGGGGTCGTGGTGGACATGGGCCGCAAACGCTTCTTCACCGGCCCGCTCCGAGACGCGGTCAACATCGCCGCCGACGGCCGTTGCATCTGGCCCGGCTGCTGGACCCCGGCCTCCAAGTGCGAAGCCGACCACGTGACCGACTACGGAGCCGGCGGGTTGACCAACCCCGGCAACGGGGCACCCTTGTGCGGGAAGCACAACCGATGGAAACAGAAAGGGTTCCGGATACGCCGACACCCCGACGGCACCTGGACAACCACCCGATCCTCCGGCACCGCCATCACCTGACCACCACCGCCACGCACGAAGCCGCCCAGACCGGGCCGAGCTGGGGGCACTCTCCGCTCCGCGGCACCCGGCTCGAAAACACGAAACGAGGGCCGCTCAGGCGAGAGCGGCCCTCGTTCGTTTGCGGAGGAGTTGCGGGCTCCTCAGCGGGGTTCTTCAGACCTGAATCAGGTCCAGGAAGCGCCTTCAAGCATGTGTTGTCTCCCTTGTTCGATCGGGGCGGATGCCCCGACTTCTCATGTCCCCTGGAGGCCTCGTCGGGTCGGTGCTCCCGGTTCGCCTCCGTCGTTCTCGATCAGGTCCAGCTCGCGCCCTGCAGCATTTTTCGCCCCTTTCGTGTGGTGTCCGGGTTGGGCCCTGCGGCCCATGTCCCTTGTGTTGAACATCACACTCGTCGATCTCGGCGACGTACGGATCCGTCAGATGACGTATTCGGGGTACGTATTCGACGTACGTCGCCGCGAAAGTGCGCCTGACCTGCGGAAATGAGCGAGGTTCAGACCTTGGACCAGCGGGTCCGAGGCTTGAAATCGGTGTATTTCGGGCGGTCGAAGGCGAACGGAAGTGCCAACACCAGCCCCACGGTGCACACCAGCAACGCCAGCCCCGCGGCGGTCTCGGGTGACGTGGCCTCCGAGACCACGCCACCGAGCAGCGCACCCACGCTCAACCCGAGGAACACGCCGCTCTGCAGGATCGAGAAGATGCTGACCCGGTTGCTGTCGGGCAGCCGGCGACCGACGACGACGTTGGTCGTGGTGACGACGAGGAACACCACACCGACGAGGGCGAAGGCCACGAACGCCAGCGCATCGTCGGCCCCCCACCACAACAGCGCGCAGGCGCCGCCGGATGCCACGGCCCCGATCAGGAGCACCCGGGTGAGCAGCTCGCCGTCGGAGCCGTCCATCCGCATGAAGGCGACGGCGATCAACGTGGCGGCCGGCGTGACCGCGCTCAGCACGCCGATCAGTTCGTCCTCGAGGCCGGCGACGGCCTGGCCGTAGACGGCCACCTGGGACTCGACCGACATCGCCATCGTGGCGGCCAGCACCGTCACGCCGAAGGCCAGGGCCGAGATCGGATCGCCGCGCAGGAATCGGAGACCGTTCCGCAGGCTCGGCTGCTCGCGTTCCTCGTCCTCGTGGAAGCCCTTGTTCCGGATCATCAGGATCAGCAGGGTGCTGAGTGCGAACGACAGACCATTGAGAGTCAGCGTCGTCTCGGCACCGACGAGACCCACCAGGACGCCGCCGATGGCGTACCCGATGAGCGAGGACGACTGGTTGGTGACATGCACCATCTGGATGGCGCCCGCGTATTCGTCCTTGGTGACCACGTCGGTGATCAACGCCGACTTCGTGGCCTCGAAGGCAGGATCGGCCATCGCGGCGATCCCGACCAGCACGAGCATGGGAGCCGTCGACAGTTCCGAGATCCCGATGGCCAGGAACACCACGGCCCGGACGCTGTCGGCGACGACCATGACCGTTCGGCGCGGGAAGCGCGCCGACCAGGCGGTCAACAGCTGGCCCGGCCCCAACCACGGGATGGTGAACAACATCCCGACCACGCCGACGACCGCGGGGCCGCCGCCGCGCTCGAGCACCAACAGCGCGAGGGCCAGACGCGCCGACCAGTCCCCCAGCTGGGAGACGATCCCGGCCCCGAGGATCAGGCGGAAGTCGCGTCCGCCGGCCAGCCTCACGATCGGAGCGGCTCCCGGTGCTCGCCCGTGACGGTCACGACGACATGATCCTCGTGGTCGATTGCCGAACGGGCCACGACCAGACGGTAGACCCCGGGCTCGGTGTACCACCCGGGTGCGGTGCGCCGTGGTCCCGACTCGGCGGGAACGGGCATCATGCCGGCGAGTTCGTCGAAGCCGGGGTCACCCGGGTCGAAGTACGCGAACGCGCGTGCGTCGAGCGGGACGCGAGCCGTGACCGTGGCCCCAGCGGGCACCGAGACCTTGGCGAAGCCCTTGAGCTCGCGGACCGGCCGATGCAGCACCGAGTCGGGCGGTTCGACGTAGAGCTGTACGACCTCGACGCCGTCGCGCTCGCTGGTGTTCGTGACGTCGACCTCGATGACGACCTCGCCTGCGGCGGAGGCGTCGATCGTCTCCGGCCCTCGGGGGCTCCCCCACGAGAACGTGGCGTAGGACAGGCCGTGGCCGAAGGCCACAGCCGGTTCGATCACCCGAGCGTCGAAGAACCGGTGGCCTACGTAGAGGCCCTCGCCGTACCGGACGACCGAGTTCTCCCCCGGGTAGTTGAGGTAGGCCGGCGAGTGTTCGTACCGGGCCGGGATCGTGGTGGGCATGCGCCCACCCGGATCGGCGAGACCGGTCAGGACGTCGACCAGCGCGTCGCCCATCTCCTGGCCGGCGAAGCCGACACTCAACACGGCAGCGGGGTCGTGCAGCCAGCCCATGCCGTGCGGCCCGCCGGTGTTGACCACGACGATCGTTCGGTCGTTCGCGGCCGAGATGCGACGGATCATCTCCACCTGGTCGCCGGGCAGGTCGAACAGGTCGCGGTCTCGACCCTCGGTCTCCCAGTCGTCGTTGGTCCCCACGACCACCACGGCGGCGTCGCACCCGGCCGCGACCCGCTCGGCCTCGCCGAGCAGGTCCTGGTCGACGGTGGCCACCAGACCCAGGCGCATACCGGCCAGCAGGATGGCCCCGCGGTTGGAGTACTCGATGGTGAGCTCGTAGGGACGACCCGATTCGAGGTCCAGGGAAGCCTCGATCTCGACCGACCCGAAACCGAAGAATTCGTCACCGGTCTCGTACTCGCCCTCGGTGGCGTCGAGGACCACGTCGCCGTCGAGCAGGACGCGCACGCGACCCGCCTGGACGATGCGAAGCGCATGGGTGCCGGTGGCATCGGGCACGACGGTCCCCGTGGCCCTGAACGAGAAGGCCTCGGCCGGTACGCCGTCCACGGGTTCCCCGAAGAACGTGAAGCGGCCCGAGCTCGAATCGGAAGTGGTGAGCACGTCGCCTGCCAGCTCGTGGCCGGCGAACCACTCGACGGCGAATCGGCCCTGCAGCAGCGGTGAGCGCAACGGAGGTGTGGACCGATCGATGTCGCACCCCTTGCTATAGGTGATCTCGACGCCGTCGAGTCGACGCTCGAGCGCCTCCAGCGGACTCGTGTTGCGATAGGCCCGGACCGTGGCCGAACCGCCTCCCATGATCTTGGCCTGTGCCGCGTTGGGGCCGATGACGGCGAGCGACTTCAGCGATGCCGGGTCCAGCGGGAGCACCCCGTCGTTGCTGATCAGCACGGTGCCCGACACCGCGGCCTCACGGACCAGCTCGCGATCCTCGATGCGGTCGAGCTCCTTCTCCGGGCCACCGCCCGGGCGTTCGAAGGCACCGGTCCGCTCGGCCAACACGAGCATGTCTCGGGCGACCCTGTTGAGGTCCTCCTCGTCCATCTCGCCGGCCTCGATGGCCTCGCCGATCAGCTCGGCACCGTAGAACCGGACCTCGCCGGGCATCTCGAGGCTCAGGCCGGCCTTCACCGACGCCGCGGTCGACCGTGCCGCGAACCAGTCGGACACCACGAACCCGTCGAACCCCCACTCGTCTCGCAGCACCTCGGTCAACAGCCAATCGTGCTCGGATGCGAACGTCCCGTTGAGGCGGTTGTAGGAGCTCATCAGGCCCCAGGCATCGGCGTCCTTGACCACCATCTCGAACGGCCGGAGGTACACCTCACGCAAGGTCCGCTCGTCGACCTGGGTGTCGATGGTGTTCCGCTCGAACTCCGAGTCGTTGCCGACGAAGTGCTTGGCGGTGACGGCGATCCCTCGCGACTGCACGCCGGCGACGAAGGCCGAGGCGATGACACCGGTCAGGTAGGGGTCTTCGGAGTAGCACTCGAAGTTCCGACCGCCCAGCGGGTTGCGATGCAGGTTGATGGTCGGCGCCAACAACACGTTGGCGCCCTTGGCCACCGACTCGTCGCCCAGCAGCTCGCCGACGCGTTCGATCAGGCTCGGGTCCCACGTTGCGCCCAGGACCGAACCGGCCGGCACACATGCCGTCGGCGTTCCTGTGCCCATCAACCCACCGCCGCGTGCGCCGTTGGGCCCGTCGGTGACGACGAGCTGCGGGATGCCGAGCCGCTCGATGGCGTGGGTGGTCCAGATGCCCTCGCCGGCCACCAGCGTGGCCTTCTCCTCGACGGTCATCTCGCGCAGAAGCTGTTCGACCCGTGAAGTCACGGATGGAGTGTTCCACATCCTCATGACCCCGCAACGGTATGCCGATGGGGCCCGATGGGTCGTCGGATCGCGTCCGCTTGCGCGCTGGTGGTGCTCCTCGCCGGAGCCCTCTCGAGCCCTGCAGCGGCCCAGACCGAGATCGAGTATCTCGACGCGGTCGAACTCCTCCACGACCCCGCCACCGACACCCTGATCGACCCCGAGAGCGGTGCCGAGTTCACACATCCGCGCTTCTCCACCGACGACATCCTGGAATTCCAGGCACGAGTCGACGAGAACCGGTGGGAGGTCCCGGACTTCCTGGCCGACGAAGCGCTCGCCTTCCTCCTCGACGAGATCGCCCTGCTGATGGCACTCGACGCGATCGCGCCGAACCCCGAGCTCGACCGCATCGACGCGCACTACCGCGCCGCGCTCGACGAACTCGATCGTGACACCCTCATCGCCGGCCTCGAGGAGGTCGACCAGATCCTCGACCAGATCAAGGGTGAGATCCTGCAGACCGGCGCCGTGATCCCGGACGCCCCCGCCAGAGCTCTCGGGGACCTCGACCCCGACTGGCGGCGGCGGATCGCCGCAGGCGACCAGGTCCCCTTCGGGCCCTACATGTCCGGCATGAGCGCCCTGATCTCTCGTGGCACCGCCGCCGGCATGCCCAGGGAGATGCTCGGGATCGAGTTCGTCGGGATCGACGGCAAGCTCGATCTGCTCACGTTCCCCGAGGGTCTCGCCGACTTCGCCCGCACGGCACCGGTCGTCGGCTTCGACGTCCAGATCCCGGCTCCGGTCGGCGGGATCCGCACCGATACCGCCGCCGAACCGCCGGCCGATCCGGCGCCTGTGACCGGAGCGGCCCCGGACGGCGGCGGCCTCCCCGGGTGGCTCCTGGCCGTGGCGACGCTCGCGCTCGCGTCCGCGGTCGTCGGGGGCGTCGTGGTCCTCCGGCGCCGCAACCGCGGGTCACAGCTGGACGACGACGCCCTGCGCGGCCTCATCGACGCCGACACCGAGGGCCGGGTGGCCGCCATCGCCTGCAGCGAAGCCGTGGGCGCCACCGGTGCACGCCGAGCCGTCCTGGCCCGGCCGGCCGGTGGCGGGCTGCGCCAGATCGGCACGAGCACCACCGTCGTCGGCTCCGCGCTGCAACGTGTGGTCGAGACCGGCACCCCACTGGACCAGACGATCACCGACGACCCCCTCCTCGGGGCCAGACCACAGATCGCGCTCGCCGTGCCTGTCGTCAGCAACGGCAGCGTGGTCGGCGTCCTCGCGATCACCCGGGACAACGGGTCCTTCGGAGCGGAGGCCCGACCCGACCTCGAGCGTCTGGCGCCCAGCGTGGGCGCGGCGCTCGCCAACGTCGACCGGCTGGGTTCGGTGGCCCGCCTCGCCCTCGTCGACGAGCTGACCAAGCTGGGGAACCGCCGTCGTCTCGATCACGACCTCGAGGAGACGGTGCGAGCAGCGGCGGTCGACGGCACCCCGGTCGCCTTCGCCATGCTCGACGTCGACCACTTCAAGCAGTTCAACGACACACACGGCCACGCGGCCGGCGACCGGGCGCTCCAGGCCGTGGCCGACGTGATCGCGATGAACGTCCGCGAGGGCGACGTCGTGTACCGATACGGCGGCGAGGAGTTCTCGATCCTGCTGCCGAACGCCTCCCCTGACGAGGCCGCAGACGTGGCCGAGCGAGTTCGCGAGGCGGTCGAGGGGGCCACGATCGAGGGCGAGGAGACCCAGCCAGGCGGCACGTTGACCATCTCCGTCGGCGTGTCGAGTCTCCCGGCGCCCGGCCCCGCCGCCATGGCGCAGCGCGCGGACGAGGCCCTCTATCACGCGAAGCAGAACGGCCGGAACCGCGTTGTGACGGACCCGGTCGACGTCAGCTGAGATTGCTGACCCGACGGAAACCGACGAGCCGGCCCAGCGAGACACCAGCGGTCTCACGCACCAGCTGCCGGAACGACGAGTCGAGGTCGGTCGGCGAGAACCACGCCTCCAGCCCCACCTCGCGAGCTATCTCCACCGCGCGCAGTGCGTGATACGGGTCGCTGACCAGCAGAACCTGCTCGCCCAGCCCCTCGTCGCGCAGGACGTTCGCGGTGGCGCTCAGTTCCTCGAAGGTGTTGGTCCCGTCCACCACGATCCTCAGGTCGGACTCGGGGACGCCCTGGTCCCGCAGATAGGTGAATCCGGTGAAGCCTTCGGTGAATCGGTCACCCTCCTGATTCGAGCCGGTGGTCACGATCACCGGGGCCATGCCCTCCTCGTACAGGCTCAGCGCGGCGTCGAGCCGGGCCTCGAGCACGGGCGACGGCCGCCCGTCGTATTGCGCCGCACCCAGCACGACGATCGCGTCGACCGGGCGGGCATCGTCGGCACGGCTGGCCCACCACACCTGCAGGAAGGTGGTGGCGACGTACAGGGCGCCGAGGAGGCACAACCCGACCGTGGAGACGACGCCGACGCGCCGCCAGGACCAACGAACGGACTCGCTCACCCGCCCATCGTTGCACGAGCCGCCCGAAGACGGTGCAGCACCACCGAGCGGTCGAGCAGAGCCATCGGCTCGAACAGCGGCGGCCCGACGCGCCGCCCAGTGACCGCGATGCGGACGGGCACCTGGCTCTTGGCGCCGAGATCGTCGCCCACCTGGCGCACGATCGCCTCGAGCGTCGCGGCCTCCCAGTCACACGTCTCCAGTGCGGCGATCGCCGCGTCCAACACGGCGGGCACGTCCTCGTTGCCCATCGCCTTCGCGATCTTGGTGCGCTCCTTCTCGTCGGTCTCCTCAGGGGCGTCGTGGGTGAACAGCCAGTCGACGAGGGGCGCGATGTCGGAGAGACGGCGGAGGCGTTCCTGCACGTGCGGCGCGACCTGGCGAATGACGTCGCGATCCCACTCCCCCAGCCACGGGTCGAGTCGCTCGGTGAGCTCGTCGGCGGACAGGGCCCGGATGTACTCGCCGTTGATGTGCTCGAGCTTCTTCGCGTCGAAGAAGGCGGGGGCCTTGTTGACGTCGGCGAGGTCGAACAGTTGGACGATCTCGTGCATCGGCCGGACCTCGACCTCGTCCTTGGGTCCCCAGCCCAGCAGCGCCAGATAGTTGGCCATGGCTTCCGGGAGGAACCCGTCGGCCTCGAAGTCGGCCAGCGCCACCGAGTCCTTGCGCTTGGAGAGCTTCTTGCGATCCTCACCGACCAGGAGCGGCAGGTGGGCATAGGTCGGTCGGTCGCCGAAGCCGAGCGCGTCCCACAGCAGCAGCACCTTCGGCGTGGTGTTGAGCAGGTCCTCACCCCGGACCACGTGGGTGATACCCATGTCCGCGTCGTCGACCGCGTTGGCCACGAGGAAGACCGGGGTGCCGTTGCCGCGCCGGATGACGAAGTCCTCGAGCTCAGCGTTGTCGAAGGTCACGGTGCCTCGGATCAGATCCTCGATCACCACCCGGCCGTCGTCGGGCGTGCGGAACCGGACCGTCACCCCGGGGCCGTCGACGACATCGGTTCGATCCCGCGAATAGCCGTCGTAGCCGCCCTTGAAGCCCGTCTCGGCGTTCCGTGCGTCGATCTCCTCGCGGGTCATGTCGCACAGGTAGGCGGCGCCGGACGCGACCAGCTGATCGATCGCGGCCAGGTACTTGTCGGTCCGCTGGGACTGGTAGAACGGCCCCTCGTCCCAGTCGATCCCGAGCCAGGCGAGCGGCTCGGTGATCGCGGCGTAGTACTCGGGCGTGGCGAGCTCGGCGTTCGTGTCCTCGATCCGCAGGACGAGCGAGCCGCCGTGCCGGCGTGCGTGCAGCCAGTTGAACAGCGCGCTGCGAGCGCTGCCGACGTGGAGGTACCCCGTGGGCGCCGGCGCGAACCGGACGCGTACGTCCTCGCCCATCAGTCGTCGTGGTGGTCGTCGTGCACGGCGGGCGTGAGCGCCTCGACGTCGATCAGCGCCGACCAGTCGCGATCGTGCGCCGCCGCCACCTGCTGAGGCGTCTGGCGAAGGGTGGACTCGGGCACCGCATCGATGATCCGACGCGCCTCGAGGTAGTGATGCGGGTTGTCGACACGGTCGAACGCCTCGGCTCGCAAGGCGGCCAGATCATCGTCTGCGGGGTCGTCGAGGTAGCCGAAGAGCCGGAACGCGATCTCGAGGTCGTGGATGACGGGGGCGCGGCCGAACATCGAGGCCCGCTTCAGGCCCACCAGGACGCAACCCGCGGCGGCGTCCTCCCATCGCTCCCCGTCGCGGAGGACCGCACGATCCTCGAACTGTCGCACGAGCTTGAGCGCATACCCCTGGTCGGGCCCCTGTCGGCCCATGCCGGCGGTCTTGGGCTGGCCGTCGGCCAGGTCGCCGGGGCGCTCGGCGCGCCAGGAGTCGCCGCGACGCGGCGGAGACTCGTAGTACTTGGCACTGTCGGTCTGACGGGGGACGTAGTTCGGTGCAGCCACGGGCGTCAGGTTACCGGCGGTTGACCGGCGAGCTGACCGATCAGGAGACCGTCAGCGAGCGCAGCTCGGCCGCGATCACCGGGTCGCCCGCCCACTCGGCGATGTCGGCCGCCGCGTCGACGATCGACGTGTCGCGGTCGCCGGGTGGCACACGGTGGAGGTGGCCGACCATCTCGTCGAGGCGGCCACCCACATGCAGACCGAACGCGAGCCACCTCGCGTGGAAGCGGTCCGGGTCGCGATGGAAGATCTCCTCCAGCTCGTCCACACCTCGGGCGCCGAAGGTCTCCGAGGCCACGACGAGCGCATAGAGCCCGGGAGGCACCTGTCCCGGGAGGCGGTCGAGCAGGCGTCGAGCCTCTGGCCCGTGACCGGACAGGGCCGCGGTCTCCACCGCCGCCAGCTTGAACTGGTGCTGGCCTCGCGGCGGCAGACCACGCACGACCTGGACCGCACGATCCTCGGCGCCCTCCTGGCGTTCACTGAGCGCGACGAGGGCGGCACGAGCATCGTCGGCCCGTCGTTGGTCGGCGGCAGCGCGCGCCGGAGCCCGCACGGCGGCGATGTTGGTGAACACCGCCCATGCGAACACGATGGCGGCGAAGCGGTAGCCGACGACCACCAGGGTGACCGCGGCGGCGATGCCGGTCACGATGGACACGATCGCCGCTCGCTTCCAGCGTTGCTCGCGAGTGCCGGGAAGCAGCTCGGCGAGCACGTGCCCGCCGTCCAACGGGAGCACGGGCAGGAGGTTCACCAGGCCCCAGCCGAGGTTGATCCACAGCACGACGATCACGAAGAAGCGGAGATTGCCGGTCCCGAATCCGCCCGCGGCGAACGCGACGGCCGCCACGGCGCCGCCGAGCACGACGCCGGCGAACGGCCCCGCCAACGCGACCGAGATGAGGTGCCATCGAGACGCATCCGCCCTCGGCTGCCAGTGGGTCAGGCCGCCGAAG
>JBCCFK010000105.1:0-13383 GCA_039029775.1 Actinomycetota bacterium | reverse complement strand
GAAGCACCTGCCCTTCGACGTCATCAAGATCGACGGCGAGTTCGTCCGGGAGTGCGACACCAACCGGACCGACCGGGCGGTGATCCGCAGCGTCGTCGAGATCGCACGCGACGTCGGCGCCGAGGTCGTGGCGGAACACATCGAGACCACGGCGGTGCTCGACACCGTGGTCTCGCTCGGCGTCCACAAGGCGCAGGGCTACCTGCTCGGCGCCCCCGCACCCGCGACAGACACGTTCACGAGCGCCGCCACCGCCTCCTCGCTGCCGAGCCGCGCCTGAAGCTGCCGGGCGACACTACGGTCTGTGGATGGCCCCATCGCCGTTCACCATGGTCGAGGTCGCCGGCCGCGAGGTGAAGATCACCAACCCCGACAAGGTGTTCTTCTCCAAGCGCGGCGAGACCAAGCTCGACCTGGTCGAGTACTACCTCGCCGTCGGCGACCAGATCATGCGGGCCGTCGGCGGCCGCCCGCAGCTCCTGCAGCGCTTCCCCGACGGGGCATCCGGCAAGTCCTTCTTCCAGAAGCGGGTACCGAAGGGGGCACCCGAGTGGTTGGAGACGACGACCGTGTCCACACCGAACGGCACGACGTCGAACGCCATGGTGGCGCGGGACCTCGCCCACCTGATCTGGGCCGTGAACATGGGCTGTCTGGGCTTCCACGGCTGGCCGTTCCTCGCCGACGAACCCGGGATCACCGACGAGCTGCGGATCGATCTGGACCCCACTCCGGGCACGACGTTCGAAGACGTCCGACGAGCCGCCTTCGACGTCCGCGCGCTGCTCGGCGAGCTCGACATCGCCGGCTACTGCAAGACGACCGGCAGCAAGGGCATCCACATCTACGTGCGGCTGTTGCCGCGATGGGATGGGTACGCCGTTCGCGCTGCGGCGGTCGCGCTGGCTCGCGAGCTGCAACGTCGACACGGCGAGCGACTCACGGCCGCGTGGTGGAAGGAGGAGCGGGGCGAACGGATCTTCGTCGACTTCAACCAGAACGCGCCCCACAAGACCGTGTTCGGCGCGTGGTCGGTGAGGTCACGCGTCGGGGCGCAGGTCTCGACCCCTGTCACATGGAGCGAACTCGAGGACGTCCATCCCGACGACCTGACGATCCCCGTGGTCATGGACCGGGCAGGCGCGCCCGACCCATGGGGGGACATGCACGCCGACCCGCAGGACCTGACACCTCTCGTCGCGGCGTACGCCGACGACCTGGCCGCCGGCCTCGGCGACGCGCCGTGGCCACCGGTGTATCCCAAGATGCCCAACGAGCCGCCGAGGGTGGCTCCGAGTCGGGCGAAGGCGGAGGGCTGAGTCAGTCGGCGACGGATGCGCCGTCGCGAACGTACTGCCAGCCGGTCACCACGGTGATCACCACGGCGATCCAGATGCCCGCGTCGACCAGCCACTGCTGGTCCTCCACCAGCGGAAGGACCGCCAACATCAGCGCGAGACCCTGGATGAACGTCTTCCACTTCGCCAGGACCGTGGCCGGCACCGACAGGCCCTGACGGGCGAACCCGATGCGGATGGCCGAGATCCACAACTCGCGCACGATGATGATCGAGACCGGGAGCCAGTGGAGCCGATCGACCGAGACCAGACACACGGCGGCGCCGATCACGACCACCTTGTCGGCCAGCGGATCGAGGAACGCTCCCGACTTGGTGGTCCCGTAGGCCCTGGCGACGCGCCCGTCGAACAGGTCGCTGACACCCATCACGAACCCCAGGATGAAGGCGCCCCACGAGGTGCCGACCGTGTCGTCGGCCTCCAGGATCAGCCAGAACAGCACGGGCGAGACCATGATCCGCGAGAACGTGATGATGTTGGCCGGCGACGCCAGCCCCATGATCGGGAACTGTCGCTCGGTGACAGGCGGCTGTTGCGTCAAGGATTCGCTTCCGGGACGGGGACACCGGGTGGCATCCGGCTGCACGACCGTCAGACCGCAACCAGATCCGGACCCGCCGCCTCGGTCACGGTGACCGTGGCATACGTCCCCGGCTCCAGGTCGCTCGGCACGGAGATGACACCGTCGATCTCCGGGGCTTCGCGATGGCTGCGAGCCTGACCGACATCGTCGATCAGTACTTCGACTCGCGAGCCGAGCAATTCGTCACGTTTTGCCGCCGTGATGCCGTCCTGGAGCTCGCGGAGCTCGGCCAGCCGTTCGTGCATGAGCCCGGCATCGACCTTGCCGTCGAGGTCGACGGCATGGGTCCCGGCCTCCTCGGAGTAGGCGAAGAAGCCGCACCAGTCGAGGCCCGCCTCGGCGACGAACCCGAGGAGTGCGTCGTGATCGGCCTCGGTCTCGCCCGGGTAGCCGACGATGAAATTCGACCTGAACGCCGCATCGGCGCGCCGGCTGCGAATCGCCTCGATGCGTTCGAGGAACCGCGGCGCATCGCCCCAGCGACGCATCCTGCGCATCAACGGCCGCGAGACGTGTTGGAGGCTGAGGTCGAAGTACGGGACCGCGCTGTCGGCGATCGTCCCGATCAGCTCGTCGGTGAGATCCGACGGGTAGAGATAGAGCAACCGGACCCACTCGACGCGTTCGGCGACCGAGCGGTAGAGCGGGATGATCGACCTCTCGCCGACCCCCTGGTCACGGCCGTACGCGGCGAGGTCCTGGGCGACCAGCACGATCTCGCGCGCACCCAACCCGTCGACCTCGTCGAGGATCGATGCCATGGGGCGCGATCGCTGAGGGCCCCGGAAGGTCGGGATCGCACAGAACCCGCATGCCCGGTCGCACCCCTCGGCGATCTTCACGTACGCCCACGGTGCCCTGCTGGCGGGCCTGGGCAGGTTCAGCAGGTCGAACGCCGGGACCGCCGGCTTGGTGCCGATGGACACCGGCACCCCGAACCCGACCACGGCGTCCGCATCGTCGCCGAGCGCCTCGGCGAGTTCGGGGCCATAGCGCTCGGCCATGCAGCCGGTCACCACCAGCTCCGCGCCCTCCGGTCGACTGTCGCTGAGGTGGAGCACCGTGTCGACGCTCTCCTGCCGAGCGTCGTCGATGAACGCGCACGTGTTGACCACCACGAGGTCGGCCCCCTCGGGCCCCTCGGCGAGCTCGTAGCCGTCAGCGACCAGGGTTCCCTCGAGCTTGTCGGAGTCGACCTGGTTCTTCGGGCAGCCGAGCGTCTCGATCCAGTAGCGCTTGGTCACCGAACCGAGGCTACCGACCGGGTGCGAGGGCCAGACGGCTGCGGCCCCGGGCCGACCGACCCACGCCCACCGACGCGTTCGACCCAATTCGGGTGTGACACCTGTCAGCGGGCTCAGTCGGCGGTCGAACCGTCCGAATCAGTCGACGTGGACCACCAGACCGCAGAGAACGAACCGCAGCAGTCACCCGACGAGGACACCGTCGCGCCCAAGGGCGTGCGACGCGGGTTCTACCCGACCGACCGCCTCCAGGGCGCGCCGCGTGCGCGGTTCGGCGCCGGTCGACGCGGGAGCTGGCCGACCGCCTGAGCCCAGGCTCACGCGGCCACGGCAGCGGCTGGATCCGAGACGAGCATCAGGTAGCCGTCCTCCATCGTGGGGGTGACCAGGTGCGCATCCGGCGGCGGATCGCCGATGCAGCGGTGGGACCCGTCGGGGAGGCGCCATGTGCGACGAGCGACGACCGGCGGCTGTGCGCTGACCCAGACGTGACCCTGTGCCCTGCTCGTGAGCTGGGCCGGCGACCCGTGGAAGCGCAGGACGCCGCCGTCGACGACGAGCACGGCCGAACTGACGGCCGCCGCCTCGTCGGTCAGGTGGGTCGACACCACCACGGTGGCCCGCTCCCCCAGCGTCGACAACATGTCGCGCAGGCGCAGCCGTTGGTCGGGATCGAGGCCCGCCGCAGGCTCGTCGAGCACGAGCAGGCGAGGCGATCCCAAGAGCGCCTGTGCCAGCGCGACCCTGCGGACCATCCCGCCGCTGAGCGACGCGATGCGGTCGCCGGCCCGATCGGTCATCTCGACCGCGTCGAGGACCCGGCGGACCTCCAGGTGACGCCGGCGACGATCTCGATGCTCCTTGCAGATGGCCAGGTAGTCGACGACGTCGAACACGGTGGCCCGAGGCGCGAACTCGGGGTCCTGGGGCAGATAGCCGATTCGTCTGCGGGCCTCGGTCCGGTCGGGCTCGATCGACACGTCGAGGCCGTCGATGTGAATCGCGCCGCTCGACGGCTTCTGCACCGTCGCCAGGCTCCGCAGGAGCGTGGTCTTGCCGGCGCCGTTGGGCCCGAGCACGGTGACCACGCCGCCGAGGGGCACTCACGCTGAGATCGCTGAGCGCCACGCGGTCGCCATAGCGGTGGCCCAGCTCGTCCACCCGGACGGCCGCGGCACTCATGCTCCGACCCCGGCGACCTCGAACACCTCGCGACGCATGACGACGACGATGCCCGCGATCACGGCGAGCGCCAGGTAGATCGGCTGTGCGATGCCGCCGAACAGGGTCAGGTCGGTCGCGGCCTGACCGACGATGGTGACCACCACCAGCCAGACACCGATCGTCACGCCCGCTGCCGACCGCGTCGGGACGACGGTCGCCAACGCGAGTGTGGCGGCGGTGAGCGCCAGAGCCGGCAGCATCCACGCCAGGACCTCGAGGCCGTGGTCGGGCGCCACGATCACCGCGGCGACACCACCGAAGACGACACTGGTCGCCAGGACGGCGACCGATCGCAACAGCAGGAGCCGGAACCCGCTGACGGGGGTGGCCACGGTCATGTCGTGCGCGGGATCGACCGCCGGTCCGTAGGCAAGGGCCACGCCGAGAACCGGCACGATCGGTGCGACCGCCAGGAAGAAACCGATACTGCCGGTGTTCTCGGTGCCGGCGGCCGCCAGTCCGAAGAAGAGCACCAGGAACGACGCCAAATACCAGGAGCGTCTGAGGACCGGTGTCGCCGCCATGAGTCGAGCCACGTGTTCATCGAGCCCGAGGCGAACCATCACCCGCTCGACACGCCCCCGCTTGGGGGCATCGAGCTCCACCGCGATCGCCATGAAGTTCAGATCGAGACGCTCCGCCGGCACGTGCGTGCCCACCAGAGCCCGCCACTGACCGGAGCGGTCCATGGCCTGCTCCACCTGGACGGCCTCGGCCGTCGACAGCTGGCCGGTGGCGTACCGCTGCGCGAGTTGAGGGTCGAGAGGGAGATCGGTCATGGCAGTGTCGCTCTCATCCGTTCCCGGGCCCGCATGAGCCGGGTCTTCACCGTTCCCTGGGGGATGCCCAGGAGATCGGCTGCTTCCTTGGTTGACAGCCCGTCGACCGCCGTGGCGACGAGCACCTGTTGCAGCTCGGGTTCCAGATCGGCGAAGGCGGCTCCGAGCTCACCCCCGACCGCGACGTCCATCAGCTCCTGCTCGGCACTGGCGGTGGAGGTCGTGCGCAGCGGGAGCACGTCCATCGGGGTGGGCTTGCGCTTCCGCATCTGGTCGATCAGCCGACGCACGGCGATGCCCCAGATCCACGCCCCGACGTCGCCCTCGCGCTTGTACTTCTTGGCGCTCTTCCACACGGCGAGGAAGGTGTCCTGCAGCGCGGTGTCGACGAGTTCGGCCTCGCCGCAGCGCCGGCTCAGTCGAGCGGTGACCCAACCGGCATGGACGCGATAGAGGGTCTCGAGGGCCGCCCGGTCGCCTCTGGCGATCCGTGCGAGCAACGCCTGGTCATCGGCGTCGGTCCACTCCTGTTCCACCACGTCCGTCTGCCTGGTTCCTGGTCCTCATCAAGTATCGACACCGGCGCCCCGTCACGGTGGGATCCGGCCTGACACGAACTTGTCGAACCGAGCCCACGGATCGGTTCACGGAGGACCGAATCTCTCCCTGACCAGGCAAAACCCGACCGTCGGGGCCGGCATGGAAGCCGTTCGGGTGCCAACGTGGACTTGTGCAACATCCCGCTCGGTGCTCCACTCGTGGCCAACGCAGACGAAGTTGACGCGCTTCGTGGTCTGACCACAAAGCGCGTCAACTCGGCGGCGCAGATCACGAATCCTCAGACCTCGGGCCGGGCGGCCGATTATTTTGGTATCGGACCGCCGTGTTCAGCGGGACATCTCCAGAAGGGAGCGGCAGCGTTCGATGAGTTTGTTCTTTCTCGTGATCGCCCTGGTCGCATCCGGATTCCTGGCCATCCAGATCCTGATGATGATCTTCGGGTTCGACATGGAGTTCGACTCCGACATCGACGTCGACGCGTCCGATGGCGGCGGCTTCCTGTCGATCCGAAGCCTCACCGCGTTCTTCGGCGGCTTCGGCTGGGCCGGACTCGCCGCGCGTCAGGCGGATTGGGGCGCCACGTCGTCGATCCTCTTGGGCATCGGCGTCGGGTTCGGGTTCTTCTTCATCGCCGGCTTCCTCTTCGTCCAAGCCCGCAAGCTCGCCTCGTCGGGCAACGTCGACTACTCCTCGACCATCGGCGCGACCGGCTCCGTCTACCTCACCGTCCCTGCCAACCGCTCGGGTCAGGGCAAGGTCGAGGTCACCGCATCAGGGCGCGTCAGCGTCGTCAACGCCCTCACCGACGACGAAGCCGACATCGCCAGTTCCTCCCGCGTCCGGGTCACCGGCGTGATCGATCCCACAACCGTCCTCGTCGAACGAGCCTGAAAGGGAACCCCCCATGGCAGTCATCGCCCTCGTCATCTTCGGTGTCGCCGTCATCTTCGGCCTCATCATGTTCGTGGCCAGCCGCTACCAGCGCTGCCCGTCGGACCGCATCCTGGTGGTCTACGGCCGCACCGGCGGTACCGGCGAGTCGGCCAAGCTCTACCAGGGCGGCGGTGCGCTGGTGCTCCCCATCGTGCAGGGCTACGCCTGGCTCGACCTGACCCCGATCCCCATCGACATCCAGCTCCAGGGTGCGCTGTCGCAGCAGAACATCCGTGTGAACACCCCCGCCACGTTCACGGTCGCCGTGTCCAAGGAACCGGGTGTCATGGAGAACGCCGCCGAGCGTCTCCTCCACAAGGAGATCGCCGAGATCGAGGCCCTGGCCCGAGACATCATCTTCGGCCAGATGCGCGTGGTGATCGCCACCATGCCCATCGAGGAGATCAACGCCGACCGCGAGCGCCTGATCCACAACATCACCGGCGCCCTCGAGGTCGAGCTCCGCAAGGTTGGCCTCGAGCTGATCAACGTCAACATCCAGGACATCACCGACGAGTCGGGCTACATCGACGCCCTGGGTCGGGAAGCCGCAGCCCGAGCCATCAACGAGGCGAAGGTCCAGGTCGCGCAGCAGGAACGCGACGGCGAGATCGGCTCAGCGGAGGCGCAGCGTGAGCAGCGCATCCGGGTCGCCGAGGCGAACGCGCAGGCGACCGAGGGTGAGAACACCGCCAAGGTGACCGTGGCGAACTCGGACTCGCTGCGTCGTCAGCAGGAGGCCGAGGCCGAACGCCTCGCGATCGCAGCCGAACGCGTCTCGCAGGCGAAGGCCGCCGAAGAGTCGTACCGGGCCGAGGAAGAGTCCGAGAAGCAGCGTGCCGAGCGCGAGCGCGCCACCGAATACGCCAACGTGGTCGTCCCCGCCGAGATCGAGAAGGAACGGATCACCACCCTCGCCGAGGCCGAAGCCGAGCAGGTGCGGCGCCTCAAGCAGGGTGAGGCCGACGGCCTCAAGGCCGTGATGGAAGCCGAGGCCGCCGGTTACCTGGCCTCGCTGACCCAGCGTGCCGAGGGTCTCGGTTCGATGATGGACAAGGCCGGCGGTTCCGCCGAGCTCGCAGCACTCATGATGATCGTCGATCAGATGCCGAAGCTCGTCGAGGAGCAGGTCAAGGCGATCTCCAACCTCCAGATCGACACCATCACCGTCTGGGACGGTGGCGGTGGAAGCGGGAACGGCAACGGCTCACAGACGGCCAACTTCCTGTCGGGCCTCATGGGGTCGCTGCCCCCGATGCACGAGCTGGCGGCCAACGTCGGCATCCGGCTCCCCGAGTTCCTGGGCGAGGTGGACGAGGGCGAGGCGATGGCGCCGAAGCTCCGAAAGCTCGCCGACAAGATCGAAGAGGCCGAGGACACCGCCGGCGACGCCCAGGCCCCGAAGCCCGACTGGGAGGGCTGAGGAACCCTCGGGTCACGAACCCCACAGGGGTGACTGCTGAGAACGATCTGTGAACGGTTTGCGGTGCCGCAAACCCTCCACAGATCCTGGCTCGCTTCGCCGCGCTCGCTTACGCCGCGGAGCGGAGGGCGGCGATGCGGTCCTCGAGCGGCGGGTGTGTCATGAGCAGCGCCCGGATGCCCGTCGGCTTGCCGCCGCGGATCCCCATGGTCGCCATGTTCTCCGGTAGCTCCGCCTGCGGCGGCGCTGCGCTGGCGAGCATCAGGCGCTCGAGCGCTGCGGCCATGGCGGCGTTGCTCGTGAGCGACGCTCCCCCGGCATCGGCCCGGAACTCACGACGACGGCTGAACCACATGACGATCATGCTGGCGAAGAAGCCCAACACGATCTGGAACAGGATCGTCACCATGAAGTACCCGATGCCGTAGCCGCCGTCGCGGTTGTTGAAGACCGTGCGGTCGACGATGCGGCCGAGGATTCGGGACAGGAACACCACGATGGTGTTGAGGACGCCCTGGATGAGCGTCAGCGTGACCATGTCGCCGTTGGCGATGTGAGCGATCTCGTGCGCGAGAACCGCCTCGGCTTCCTCCTGGCGCATCGAGCGCAGCAGCCCCGTGCTCACCGCGACCAACGAGTTGTCCCGTCGAGCGCCGGTGGCGAAGGCGTTGAGGTCGGGCGAGTCCCAGATCGCGACCTCGGGGCGGCCGATGCCGGCCTGATCGGCCAGGCGATGCGTGGTCTCCATGACCCATCGCTCGGCGTCGTTGCGCGGCTGTTCGATGACCTGAGCACCGGTGGTCCACTTGGCGATGGTCTTCGACATCGCCAACGAGATGAACGCTCCTCCGAAGCCGATGACCAACGAGACGATCAGCAGGCCGACGTAGCCGGATGTGTTGAGACCCAGTGGGCCTGCGGCGATGCCGAGCACGATGCCGAGCAGCACCATGATGGCGAGGTTGGTGGCGAGGAAGAGCATGATGCGCTTGCCCATGTGACGGGACCTCCTAGGGGGCTGACGATCGGTCCTGTGTGGGGTCAACGGTATCGTCCACTCCCATGTTCCCAGTGGCAACGGAGCGCTGATGGCCCTGTCGATCCTGGCGCTCGTGGCCGGCCTGGTCATGTTGACCTGGTGTGCGGACATGGCCGTCCGAGCCGCCGAGACCGTGTCGGAGCACCTCGGCGTGTCTCCGGTGATCGTCGGCGCGCTCGTCGTGGGCCTCGGGACCTCGTTGCCCGAGATGGTGGTCAGCGGCATCGCCGCGGCGCAGCGGGACACGATCGACCTGGCGATCGGCAACGTGCTCGGCTCGAACGCGGCGAACCTGAGCCTCGTGTTGGGCATCGGGGCGGTGATCACCGCCATCAGCGGTTCCCGCGACGTGATGCGCCGCGAGGGTGCGCTGATGCTGCTCTCCACCTTGCTCTTCGGCGCCTTCGTGATCGACGGCACGCTCACCCGCTGGGAGGGTGTCGTGTTGCTCGTCGGGATGGCGGTCGCCGCCGTGTTGGTGGCGCGGGGACCGGGGACCGAAGACGTGCCGGGTGCCCCAGGGGCCGAACCGGGCGAGGTGACGAACTCGATCGTCAGAGCGATCGTGGGCCTGATCGGCGTGCTCGTCGGTGCCCAGTTGATGGTGACCGGCGCCGTCGACATCGCCGAGGAGTTCGGTGCTTCCGAGGCGTTCATCGGGCTGACCGTCGTCGCCATCGGCACCAGCCTCCCCGAGCTGGCGACGACGGTTGCCAGCGCCCGGCGTGGCGCGGTCGACCTCATCATCGGGAACGTCCTCGGCTCGAACCTCTTCAACGCCCTGGCCGTCGCCGGCCTCGCCGGGGTGTTGGGCAACGGCGTGATCGAGGAGTCGGTCACGCCCAGCCTCATCGCCCTCGGGGTCGTCAGTCTCTTCGTGGTCGGCTGGGGCGTCGTGCGCCACAGCTTCCAGCGTGGCGTCGGGCTCCTGCTCCTCGCCGCCTACGCGGTGATCCTGATCCTCGGCGCCTAGGGCCGCTAGACGCCCGCGCGGGCCGACTCGAGGTCTTCGGGGCTCATCAGCACGTCGCGGGCCTTGGAGCCCTCGGAGGGGCCGACGACGCCGCGTTCTTCGAGGAGGTCCATCAGCCGACCGGCCCGCGCGAAACCCACGCGGAGCTTTCGCTGCAGCATCGACGTGGACCCCAACTGTGACTCGACGACCAGCTCCATCGCCTTGAGAAGCAGTTCGTCCTCCTCCTCGTCACCGGTGGTGCCGCCAGGGAGGCCGTCGGCCGATGCCGGCTGTTGCACCTCGGTGATCGACTCGGACGTGATCGTCGCGTCGTCCTCGGTTTCGAGGTCCTTGGCCTGCTTGCGCCAGGCGGCGACGATCGACTTGACCTCTTCCTCGGTGACCCATGCGCCCTGGATCCGGTTGGCGCTCGAGCTCTTGGGGTCGAGCAGCAACATGTCGCCCTGGCCGACGAGGCGCTCGGCGCCGGGTTGGTCCAGGATCACACGGCTGTCGGTGAGTCTCGACACGGCGAACGCCAGCCGGGCGGGCACGTTCGCCTTGATCACACCGGTGATCACGTTGGTCGACGGGCGCTGGGTGGCGATGACCAGGTGGATGCCCACGGCTCGGGCCTTCTGGGCGATGCGGCAGATCGAGTCCTCGACATCGCGGGCCGCCACCATCATCAGGTCGGCGAGCTCGTCGACGACGACGAGGATGAGCGGCAGCCGGGGGTAGGTCTTGGGGTTGCCCTCGGCGTCGATGGCGCCCGGGGGCGCTTCGATGGTGCCCTTGTCGTAGGCCGAGTTGTACCCGTCGATGTCGCGATAGCCCACCTCGGACAGCAGCTCGTAGCGGCGATCCATCTCTCGGCACGCCCACTGGAGGGCGTTGGCGGCCTTCTTGGGGTCGATGACCGGCTGGGTGAGCAGGTGCGGGACCCGCTCGTACTGCGACATCTCGACCATCTTCGGGTCGATCAGGATCATGCGGACCTGATCGGGGGTGGTCCGCATCAGCACCGAGGTCACGCTCGAGTTGATGCAGGAGCTCTTGCCCGCGCCGGTGGCGCCGGCGATGAGGATGTGGGGCATCTTCGCGAGGTTCATCATCACGGACTTGCCGTTGATGTCACGCCCCACGGCGACCTCGAGGGCGCCGGTGGCACGCCGGGCCTCGGGCGAACCGAGGATGTCGCCGAGGGCCACGACGGCGCGGTCGGTGTTGGGCACCTCGACGCCGATCGCCTGGCGGCCGGGAATCGGCGCCAGGATGCGCACGTCAGGCGACGCCATCGCGTAGGCGATGTCCTTGTTCAGGCTCGTGACGCGGGCGACCTTCACGCCCGGTCCGAGCTCGAGCTCGTAGCGCGTGACCGTCGGTCCGACGACCATGCCGACCAGACGGGTCTCGACGCCGTGGGCCGCGAGCGCCCGCTCCAGGACGCGGCCTCGCTCTTCGACGGCCGCCTGGTTGATGTCCTGATCCTTCGACCGGTTGAGCATCTTGGCCGAGGGCAGCTTCCAGGGGGACCCCTTCGCTGCGGGGCCGAGTTCGATCTCGAGTTGCTCGGTGGCGGTCGGCTCGGGAATCTCGACCTTGACCTTCTTGGTGCCCTTCGCCTTGACCGGCGCAGGCTCATCCCCCTCTGCGGGGAGCTCGTGGGTCGGCTTCTCGGCGGCGGTCAGGTCGAGCACCGCCTCGTCCTGGTCGAACAGTTGCGCGGGCTTGCCGTTGATGGAGATGACCGGATGCTCGGGCGGGAGATCGTCGGCCTCCTCGGGGCGTCGCTCGTCGCCGAGGGCGATGTTGAGGGCCTTGGCCAGGGAGCGACCGACCGCGAGGAGGCCCCGCTTGACGAGGCGCCCGGCGTCGAGCAGGGACAGGCCCGTGATGATCACCACGCCGATCACACCGATCGTGATCAGTGCCAGGCTCGCGCCCCAGATCGAGAGCAGCAGTTCCAGCGGCGCGCCGATCGCGTAACCGACGACCCCGCCGGCATCGATGAAGTCGTCGACCTCGTCGCCCCAGCTCGGCTTGCTCCGTCCGAGGTGGAGGGCGCCGGCGACGGCGATGAACAACAGGATCGCGCCGATGCTGAATCGGGCCAGGCGATCGCTGGCCGAGGTCTCGTTCGGCTCGCTCGTGCTGCCACGCCCGAAGATCAGGGCGGCGCCCAGCGCGACCAGCGCGGGCGGCACGATGACGCGGGCGAGTCCCAGGATGGCGCCGAAGCCCACCCTGAAGCCCTCGCCGACAGGCCCGGCGAGGTCGAGGTACAGCCCGAGCCCCGCCAGCAGCCCGAGCGCGATGAGGACCACGCCCCACACGTCGGCCTGGCGCCCGTCGAACGCGGTCTCGACGGCGGTCGAGACGCGCCCTGGCCCCTGGTTCTTGGGCTTGGCGGGTGACTTCTTCTTCGTCGCGGACGCGCGGCTCTTGCCACGGCTCGATCCGCGACCCGAGGATCGCGTTGTCTTGGCCACAGTGGGAACAACGCTAACACCATCCCCATGACCCACGGCGTAACTTCACTCCGCGCGTTCGTGCGCGCGCTCCGCGCGAATTGGGCGGGCCGTCCCACCTGCCGCGGTCCCAGAGACCGCGGCAGGTTCGCGACACGCCGGCGCAGGCGTCAGACGACGGTGACGAGGGGGACGATCATCGGTCGCCGCCCCGTCCTGGAGTTGACGAATCCACCGACCGCGCGGCGAACGCGCCGTTCGAGGACCTCCTGGGAGATCTCGTCCTCCCCCAGCGCAGCCATCACGGCGACGTGCAGTTCGGCCTCGACCTGGTCGGTCAGCTCGTCGTAGTGCTCGTCGCCGAGCCACCCGCGACTGGTGACCCGGACATCGCCGATCAACGTCCCGGCCGCGAGGTCCGCCGTGACCGTGGCCATGACGACACCCTCGTCGCCGAGGATGAGGCGCTCTCTGAACACGTCGTGGTCGTCCTCGGTCAGGTCGCCGTGGACGAAGGTGTAGCCGCCCGGCGTGACCTCCTCACGGAGCGACAGACCCTCGTCGGCCAAGACCACCTGGTCGCCGTCGGTGGCCAGCAGCAGCCGGTCCTCGGGCATGCCGAGTCCCTCGGCCAGCTCCAGATGGGCCACGAGGTGATGGAACTCCCCGTGAACGGGCACGAACCACTCCGGTCGGGCGTGACGCAGCAACGTTCGGATCTCACCCCGCCGAGCGTGTCCCGAGACGTGGACCGGCAGCTGGCGATGATCGATGATCTCGACGCCTCGGCGGATGAGACCGTCGACCACCTTG